>NZ_JAKJIB010000560.1 GCF_021864505.1 Falsiroseomonas oryziterrae
CGGTCGGCAAGGCGCACCATGGGCTGGAAGCGCACCGTGATCTCGCCGCGCGCCAGGCCGGCCGCGAGATCGGCGGGATCGCTGCTCGGCAGTTGCACCGCGGGCGCGGGCAGGGCGAGGGCGGCGGCGAGGCGGCTGCCTTCGGCGGGCGCGCTGCGCAGGCCGGTCGGCGGCGCCTCTCCGGGCCGGGTCACGATCACGACGTCGGTCCCGCTGAAGCGGTCGCGCGCGGCGGTCAGCAGGGGGCCTTGCGCCAGGTCGCCCTCCAGGACGAGGTGACGCGGCGGACGTCCGGGGCCGACGAGCAGCGACAGCGCTTCGGCGGCGGAGACAAGATCGACCTCGGTGGCCTGCGGCAGCCGCGAGGCCGCGTCATGGGCCGCCGCGATCACCTTCGGGTCGCGCGCCACCAGGACGAAGTCTGGACGGGCAGCCTGGGCGCGCCATCTGCGCCGAGCCATGGGGTCACACCTCTGCCGCGCCGATACGCGCGCCGGGCGCCCGGCGGAGCAGGACGTCCCGGGGCACGCGGCCCGAGGCGGGCCGTCTCAAAAGCATATGCTCGCGGGTGTATTGTCGCAACAGCTGTGTCGTTTCACGCCCGGCGCGGCAGCCAGGGGGCCTCCTGCCACCGCCGGCGCAACTCCTCGTCCTGGCGCGAGAGCAGGCCGGCCCAGGCCTCGGGCCCGAGGAAGCGCGGCACCTGCCCGTTGTCGGCGCAGAAGGAGACGAGGTCCGGATCGCGCGCGAGGCTCTCGAGCCCCGCAAGGAGCCAGGACTGCCACTCCCTGTCCGGCGCAGCCTCGAGTGCGAAGCCGCGCCGGGTCGCGCCCAGCAATTCGAGCCCGGACTCGCGCAGCGTCGGCACCTCCGGCAGGAGGGGCGACCGGCGGGATGCGGCGACGCCGAGGGCAACCAGGCGGTTGTCGCGCAGATGGCCGAGCGCGTCGGGCAGCGTCAGCACGGCCGCCGTCACATGACCCGCGGCCGCGGCCTGCCGCGCGGCGGCGGCCGAGGCGAAGGTCAGGATCGGGAGCCCGGCCCGTTCCGCGAGCCGCAGGCCGGTGACATGCGCCCCGGTGCCCGGCGGCGGCGTGGCGATCGGCGAGATGCGCGTCCCGTGGCGCAGCGACTCGAGATCGGTGGGCCCGCCTGGTGCGGTGACCAGCAGCGCCGGTTCCTCGACCAGGGCCGCGAGTGGGCGGAGCTGCGAGAGCGGCGACGCCTCGCCGGTCTCGATCGCGCGCGCCAGCATGACCGGCGTGGTCAGGACGGCGATGGCGCGTCGGGCGGACCCGGCGGCGAGATCGGCGAGGGCATCCAGCCCGGCCTTGCCCGGGCGGTTGCGCACCAGCAGCGGCTGCCGCGGCCAAGCGCGTTCCAGGAAGGGCGCGATGCCGCGCGCCCAGCGATCCGGCCCGGAGCCCGGCGGCGCCGGCACGATCAGCTCGACCGG
>NZ_JAKJIB010000561.1 GCF_021864505.1 Falsiroseomonas oryziterrae
CGGGATCGCGCGTCGGCCCGACCGCCACGACGATCTCGGGCGCGGCCGCGGGCGACGGGGCGGAGGCGGTGGGCGGCGCCGCCACTGCCTCCGGCGCCGCGCGCCAGGCTGTCTCCGGCTCGGCGCGCCAGGGATCGGTGCCGGTCAGGGGACCGGCCGAGGCCAGCGGGAAAGGCCCCATGATCGTCGCGCCCGTCGCCTGCGCTTCCTCTGCCAGGATGGAGGCGAGATCCCGTGCCTCGAGCCGCAGTTCTCGGGGAAGCTCGACCGTCACCTCGCCCAGGCTCGCCAGCGCGAGCGCCGTCTCGTCGCCGGTCTCGCCCAGCCAGCCGGCGCGTTGCGCCTGGCCCAGACCGACGAAGGAGGCCGCGAAGCCGGCGACGAGGGCAAGTTCGCCGAGGCTCGGCGCATCCGGGCGCCGCCGGCCCTGCTCCGCCGCGCGCCAGCGCGCCAGGCTCTCCGCCTCCTCCCGCGCCGTGAGGGAGAGGGGGCTCGGCGCCTCGAGGAAGGACGCGTCGCCATCCCTGGCCTTGCCGCCGCCTGCCAGCCGCCGCAGCCGCCCGATGAAGGTCATGCGTGTCTCCCCGCTCCGGATCGCAGGGAGACAAACGCGGCTCGGGCAGAATTAGTATACGATTTTCGCGGTCGTTTCGCTGCCTTGCGCCACGCCTGCGTGAGCGCGCGCCGCGGCTACACCGAGACCCGGCCGAAGAGCGCCGTCAGCAGCGCGAAGAGCGCGCCGCCGACGAGGAAGCCGACCAGCGTGCCGTTGATGCGGACGTATTGGAGGTCCTTGCCGACGCGCAGCTCGATCTTCTCCGTCACCGTCGCGGTGTCCCAGCTGCGCACCACGCCGGCGATGAAGTCACTCAGCTGCGCGCGCGCGTTGGGCAGCAGCGCGATCAGCACGCCCTCCGCCGCGCGGTTCAGCCGCGCCCGCGCCGCCTCGTCGGTCGCCAGCATCTCGCCGAGATTGCCGAGCATGCCGGCGATGATCTCGACCGTGCGTCCATTCGGGTTCGCGGCATCGGCCTCGATCCCCGCCCGCAGCCGCTGCCAGACGTCGCCGAGCCAGGCGGCGACGGCGGGATGGCCGAGCGCCTCGCGCACCGCGCGGCCGATCGCCGCGGCGCGCTCGGGGTCCTCCTCCATCCGTGCGATCTCGGCGCGGATCCAGGCCTCGAAGGCCTGGCGGAGGTCGGAATCGCCGGGCTCGACCCGCTCCAGCTCGTGGTTCAGCGCGCCGAGCACGCGGCGCGCGATGGTCGCACCCGCAAGCCAGCCGACCAGCGCGCCGCCCTCCGCACGCACCCGCGCGGCGATCGCCTCCTTGAGCTGGTCCTCCTTCGCCGCCAGCAGGACCTTGAGCTGCCCGACGGCCAGGCCGAAGACCTCCTGGTGCCGCCCGCCCTCGATCAGCGCGGTCAGCGCGCGCGCCACCACCTGGGCGG
>NZ_JAKJIB010000562.1 GCF_021864505.1 Falsiroseomonas oryziterrae
GAGTTCAGACCACTGTCCTCCCGATCTCGCCGGCTTGCCGAGCAGCGCCTCGGCCTCCACCGCCGGATGGGCGCGCGCGAGCTCCGGCGCGGTGACGTCGGGGCGCGCCAGCAGCCACGCCGCGGCCTCCGCCTCCATCGGGGTCAGCGCAAGCGTGCCGGCGGCAGTCTTCACGACCCATTCCGCGCCGCGCCGCACCGGCTTCGCGCCGTTCGCGACCACGCGGAAGGCGGCCGCACCGTCGGCCGCCGGCTCCGAAGCGGAGCTGCCGATCCCGCGGGAGGCCAGGATGTCGTAGCCGCCGCGGCTGTAGCGGTAGCCGGCGACGAAGCCCGCCAGCACCTCGAGCACCTTGGGGTCCTTCGTGAACTCCGCGAGCTTCTGGCCGAGCAGCGCCGCGCGCTGGGTGAGCGCGAAGCGCGCCGGCGCCGATCCGTCCTGGCGCGGCAGCGGCTTGCGGAACTCCGCGTCGTGCAGCGCGCGTTCCAGCAGGATGTTGACAAGGTCCATGCCCAGCGGCGCGTGCACGCCATAGGCGATGTGCACGCTCGCCGGCGCCTCCGCCAGCGCGTCGTGGTACCAGCCGCGCGGGAGGTAGAGCAGGTCGCCGGGCCGCATCTTCACGACCTCGCGCAGCGCGCCGCGCGCCTGGTCATGATGCGCCTGCGGCAGGCCCTTGAAGGCGGGGTGCGGGATCGGCCACTCGGCGCGGCCCTCCCAGATGTTCCAGTCCTTCTCGCCCTCCACCTGCACGGCCCAGACGTCATGCGTGTCGTAATGGGTGCGGAACGCCTTGTGGCTCTGCCAGGAGATGTAGACGTTGGCCTGCGCCTTCCCGAGGCCCGCCGCCTCCAGCGCGTTCGACACGCTGGCGAGGCCCGGCGTCAGGCTGTCTACGTCGTTCATCACCACCGACGCGCCCTTGGCGATCCATTGCTGCACCAGCTTCGCATCGGGCTGCAGCAGCTGCGCCCCGTCGCGGCCGAGCGCGCGGGTGCAGAACTGCTCGGGCGGGATGGTCTGGCTGTCCATCACGAGCTTGAGCGAGGTGCCCGACCAGATATGCGTCATGTCGAGCAGCCGGTTAATGCCGCGCCAGGACAGCACCTGGGCGAACTTTCCCGGCGTGCCGCGCACATGCAGCGGCTTCCGGTCGTAGTAGTCCGAGAAGAACTGCTCCGGCGTGACCGGGGCGAGCAGGGCGGCAAGGTCCTGGATCATGCGCCGCAACATATCACCGCCCGCGTGGGCGTGACACGCCGCGGCGCTGGACGGCGGAGCCGAAATCATCCCAGGCTGGGGCGGAGGAGACGCCGATGAACGATGCTCCGCCGGTTGGGGATGGCGTGCGGCCGGGCGTGCTGGCCGCGGCCGAAGCCGCGCTGCGGCGCGCCGCCCCCGCCCTGCCCGAGGCCGCCGCCGAGCTGCTGCGCCGCCTCTTCG
>NZ_JAKJIB010000563.1 GCF_021864505.1 Falsiroseomonas oryziterrae
GTCCGGGGTTCGGCCCTGCCCTCTCCCGACCTGACGGGCGTCGGGGTCGCGATGCTGTCGGGCGACGTGCGGCCCGCGGCGGAGGCGGCGGCGGCGCGGCTCGGCATCGACCGCGTCGCGGCGGAGGTGCTGCCCGAGGGCAAGGCGGCCCAGGTCGCCGCGTGGAAGTCCGAGGGCGCGCGCGTCGCCATGGTGGGCGACGGCGTGAACGACGCGGCGGCGCTGGCCGCGGCCGATCTCGGCGTCGCGATGGGCACGGGAACGGACGTCGCGATCGCCGCGTCCGGGGTCACGCTGATGCGCGGCGATCCGGGTCTGGTGCCGGCAGCGCTCGAGATCACGCGGAAAACATACTCGAAGGTGAAGGGAAACCTGGCATGGGCGTTCGTCTACAACCTGATCGGCCTGCCGCTGGCCGCGCTGGGGCTGCTGTCGCCCGAGCTGGCGGGTGCTGCGATGGCGATGTCGTCGGTGTCGGTGGTGGGGAACGCGCTGCTGCTGGCGCGATGGACACCGCGAGCCACACCGTCCCCGCTGGGGTGAGCCGGATGCGGCTGGGGCCGCAGGGCGAGATGACGATCGGCGAGGCGTCTGCGCGGTCGGGCGTCTCCGCCAAGATGATCCGCCACTACGAGTCGATCGGGCTGATCGAGGCGGAGCGTCGCGCGAACGGCTACCGAACCTACACCGGGCAGGACGTGGCGGTGCTGCGCTTCATCCGCCACGCGCGGGAACTCGCCTTCCCGCTCGAGGATGTGCGCCGCCTTCTCGAGCTGTGGCGCGACCGGTCGCGCACGGCGGGCGACGTGAAGCGCATGGCGCTGGCGCATGTGGAGGCGCTGGAGGCGAAATCCGCTGCGCTCGCCGCGATGGCGGCCAGCCTGCGGCATCTGGCGCAGTGCTGCGCCGGCGACGACCGGCCCGACTGCCCCATCATCGCCGAGCTGGAAAGGCAGGACTGATGACCGTGGAGCTGAAGGTCGCGGGCCTGACCTGCGGCCATTGCGTGAGGGCGGTGACCGAGGCGATCCGGGCGAAGGACCCGGTGGCGCAGGTCGAGGTGCTGCTGGACCGCGGCGTGGTGCGCGCGCGCACCACCCTGCCCGCTGCGGCGGTCGCGGCGGCCGTCACGGCGGAAGGCTACAGCGTCGCCCCGTGAGGGGCGCCGTCGTTCTCAGCGCCCCGTGAGGGGCGCCGTCGTCCTCAGCGCCGCTTCGGCCGGTCGCGGCTGACATCAACCGGGCCGCCGCGCTGCGCCGACAGCTCGGACCGCTCGCCGATCTGGACGTCGTTCGTCCCGAGGCCATCGCCGGGGGCGATCGGGTCGTCGATGGTGCCGGCCGCGCGGTCGTCGCGCCCGCGCGATCCCTCCGTCGCCGCGACGCCGCCCGGGTTCGTGCCCCGCGGGACCGTGCGCGCCCGATC
>NZ_JAKJIB010000564.1 GCF_021864505.1 Falsiroseomonas oryziterrae
GTGCGCGCCGCGGCGGCTGCCGCCTGGAATGGCGGTGCGGCCGGCGGTGGCGGTGGCGGTGGCGGTGGTGGTGGCGGCGTGTCGCCGGCGCAGCTCTGCCGTCAGGCGGTGGATGGGCGCTTCCCGTTCACGCCGGGTGCCACCAACGAGATCCCGATGGACGACTTCGCGCGGCTGTTTGCGCCGGGCGGGATGCTCGACACCTTCTTCAACACGCAGATCCGGCCCTTCGTGGACATGTCGGGCCGCGTCTGGCGCCCGCAGGCGGTGGATGGCGTGCCGTCCCCGGTCAGCGCGGAGGCGGTGGCGAACTTCCAGCGTGCCGCGGTGATCCGCGACATCTTCTTCGCGGGTCAGCCGCAGCCGACCTTCCGCTTCGACATCGCGCCGCAGACCATGGATGCCGGCGCGCGGCAGGCCACGCTCGATCTCGACGGCGTGGTGATCACCTACGCGCATGGGCCGACGCGCGCGACCCAGGTGACCTGGCCGGGGCCGAACCGGATGAACAATGTCCGGCTCGTCTTCGACCCGGCGCCGTCGTCGGGCTCGGCGGTGCTGCAGGCGAGCGGGCCGTGGTCGATGATCCGGCTCTTCAACCAGGGCCAGATCCAGGGCGGCGGCGCGGCGGAGCGCTTCACGCTGACCTTCCGCTCCGGCGACCGGTCCATCACCTATGAGATCCGGGCTTCTTCCACGCTGAACCCGCTCGCGAGCACGGTGCTGCGGGAGTTCCGATGCCCGAGTTTGTAAGTGCCCTCAGGCGGCGGGCGCGCGCTTCGCGCGCTTGCCTTGCGCGCCGCAGACACGGCGCGCCGGGCCACGCGGTTGGTCGCGGCGCGGCGGCCGCGGTGCGGCCGCATTCTCGGGTGGTGCGGGGTTTCTGCTGCGGCGGAGCCGTGATGTGAGCGGCGCCGCCCTCGCCGCGCGGATGGGCTTCACCGGGAAGCTGCCGGCGCGCGGCGATTTCGTGGCGCGGGGGCTGCCGCGCGGCTTCACGGAAGCCTGGGACTCCTGGCTGTCCGAGGTGATGCCGGGCAGCCGCGCGATCCTCGGCGAGGGCTGGATGCCGGCCTGGCTCGAGGCGCCGATCTGGCGCTTCGCGATCCCCGCGGGCCAGTGCGGACCCGATGCGGTGGCGGGTGTCATGCTGCCCAGCGTGGATCGCGCGGGGCGCAACTGGCCGCTCACGCTCGCCGCCGTGCTGCCCGGCTTCCCGGGCGCCCCGGTGCCCGATCCGTCCTGGATCGCGGCCGTGGAGGACGCGGGGCTGGCCGGCGTCGTGTCGGACGCTGCGCCGGAGCGGATCGAGGAATTGCTGGCCGCCGCGCCGCCCGGCTTCGCCACGGGCGGCACCGGCGCGCTCTGGTGGACCGACGGCGCGCCGCGCGTCGCCGCCCGGC
>NZ_JAKJIB010000565.1 GCF_021864505.1 Falsiroseomonas oryziterrae
CGGCGCGGCTGCTGCTGGCGGAAGGCGCGCGCGTGGCGATCTGCGGGCGCGACGCGGCGCGGCTGGCGGCGGCGCGCGAAGCGCTGGACGGCGGCGAGCGGCTGCTCGCGGCGGAATGCGACGTGCTGGACAAGGCGGCCGTCGCGCGCTTCGCGGAGGCGGTGGGCGCCTGGGGCGGCAAGCTCGACCTGCTGGTGAACAATGCCGGGCAGGGGCGCGTCTCGACCTTCGCCGACACCTCCGACGACGACTGGCGGGAGGAGCTGGAGCTGAAGGTGTTCAGCCAGGTGCTGCCGATCCGCGCCTTCCTGCCGCTGCTGCGACGGTCCGACGCGCCCGCGATCGTCGGCGTGAACTCGCTGCTGGCGCTGCAGCCGGAACCACACATGGTCTGCACCAGCGCGGCGCGCGCCGCGGCGCAGAGCCTGCTGAAGTCGCTGGCGACGGAACTCGCGCCGCAGATCCGGGTGAACGCGATCCTGCTCGGTCTCGTGGACAGCGGGCAGTGGCAGCGGCGCTTCGCGGCGCGCGCCGACAAGAGCCAGACGCGCGAGCAGTGGTACGGCGAGCTCGCAAAGCAGAAGAAGATCCCGCTCGCCCGGCTCGGCGAGCCGGAGGAGCCGGCGCGCGCGATCCTGTTCCTCGGCTCGCCGGCGGCGAGCTACGTCACCGGCGCCAGCCTGGAAGTCTCCGGCGGCGTGTCGCGGAGCATATGAGAATGGATGCGGTGACCGACACGGCGGTGGTGGAGGAGGTGGTCGGCGACCTGATCGCCGCGGCGCTGGCCGATCTCGGCGTGACGCATGCCTTCGGCGTCATCTCGATCCACAACATGCCGATCCTGGACGCGATCGCGCGGCAGGGGCGCATCCGTTTCGTGCCCGCGCGCGGCGAGGCGGGGGCGATGAACATGGCGGACGCCTTCGCGCGGGTGACGCGCGGATTGGGCGTCTGCATCACCTCGACCGGCACCGCCGCGGGCAATGCGGCCGGCGCGCAGGTGGAGGCGCTGACCGCCGGTAGCCCGGTGCTGCACATCACGACGCAGATCGACCGGCCCTTCATGGATCGTGACCGCGCCGCGATCCACGACGTGCCGCGCCAGCCGGACATGCTGCGCGCGATCAGCAAGACGGTCGTGCGGGCCTGGGAACCGCAGAACGCGGTGGACGCGCTGCTGGCGGCGGCGCAGGCGGCGCTGTCGGCGCCCACGGGACCGGTCTCGCTCGAGATCCCGATCGACGTGCAGCGGCTGAAGGCGCGGCGGCGCGGCGCGGCGCGGATCGCGCCGCAGACGGTGGTGCCCGACCCGGCGCTGCTCGATGCGCTGGCGCAGCGCATCCTGCGGGCGGAGCGGCCGATGCTCTGGCTCGGCGGCGGGGCG
>NZ_JAKJIB010000566.1 GCF_021864505.1 Falsiroseomonas oryziterrae
GGCGCGCACCGGCGTCACGTCATGGAACGCGACTTCCACGACCGGATGCATGGCCGGGCGGGCCTGCCCGGCGGCGGGATGCACACGGCCGGCGCCGGGATGGGCAGCAGCGCCGGAATGGGCGGCGGCCTCGCCGGCAGTTCCGGCGGTGCCGGCTCGGCCTACCCGACGGGTCCGGCCGCGCCGCACGACGCGCCGACCGCGCCGGGCTGGCAGACGGATGAGACGGGCAGGCCGAAGCCTTCGACGATGGGCAGCGCCTCCCTCGGTGGCTCTGCCGCGATGCGCCCCCGTGGCGGCTCCGAGAACGGCTGAAGGACACCCCGGATGTCCACCCAGTACGACCCCAACCGCTTCGAGCCGGCCACCGGCCGGCCGGTGAACGACGACCAGCGGAGCTTCGGGCAGCTCCTCGGCGACATGGTCACCGAGATGTCCAACCTGTTCCGCAACGAGCTCCGCCTCGCCCGCGCCGAGATGGGCGAGAAGGCGGGCGAGGCCGCGGGCGCCATCCCCGGCATCGCGGCGGGCGCCGGGCTCGGCCTCGGCGCGCTGCTGCTGTCGCTGATGGCGGCGGCCGCGGGCCTCTCACGCCTGTTCGATCTGGAGCCCGGCTGGAGCCTGCTGATCGTCGCCGGGCTCGCCGGCCTGGCGGGCTTCCTGCTGATCCGCGGCGGCATGTCGAAGCTGAAGGCCACCAACCTGACCCCGACGCGCACCGCCGAACAGCTCTCGCGTGACGCGCAGGCCGCCAAGGAGACCGTTCGATGAGCACCAGCACCACATCCAGCGGCAATGGCGAGCGCTCCGCCGCCGAAATCGAGCGCGAGGTGGAACGCAACCGCGCGCGACTGGTGAACACGGCGGAGGAGCTGAAGGAGCGCGTCTCGCCGAGCCAGCTCGCCGACCAGATGGTCGAGTGGGTGCGCAGTTCGGGCGGGCGCGAATTCGCCGGCAACCTCGGCGCCTCGCTGCGCGACAACCCGCTGCCGGTGCTGATGATCGGGGCCGGCATCGCGTGGCTTGCCTTCGGCGGCCGAAGCGAGGCCCGGAGCCGCGACCTCTACGGGCCGTCCGGCTATGACGACCTCGCGGGCACCGCCATGCCCTATGGCGCCAGCCAGACCGGCGGCGCCTACATGGGAAGCGGCGACCCGGGCAGTTCCGCGTACGCCGGGCCCGGTCTCGGCGAGCGCATCGGCGAGACGGCCTCCGAGCTGAAGGAACGGGCGGAGGACCTCGCGGCGCGCGCCGGCGAGACCGCGAGCGAGGCCTGGGAGCGCGCGAAGGCGCGGGCGCAATCGCTGGCGGGAAGCGTCGGCGGCCGGGCGCGCGGCGCGGCCGAGCGCGCGGCGCGCTACGGCTCGGCCCCGGGCGAGT
>NZ_JAKJIB010000567.1 GCF_021864505.1 Falsiroseomonas oryziterrae
AGCGGCCCCGGCAGGACACCGATCGCGACTGTCAGCGCGGCCGGCACCGCGAGCGCGATGCGCGACAGCAGCGGCGCATCCGACGCGCCCAGCACGCGCGGCGTGCGCGGGCGGCCCAGGAACACCAGGCCGAACAGCCGGACCATCGCGCTCGCGGCCAGCGCCGCGGCCAGCGCCGCCAGCGCGAGCACGACGAGCGCCAGCAGCTGGAAGGGCAGCTCGCCGACGCGCCAGGCCGCCAGCAGCGCCTGCAGCAGCAGCCATTCGCCGGCGAAGCCCGACAGCGGCGGCAGGCTCGCGGCCGCCGCGGCGGCGATCAGCGCACACGCCGCCGTCCAGGGCATGGCGTGGATCAGCCCGCCGAGCCGGTCGAGGCTGCGCGAGCCCGCGGCGTGCGCGACCTCCCCGAAGCCCAGGAACAGCGCCGTCTTGAACATCGCATGCGCGAGCGCGTGCAGCAGTGCCGCGCCGGCGGCCAGCGCGGCGAGCGCGCCCAGGTCGGCGGCGCGGAAGCAGGCGGCCAGGCCGAGCCCGATGGCGACGAAGCCGACATTCTCGATGGTGGAGCAGGCCAGCAGCGTCTTGCCGTCCTCCTCGAGGTTGGCGCGCAGCGCGCCGAGCGCGGCGGACGCCGCGCCGAGCACGATGAGCGGCACGCCCCACCAGAGCGGCTGGGCCGGCCCGCCGAGATCCAGCAGCAGCCGCGCCGCGACATAGAGCGCGACCTTGGTCATCGCCGCCGACATCAGCGCCGAGACATGGCTGGGCGCGGCGGGATGCGCGAGGGGCAGCCAGGCATGCAGGGGCACGAGGCCGGCCTTGGCGCCGGCGCCGGCGACGACGAGGGCCAGGATCGCCGCGGCACGCCAGCCTTCCGGCGGCGCCTCCCGGATCGCGGCGAAGGAGAGGTCGCCGGCCGGCCCGGCGAGCAGCCCGAGGGCGGGGACCAGGCAGGCGGCCGACAGCGCCGCGAAGACGAGGTAGATCCGGGCGGCCCGGCGATTCTCCTCCTTCGCATGGTCGGTGGCGACCAGCGCCCAGCTTGCCAGCGACATCGCCTCGAAGCCGAGCAGCAGCGTCAGCGCATCGGCGGCGACGAGGGTCAGCGCCATGCCGGCCAGGAAGAGCGGCCAGGCCACCACGGCGCGCGGCGGCAGGCCGCGGCCATGTGCGAGCGCGAAGAGCGAGGCGCAGGCGCCGGCCAGCCCCAGCAGAAGCAGGAACCAGGCGGAGAGCGGGTCGAGTGCCACCAGCAGCGGGCCGAAGGGGGTGGCGAGCGGCAGCGCCACCGGGTCCGCTCCGCCGGTCGCCAGCGCCGTGGCCCCGACCGCGGCGAAGACCGCCGCGGCGACCAGCGCGCCGCCATGCGCGAGC
>NZ_JAKJIB010000568.1 GCF_021864505.1 Falsiroseomonas oryziterrae
GGCAGGTCGCCGCGCGCGCGGCTCGGGGCCGGCGTGACGCCAGCCGACCTGGCCGACACGGATGTCGCGCAGCCGCTGCTCTTCGCGATCCAGGCGGCGATGCTCCCGGTGCTGGCGGAGCACGGCCTGCGGCCCGCCATGGTCCTCGGCCATTCGGTCGGCGAGGTCGCGGCCGCGTATGCCGCGGGGCTTCTCGGGCTGGACGACGCGGCGCGGCTGATCGTCGCGCGCAGCCGCCACCAGCAGGCGCGGCGCGGCCATGGCCGCATGGCCGCGCTGAACGCGCCGCTCGAGGAGGCGGAGGCGCTGGTCGCCGGTACGAAGGTCGAGATCGCGGCGGTCAACGCGCCAGGCGCGGTGACGCTCGCCGGGCCGGAGGAGGCGCTGGCCGCGGTCTGCGCGGCGGCCGAGGCGCGGCGCTTCGCGGTGGTGCCGCTCGATCTCGACTACGCCTTCCATTCGGCGGCGATGGATCCGGTGCGCGACGCGCTGCTCCGCGACCTTGACGGGCTGCGCTGCGGCGCTGCGGCGCTGCCGATGCTCTCCTCCGTCACCGGCGAGGCGCTGTCCACGGCCGATGCGGGGTACTGGTGGCGGAACCTGCGCGAGCCGGTGCGCTTCGAGGCGGCAACGCGCGCCGCGATCGCACAGGGCGCGCGCATCTTCCTGGAGATCGGGCCGCATCCCGTCCTGCAATCCTACCTGCGCGAGACGGCGCGCGCAGCGGGGGTGGAAGCGGCGAACATCGGGACGCTGGCTCGGCGCGCCTCTGGCGCGACGACGAAGCGCGACGCCGGCGATCCCTTCCCGGCGATCGTCGACCGCGCCTTCGTCGCCGGCGCCGATCCGCGCGGCGCGCGAATCTTCGCCGGGCCCGCCTCGCGCCGCATCCCGCTCACGCCCTTCGACCGCCGGCGCTTCGTGCATCCCGCGACCGTCGAGGGTGCCAGGCTGACCGATCCGGTGGAGGAGCATCCGCTGCTCGGCTTCCGCCGCGGGACGGAGCCCGGCATCTGGACGCGGCTGCTCGACACCGATCTCGCGCCCTGGCTCGCGGATCACCGGCTCGGCGAGGAGGCGGTGCTGCCGGCCGCCGCGATGCTCGACATGGCGCTCGCCGCCGGGCGCGCGCGGCATCCCGACGCGGCGGCGCTGGAGGTGGCGGAGTTCCGTATCCTCGGCACGCTGCCGCTGGGGCAGACGCGCGAGATTCGCTGCACGCTGGCCGACGGCGCGTTCCGGCTGGAGAGCCGCGCCCGCTTCGCCGAGGCCTGGACGCTGCATGCGCTTGGCGAGGTGCGGCCCGCGACCATCCCGGCCGCGATCGCGGCGCCGGGCGAGGGCGCCCGCCTCGACGG
>NZ_JAKJIB010000569.1 GCF_021864505.1 Falsiroseomonas oryziterrae
CCGTGCGACCTCGGCGCGCTCAGGCTCGGGCTCGACGTCGCGGCGCGCATCGGCGCCACGCTGGATGCCGCGGCGCTCCCCGTGCCCGCCCTTGTCGCAGAGGCGCGCGAGGCGCTGCGCCTCGACCCGGCGCTCGCCGAAGAGCTCGCCCGCGGGCTCGCCGACCGCCTGCCGGCGCGGCTCGAGGATGGCGGCATCGTCGCCCCCGGCTACGACGGCGAGCTAGATGCGCTGCGGCGGCTGCGCGACGGCGCGCGCGAGGCGATCGCCGCGCTGCAGCTCGACCTTGCCCAGGCCTGGGGCGTGGCAAGCCTCAAGATCCGCCACCACCAGCAATTCGGCTTCCTGGCCGAGCTGCCCGCCGCCGCCGGCGAGAAGCTGCTGCGCGAGGCGCCGAAAGGCCTCGCGCCCGACCAGGCGCCGATCCACCGCCAGACCATGGCGAACGCGATCCGATTCACCTGCGCGGCGCTCGCCGAGCTCGACCGCAAGGTGGCCGAGGCCGGCGACCGTGCCGCCGCGCGCGAACGCGCCTGCGTCGCGCATCTGCGCCGGATGCTGCTCGACGCCGGCACCGCCATCGCCGAGGCCGCGCGGGCGATGGCCGAGCTCGACGTCCATGCCGCCGGCGCCGCCCTCGCCGCGGAGGGCGGTTGGTGCCGGCCGGAGGTCACCGACCGCGCCGAATTCCGCATCGTGGCAGGCCGCCATCCGGTGGTGGAAGCGGCGCTGAAGCGCGCCCGCGGGCCTGCCTTCGTGCCGAACGACTGCGACCTGTCCGGCGGCCGTCGGCTCTGCCTGTTGACCGGGCCGAACATGGCCGGCAAGTCCACCTGGCTGCGCCAGAACGCGCTGATGGTGGTGCTTGCCCAGGCCGGGCTCTTCGTGCCGGCGGCCGAGGCGCGCATCGGCCTGGTGGACCGGCTGTTCTCGCGTGTGGGGGGTGGCGACGACATCGCCGGAGGCCGTTCCACCTTCATGGTGGAGATGGCGGAGACGGCGGCGATCCTGAACGGCGCCACCGCGCGCTCGCTCGTCGTGCTGGACGAGGTCGGCCGCGGCACCGCCACCTGGGACGGGCTCGCCATCGCCTGGGCGGTGCTGGAGGCGCTGCACGACCGCATCCGCTGCCGCGCGATCTTCGCGACCCATTTCCACGAGCTGACCGCGCTGGCCGGGCGCCTGCCGGAGCTGCGGCTGGCCAGCATGCGGGTCCGCGAATGGCGCGGCGAGGTGGTGTTCCAGCACCTCGTCGGCGATGGCGCGGCCGAGAAATCCTGGGGCGTCCATGTCGCGCGGCTGGCGGGCGTGCCGCGCGGCGTGCTGGCCCGCGCTGGGCAGGTGCTGGCGGCCCTC
>NZ_JAKJIB010000057.1 GCF_021864505.1 Falsiroseomonas oryziterrae
GGCTAGTCGTGGTCGGGCCTGGACGGCGGCGCGCCAGTGCACCTCCGCGCCGCCCTCCACCCAGTTGCGCGCCGGCACGGGGCGCCCGGCATGCTCGCCCAGCACGCGGCCATCCGCGTCGCGGATGCGGTAGCGCGGCACGACCTGCCCGCCATCCGAAGTCGCCACGACCTCGACGGTCCAGTCGAGCGGGAAGCGCTCGTTGCTGACCGCGGGCACGTCCTGGGCCATCAGCGCCTCGGCCAGGGCCTGGGCGTAGCCCTCGGCCTCGGCGTCGGTCAGCAGCGCCTCCTGCGGGGCGGGCACGGCGAGCCGGTAGGCGGGCGGGCGCGCCAACCTGCGCGCCAGCTCGCCCGGCTGGCCGCGGAAGGGCTGCGGCAGGTCGCCGCAGGCGGCCAGCAGCCCGAGTCCCAGCGCCCCGACGACCGCGCGCCTAGACGAGGACACAGGAAACCAGGAGCGTAAGGAAGATCATGGCCACGAACATGATGACATAGGGCATGGCGCGCTCATCCCGGCAGGGCGATGGCGGACAGCTGGTGCCCGATCGGCCCGCCGCCAGACAGCGTGGAGCGGCGGTGGCTGAAGAAGTCCTCTTCCTCCGCCAGCGTGTCGTGCCCGGTCCAGGCCGCGCCGACGCCGAGCGCCGCGAGCCGCGCGAGGCAGTAGCCCGGCAGGTCGAACTGCCAGCGATCCTCGCGCCGGCCCTGTGCCAGGAACCGCGCATCGGCCGCATCGCGCGCCAGCAGCGCGTCGCGCAGGTCGGGCCCGACCTCGTAGCTCCGCTGCGCGATGCAGGGGCCGATCGCCGCCACGATCCGGTCGCGCGCGGCGCCCAGTCGTTCCATCGCCGCGACTGTCTCCTCCAGCACGCCGGCCACCGCGCCGCGCCAGCCGGCATGCGCCGCGCCGACCACGCCGGCCGCGGCGTCCGCGAAGAGCACCGGCGCGCAGTCGCCGGTGACGATGCCGAGCAGCAGGCCGGGCCGATCCGTCACCATCGCATCCGCCTCCGGCCGCGCGCCCTGGGGCCAGGGCTCGGTCACCTCGGCCACCGCGACGCCATGCACCTGCGTCAACCCGACGAGCCGCGCCGGATCCTGCCCGAGCGCGCCGGCGGCGCGCGCCCGGTTCTCCGCCACCGCTGCGGCGTCGTCGCGCCCGGAGAGGGAGCAGTTGAGGCTTGCGAAACGCCCGCTTGAGACGCCGCCCCGACGCGTGAAGAAGCCGTGCGGCACGGCCAGGCCGGCGGTCAGGACAGGCGGCGTCATGGCTCCTCGAATCCGGGCGGGACGCCCAGGCCGGAATCGCAGACCGCGAGCGCCTTGAACAGCCGCCCCATGCCCTCGGCCGCGACCAGCCGCTCGGCGCCGGACAGGATCTCCCCGGCCAACCGCGGCCGCGCGCGGGCCAGCATCGCCGCCCGCGTCATCAGGCCGAGCCGCTGCAGCAGCAGACCCTGCGGCAACGGACCGAAGACCGAGGCGCCGGCCGCGCGTGCCAGGGCGGCGAGCGCGGGAAAATCCACATGCGCCGTCAGGTCGCGCGTGCCGGGCTCGGCCAGCGGGTCGAGCCGCGTCTCATGCGCGCGCATCGCCTGCAGCGTGTCGCCGAAGCCTGGCTGGGAAGGGCCGTAATCCACGAGCAGCGCCGCGCCGCGTTCCGTCGCGATCCGCGCCGCCAGCCAGCGCACGAAGCCGAGCGCCGGCTCCGACACCTCCTTCACCGTGCCCTCGGGCGCCTCCGCCGGCAGGGCAGGGGCGGCCTGTGCCGGCAACTCGACGAAGCCGCCGCCCGCCACGTGGCGCTCCAGCCATGCCCCGTCGCGCCGGACGAACTGCCGGATCGGCAGCGCGTCGAGGAACTCGTTGGCCAGCAGCAGCATCGGGCCGCGCGGCAGCGTCCCCACGTCGTCATGCCACGTCGCCTCCGGCACCGCACGGGCCTGCTGCGCCCGCAGCGCCGGCGAGGTCTCGATCAGATGTACCCGCAGCGCGGCGCGGAAGGCGGGCGCGACACCGGCGACGGCGCGCAGCGCATCGGCCATCAGCGTGCCGCGGCCGGGACCGCATTCGACCAGCAGCACCGGGTCGGGGCGGCCCATGCGCTGCCAAGCCACCACGCACCAGGCGCCGAGCACCTCGCCGAATGCCTGGCTGATCTCGGGCGCGGTGGTGAAGTCCCCGGCGCGGCCGAAAGGCGTCTCTCGGCGCGCGTAATAGGCACCCACCGCACGCGCCATGAAGCGGTCGAGCCGCTCGGGCGCGTCAGCCATCCGTCACGCCACCGCCGGCCGCTGGCGCGCCCGCAGGATAAGCCACAGCCCGACGGCGATCATCGGCAGGGACAGCAACTGGCCCATCGTGATCCCGGCAAAGAGGAAGCCGAGATGCGCGTCCGGCTGGCGGAACATCTCGCCGATCAGCCGCGCGACGCCGTAGCCAGCCAGGAACACGCCGGTCAGCGTGCCCGGCCGCGCGCGGATCGCCGGGTTGCGGACCAGCACCAGCAGCACGACGAACAGCGCCGCGCCTTCCAGCACCGCCTGGTAGAGCTGGCTCGGATGCCGCGGCTCCGGGCCGCCGGTCGGGAAGACCATCGCCCAGGGCACGTCCGTCACCCGGCCCCAGAGCTCGCCATTCGCGAAATTCGCCAGCCGGCCGAGGAACAGCCCGATCGGCACCGCCACCGCCGCGCGGTCGCCGAACAGCAGCGGGTCGATGTTCTGCCGCCGGCAGAACCACCACAGCGCGACGATGACACCGAGCATGCCGCCATGGAACGACATGCCGCCATGCCAGAGATACAGCGCCTCCCACGGCGCGGTGACGTAGTAGCCGGGCCGGTAGAGCAGCACGTAGCCGAGCCGCCCGCCGAAGATGATGCCGAGCGTCGCCCAGGTGACCGCGTCGTCCACCTGCTCGCGCGTCGCCGCGACGGGCGTGAGCGCCGCGAGCCGCCGCACCAGCCACCAGCCCAACACGATGCCGCCGATATAGGCGAGCGCGTACCAGCGGATCGACAGCGGGCCGATCTGCACCGCCACCGGGTCGATGGTGGGGAAGGCGATGACGGGAAGCGTGGCGAGCATCAGCGATGCGGGTCCGCCTGCATGAGGAAGTCGCGGACATAGCGGCCCACGCCGTCCTCGAGCCGGATCGTCGGTGCGTCGTAGCCGGCCGCGCGCAGGCGGGCGAGTGGCGCCTCGGTGAAGTACTGGTACTTGCCCTTGAGGTCGGCGGGCATGTCCACGAACTCGATCCGTGGCGCTTCGCCCATCGCCGCGAACATGGCGCGCACGAGGTCGAGGAAGCTCCGCGCCTCGCCCGAGCCCACGTTGAACAAGCCGCTGGCCTGCGGGTTGTCGAGCAGCCAGAGCATGACGTTCACGCAGTCGTCCACATGCACGAAGTCGCGCTTCTGCTCGCCATCCGCGATGCCGGCGCGGTCCGAGCGGAACAGCCGCGCGGGCGCGCCGCCCGCGGCCTCGTGGAACTTGTGGAACACGACGCTCGCCATCCGGCCCTTGTGGTACTCGTTCGGGCCGTAGACGTTGAAGAAGCGCAGGCCCGCCCATTGCGGCGGCGCCGGCGTGCCGCGCTCCAGCATGTCGGCGACGCGCCGGTCGAAGGCCAGTTTCGACCAGCCATAGAGATTGAGCGGCCGCAGCGCCGCCAGCGCCTGCGGCCTCGCATCGTCCTCGAAGCCGAGGGCCCCGTCGCCATAGGTCGCGGCGGAGGAGGCGTAGATGAAGGGAATGCCGCGCTCGGCGCAGGCCGACCAGAGCCAGAGCGGCAGCGTGAAGTTGGTGGCCGCGACGAGGTCGCCATCCTTCGCCGTCGTCGCGCTGATCGCGCCCATGTGCAGCACGGCGTCGATCTCGCCCGCGCTTTCGGCCCAGTAATCCTCGATCTCCTCGGGGGGCAGGATGCCGGCGATGGCGTGCTTCGCCAGGTTGCGCCACTTCTCGCGGCCCGGCGTGCCGTCGCGCAGCCGGTCCACCACCATCACCTCGGCGCCGCGGGCAGCGAGCGCCGCGACCAGGTTCGAACCGATGAAACCGGCGCCGCCGGTGACCAGATACATCCCCGTCCCCTTGCGCGGGCTGCCGTCGCGCCGGCGCCGGGGTATAGGCCGGGGCTTCGCGGCCGGACAAGCATGCGGGCCGGCAGGGCAAGGAGGTCAGGATGGCAACGGGCGATGACGGACGGCGGGGCCCACGCGGGGTCCTGGACGACCTCGCAGGCATGGCGGGCGGCGCCTTCTCTGTGATGACGGCCGTCCGCGCGGAGGCCGAGGCCATGGCCCGCGCCCAGGTCGAGGCGATGGTCCAGCGGCTCGAGCTGGTCCGGCGGGAGGATCTCGACGCCGCCCTCGAAGTCGCGCGCCGTGCGCGCGAGCAGGCCGAGGCGTTGGCCCATCGCGTGACGGAGCTGGAGACACGCGTCGCCGCGCTGGAAGCGACGGCGGAGGATGCGCCGGATCCCGACGAGCGGCTCTGAGCACTTGTCCACAAGTAGTTGCCAGGCCAGCAAACCACATGCTTGCGGGAGCGTTCCGCGCCCAGGTAGTCTAGGGATAGTGGCGAATCGGGGTGTTGAACCCCAACACCTCGGGGCAGCCTCTGCAGGGGATACCCCAGACGCGTTCTCACAGGGGGCGGCGATCGGCGGGGGGGCCGAAGCCGTTCCGGTCCGGGCGAAGGAGGTGCCGCATGTCAGCCTATCTCAGCCAGGAAACGCACGAGCGCTCCGCCAACCCGCTCGACATCATCGAGCAGATCATTGCCTCGAACGAATGGGCCTTCGACCGGCGCTCGGACGCCGAGATGGCGGCCGAAGCGCCCGGCAAATGGTGCGACTACGGCCTCTACTTCTCCTGGTCGCACGAGATCAGCGCCATGCACTTCTCCTGCGCCTTCGACCTGAAGGTGCCGCCCGAGAAGCGCGAGAAGCTGTTCGAACTGCTCGCCATGGCGAACGAGAAGCTCTGGATCGGCCATTTCGGCATCGACAGCGACGACGGGGTGCCGGTGTTCCGCCACTCGGTGCTGCTGCGCGGCGCCCCCGGCGCCTCGGCCGAATCGCTCGAGGACATGGTCGACATCGCGCTGACCGAGTGCGAGCGCTTCTTCCCCGCCTTCCAGTTCGTCCTCTGGGGCGGCAAGGCGCCCGCGGACGCCCTGCAGGCCGCGATGCTCGACTGCGTCGGCGAGGCCTGACCGGCACTTGCCACCGCGCGTCATGGCGGCGAGGCTCGCCGCCATGACGTACATGCTTCCTCCCCTGCTCCTGGTCGGCTGCGGCAAGATGGGCGGCGCTATGCTGGCCGGCTGGCGCGAGCGCGGGCTCTCGCAGGCGGTGGTGGTGGATCCCTTCCTGTCGGCGCCGCCGCCGGGGGCGACCCTGGTGAAGGCGGCGGAGGAGATCCCGGCGGGCTTCGCGCCGGGCGCGATCGTGCTGGCGATCAAGCCGCAGGAGGCGGCCGCGGCCCTGCCGCTCTATGCGCGTTTCGCCGGCCCGGCCGTCTTCGTCTCGATCATGGCCGGCAAGACGATCGCCGGGATGGCCGGGCAGCTCGGCCCTGGCGCCGCCATCGTCCGCGCCATGCCGAACACGCCGGCCGCGGTGCGGCAGGGCTTCACCGTCGCCTGCGCCGCACCTTCCGTCACCCCCGCGCAGCGCGCGCTGGCCGACACGCTGCTCGGCGCGACCGGCGAGGTCGCCTGGGTCGAGGAGGAGGGGCTGCTCGACCCGGTCACGGCCGTCTCGGGCGGCGGGCCGGCCTATGTCTTCCTCCTCGCCGAGCTGCTGGAGGCGGCGGCCAGGGAGCAGGGGATCCCGGCCGACCTCGCGCGACGCATGGCGCGGGCCACCGTCGCCGGATCCGGCGCGCTGCTCGGAGCGAGCGCCGAGGACGCGGCGCAGCTGCGGAAGAACGTCACCAGCCCCAAGGGCACCACGGAACGGGCGCTCGCCGTGCTGATGGACCAGGCCGCCTGGCCCGACGCCATCTCCCGCGCCATCGCAGCCGCCACGGCACGGTCGCGCGAGCTGGCCGGGTAGCTTGGCGCAACGGCCCCTCGACCCCACCCTTCTCTCCATGGATCCCATGAAAGCCGATGCCGCCCTGATCGAGGCCCTGTTCCGGGTGGTCGCCACGCATGGCTGGCGCGGCGTCACCGTGACGCGGCTGGCGCAGGAGTCGGGCGTGGCCGCGGGCGAACTGGTCCGGCGCTTCCCCTCGCGGCTCGGCCTGCTGCGGCTCTTCGCCGATCAGGTGATGGACGAGGTCGCGGCCGGCACGGTGCCGGGGCAGGGCGGGACCCCGCGCGACCGCCTGTTCGACGTGCTGATGCGCGGTCTCGACGCGCTGGCGCCCTACAAGGCCGGCATGCGGCGGCTGATGACCGAGATGTACACCGATGGCGTGCTGTTCGGCGCCGTCGCGCCGCTCTTCCAGCGCAGCATGGAGCGCATGCTCGACCTCGCCGAGCTCGACGCCGGGGGGCTGAAGGGCCGGCTGCGTGCCGCGGGCCTTACGCTGGTCTGGATCCGCGTGGTCAATGTCTGGTCGAAGGACACGTCCGAGGAGCTCGGTCCGACCATGGCCGCGCTCGACCGGGCGCTCGAGCGTGCCGAACAGGCCGCCCGCAGCTTCGGATTGGACGGCGGCGACCTCGCCGCACCCCCGCCTGACATGGCGGCAGGGACCGACAGCACGGCGGCGTGAGGCGCAGGCGGCTTCTGCGCCCGTCCTGCGTCGGCTAGCATCGCCCGGCACGCAAGGGAGACGACACGATGTCCGACCGGTTCGGCATGAAGCCCGAGGACATGATGAAGATGTTCGCGGAGTTCCGGATGCCGCATTTCGCGGATCTCGAAAGCCTCGCCCAGGCGCAGCGCCGCAACCTCGAGGCGCTGTCGGCCGCGAACCGCATCGCGCTCGAGGGCGCGCAGGCCGTCGCGCGCCGGCACATGGAGATCGTCCAGTCGGCGATGGGCGAGATGACGGAGGCGATGCGCAGCATGAGCGGGACGGAGAACCCGCAGGATCGCGCGGCGCGCCAGGCCGAACTGCTGAAGTCTGGCTACGAGCGCGCGGTCTCGAACATGAAGGAGATCGCCGACCTCATCCAGAAGTCGAACGCCGAGGCGCTGGCGCTGCTGAACCGCCGCTTCGCCGAGGCGATGGAAGAGGTCAAGCAGATGGCGAACAAGCAGGGCGGATGACATCACCGACCGGTCGCGTTTGGATCGGCCGGCTCGGCCTGCTTATCGCCTGCCTGATAGGGGTCATACCGGTCCTGCTCATGTTCGGGCCGGGAGTTGTTCTGCCGTCCCACGTGGGGTGGATCCTGGGCAATCCACTCAGCGACGACCCGGGCGCTCATCTGCTCGGGTGGCACTACTTCCGCACGACGCCATTCGAATGGCCGCCAAGCCGTAACAGTGCCTATGGGCTCGAGCTCGGATCATCGATCTTTTACTCCGACAGCATTCCGCTCCTCGCTTTAGGTCTGAAGGCGATTGGCGCCGGGCCGCTCGTAGAACAGTACTGGGGCGCTTGGCTGATTGCGACGAGCATGCTCCAGGCTGCTGTCGCCTGGGCCGTGACCGGGTTGGCAACGCGCGACGTCGTCGCCCGCGCGGCGTTGGCAGGGTTGGCCGCCTGGCAGCCCATCCTGATTTGGCGGATGGCGATCCACCCGTCCCTCGCGGGGCAGTTCCTGATATGCGCTGCCCTGCTGCTGTACTTCCGCGGCCGGACTGGACGTGGCCATGCGATCGGCTGGTGCTTGCTGCTGTTCCTGAGCAGCCTTGTGCACAGCTACCTGCTCGTGATGGTCGGCGCGATCTGGTTTGCGGACTGGCTACGCCGTCTCGAGCAGCGTCGTCCGCCGGGACTGGTCGAGGAAGCCGTTGCAGCGTTCGGTTCAACGCTTCTTGGCCTCTGGCTGGCCGGGTTCTTCGTACTGACCGATGGTCATGTCAGCGGCGGATACGGCGATTGGAGCCTCGACCTCGCCGCGTTCTTCGACGGCGGCACGTGGTCTGCCTTTCTGCCTGACCTCCCCGACAACGGCGAGTTTGAGGTGGCGGCCTCTTATCTCGGGCTTGGCACGCTTGGGCTGCTGGCGATCGGTTTCGCGGTCGGTCTACGCACGGGATGTCTGCGACGCGCGATGCGAGAGCATGGCCCGTTGCTGCGCATCTTTCTGCTCTTGGCTCTGTTCGCGATCACGCATCGCGTCTTTCTCGCGGGGCGGGAAATCATTGCGCTGCCGCTGCCGGCCCTCATTGAGGAGGGATTTGGTATGCTCCGGGCATCAAACCGAATGGTTTGGCCGCTCGTCTATGCCAGCATCTTCGCTGCCGGCTTTGCCGTGATCAGGCGCGCTGGTCGTTTGGCAGGCCCGATGCTGGCAGCCCTGCTCGCGCTCCAGGTCGCTGATGTCGCCCCCGGTATTCTTGAACGCCGACAAGCCTTTGCAGGCGTGCCGCCGACCCTGCCGGCCGTTGCGCAGAACCCCTTCTGGCCGGAGGCCGCAACCCGCTACACGCGTCTCCGTGCCGTGCCCACGGCAGTCCTGGCGCCAGGCTGGCTTCGCACTGCGCGCCTCGCCAGTGAACTCAACCTGCCCACCGACGCAGTCTATATTGCGCGTGTCGACGTGCGCGCCTGGGACACCTTGCGGGACCGCACCGAAGAGGCAATCCGCACCGGCCGCCACGAACCCGGCACACTCTACATCCTGCGCACACCGGAGATCCGGCAGTTGGCGGAGGCCGCGATGGACCCGCAGCGCGATCTGCTCGCGGAGGTGGACGGCTTCACCGTCCTTGCCCCCGGGTGGTTCGTCACACCGGCAGCCGCACCCGCGCCCTGAGGCCGCCGAGCGGGCTGTCCTCCAGCACGATGTCGCCGCCATGCGCGCGCACGATGTCGCGCGCGATGGCGAGCCCGAGCCCGGTGCCGCCGGAACTCAGCGTCGCGAAGGGGCGGAACGCCTCCTCGCGCTGCGCCGCCGGGATGCCCGGCCCGTCGTCGTCCACCGTCACCTGCGCCCAGCCGCCCGCCGGCCGCAGACCCGCGCCGCCGGTCTCTCGCGGGATCTCCGCGACGCCGACCGCGATCCGCCGCGCATGCTTGCGGGCATTGTCGAGCAGATTGGCGAGACAGCGGCGAAGCGCGTCCGGGCGCAGCGGCAGCACCAGCGATCCCGGCGCCTCCACCGCCACCTCCGCGCCGTCGCGCCTTGCCTTCTGCGCGACGTCGCGCACGATCTCGGCGAGGTCGGCCGGCTGCGGCTGCTCGGCGACCTCGCCGCGGGCGAAGGCGAGATAGGCGGCGACCATCCGCTCCATTTCCTCCACATCCTGCGTCAGCGCGGCGATGTCCTCCTCCTCCTCCTCCGTGCGCGGCAGCACGTCGAGTGCCAGACGCATGCGCGTGAGCGGCGTGCGCAGGTCGTGGCTGATGCCGGCCAGCATCTCCGTCCGTTGCGCGACGAAGCGGCGGATGCGTTCCTGCATCCGGTTGAAGGCGTGCGCCGCCTGCCGCACCTCCGCCGCCCCCTCCGGCTTGATCGGGCCGATGTCCCGCCCGAGCCCGAAGGCCTCCGCCGCAGCGGCGAAGCGGCGGATCGCGCGCACCTGGTTCTTCATGAACAGCGCGGCCACGACGAACAGCAGCAGCGAGGAGCCGACCAGCCAGATCACGAACAGGTAGAGCGTGCCGCTGAACAGCCGCTTGCGCGGCGCCTCCACGTGCAGGACGCCGTCGCGCAGCTGGATCCGGATGATGACGCTGCGCGGATCCGACACCCAATCCGCGTCGAAGGGTCGGCCGACGCGCTCAGTCAGCGCATTGGCGAGGTCCTCCTCGAGCGGCAGCAGCGGCATCGAGGCGGCGCGGCCCTGCGGCGGGCCGAGCGTCGCGCCTGGCTCGAAGGCCATCGCCATGTCGAAGCGCCAGGCGACCTCGCGGAACAGCAGCGCCCGGTTCTCGGCCGAGGGATCGCGGTTCAGCAGCTCGATGACGAAACCGACCTCGCCCGCGACCGCGGCGGCCAGACGGCGCGAGATGACGTCGAGATGGGAGCCGTAGAAGATCTGCAGCGCGACGCCCTGCAGGATCAGCAGGGGCAGCAGGATGATCAGCAGGCTGCGCCCGAGCAGCCCGCGCGGCACCAGCAGCCGAAGAGCCCGCTCGAGGCGCGCCATCACACGCCCGGTCGCAGCACGTAGCCGCGGTGGCGCACGGTCTGGATGAAGCGCGGCTCCCGCGGGTCGGGCTCCACCTTCCGGCGCAGCCGCGTGACCTGCACGTCGATCGCCCGCTCCCCCGCCTCCGGCGTGCCGAGCGCGGCGGCAATCTCCTCGCGGCTCAGCACCTCGTTGGGGCGGGCGGCGAGCGCGGCGAGCAGCGCCGTCTCGCCCCCCGTCAGGCGGATCGTACCCTCCGGCCCGCGCAGCTCGGCGCGCTGCAGGTCGAACCACCGGGCGCCGAGTTGCACCGGCGCCGCGCTGGCCTCGGCCGGCGCGGGCGCGACACGGCGGAGGATCGTGCGGATGCGCAGCGCAAGCTCGCGCGGGTCGAAGGGCTTGCCCAGGTAGTCGTCCACCCCGGCCTCGAGCCCGGCGATGCGGTCGTCCGGCGCGCCGCGGGCGGTCAGCATCAGCACCGGCACGTCGCTGCCCTCCCGCCGCAGGCTCTCAACCAGCTCGAGCCCGCTTTCGCCCGGCATCATCACGTCGAGGACCATCAGGTCGAAGGCGACGCCCGCCAGCGCGCGTCGCGCCGCCGCGGCGTCCGGGGCGGCGGTGATCCGGAAGCCCTCGCCGGTCAGGAAGCGCTGCAGCAGGGCGCGCAGCCGCGCATCGTCGTCCACGACCAGGATGTGCGGCGCCTCCGCCGCGTCCGACACGCTCACGGCACCGCCTCGCCGTCCTTCGCCTCGAGCCGCGCGAGGGCGGCGCGGGCGTCGCGCCCCATCAGGCCGCGCATCACGCGCCGGAACCCCTCGACGGCCTGCGGGCCGGCCTCGCGGTAGGCGGCCATCACGGTCTCGCGCTGCCGGTCGTAGAGCCTGCGTTCCAGCGCCGCGCCCTTCGGCGTGAGCGACAGCAGGCGCTGCCGGCGATCGCTCCGGCCGGTCTCCTGAGTCACGTAGCCCTCATCGACCAGCGGCGTCAGCACGCGGCCGAGCGACTGCTTGGTGATGGCGAGGATGCCGAGCAACTCGCCCACCGTGATGCCCGGGCGCCGCCCGACGAAATGCAGCACGCGGTGATGCGCCCGCCCCATGCCGAGCTCGGCCAGGATCGCATCCGCGCCGGCGGTGAAGTCGCGGTAGCCGAAGAAGAGCAGGTCCTGCGCCAGCCGCAGCTCCTCCTCCCGCAGGAAGAGCAGGTTGCGCCCGGCAGGTGCGGCGCCCCGCGCCGCTTCGGCCTCGGGCTTCGGCAGGGCTGTCATGCGGGTCCGTAATGGGTCAGCATCGTTGACGCTTTTCCTCCGCCGCGCCACACTCCGCCCATCGCACGGCGCGTCGCCTCCCGATATAGGACAGGCGCATGGGCGTGTGTAAGCGCGGCGGCCCGAAGCTGGCCGCCCACAAGACCGGAGGAATGCCGCGATGGCCCTGGTGCCCTTCGACGACCGCGACGGCTGGATCTGGCTGGACGGCGAGTTCGTCCCCTGGCGCGACGCCAGGCTGCACGTCCTGACGCATGGCCTGCACTACGCCTCCGGCGTCTTCGAGGGCGAGCGTGCCTATGGCGGCCACATCTTCAAGCTGCGCGAGCACACGGATCGCCTGATCGCCTCGGGCCGCATCCTCGGCTTCGAGATCCCCTGGACGGCCGACCAGATCGACGAGGCCTGCAGGGCGACGCTCGCCAAGAACGGCCAGACCGACGCCTATGTCCGCCCGATCGCCTGGCGCGGCGCCGAGCAGCTCTCGGTCTCGGCGCAGCAGACGAAGATCCACTTGGCCATCGCCACCTGGGCCTGGCCCAACCTCTTCGGCGACAACCGCATGAAGGGCGTGCGCCTCGGCTGGGCGAAGTGGAAGCGCCCGCACCCGGAGACCGCGCCGACCGCTTCCAAGGCCGCGGGCCTCTACATGATCGGCACGCTGTCCAAGCACCACGCGGAGGCCGAGGGCTTCGACGATGCGCTGATGCTCGACTGGAAGGGCGACATCAGCGAGGCGACGGGTGCCAACGTCTTCATGGTGATCGACGGCGAGCTGCACACGCCGACGCCGGTCAACTTCCTCGACGGCATCACGCGCCGCACCGTGATGGGGCTGGCGAAGAAGCGCCAGATCAAGGTGGTGGAGCGGACCATCCCGCAATCCGACCTCGCCAAGGCGACCGAGGTCTTCCTCGCCGGCACCGCAGCCGAGGTGACGCCGGTCCGCCAGGTGGGGGACCTCACCTTCACGCCCGGCGCGGTGACCGAGACGCTGCTCAAGGACTACGAGGCGCTGGTGCGCATGACGCCGGAGCAGGTCGCGGCGCAGCTGGCGGCGTAGGTGGTGTACGGGGAGGGCGCTGCCCTCCCCGAACCCCTCCCGCGCTTCACCGCCTCCGCGGCGTCGGCATCGCCGCCAGCATCACCGCCAGCGGCAGCAGCCAGACGATCCGCGCCTCGTAGCGGTGATGCGGCTTCGAGAGCGCGCCGGTCGCCGCGGCATTGGCCAGTAGCGCCAGCAATGCGCCTGCGACCAGCGCGCCGCGGCCGAGGTCGCGGCGGCGCCATGCGCGCCACAGCAGGGCCGGCGCCAGCGCCAGCGCCAGGATCAGCATTGGCAGGTGCGGCACCAGGAAGGGCGCGGCGCGCGCCGGCAGCTCCCCGCGCATCTGCAGCCCGGCATCGAAGGCCTCAAGCTCGCGCGGGGGAAAGCCCGCCGCGATGGCGCGCCGCGCCGAGGCATCCAGGTGCGTGTCACCAAGCGTGTCGCCGACCTCCACCAGGCGCAGCTGCGCGACGCCGTTGCGCAGCATCGCCATGGCGACCTCGCCCGGATGGTCGCGCAGCGTCGCGGCAATGATCGCACGCGCTTCCGCCGCGCCGGCGACGCCGCCCATCGGCCGTGGCGACCCATCGGCATTGCGGTTCAGTGGGCTCGTGCCGTCCCAAAGGAACTCGTCGCTGTCCATCGGCAAGCGGTCGGCGAAGGCGCAGAGGTGCCACCCTGCGTCCGGGCAGCGTGCCCGGATCACCTCGGCCGCCGGCCCGTCGGCCTGCAGGCGGGCCAGAAGGAAGACCGACCCGTGCGGCGACAGCGTGGCGCGCCCGAAGCCGACGAGGTTGGAGCCGAGCAGGACGAGAAGCGCGAGGCCGACGGGCGTCGCGCTGCGCAGGATCGCGGCCGGCGACCGCGTCAGCAGCGCCACCAGCGCGACGACGGCGACGGCGGTCGGCAGGTGCGACAGATGCACCGCGACCGCCAGCGTGCCGAGCAGCACGACCCAGGCCGCCTCCCACGGATTGAGCCGCCCGCAGCCAAGCAGCAGCACGCAGAGCGCCGCGACCCCGGTGAGCGCATCCGGCATCAGCGCGGCCAGGAACCAAGGTGCCGAGGTCAACGCCGAGAGCGCCGCGCAGGCCAGCAGATGCGCCCCTGGCCGCGCCCGTCCGCGCGCCATGCGCTGCGCGAGCCAGACAAGGTGCGAGGCGATCAGCACCTGCGCCGCCACCGCCGGCCAGAGCGTCACCTGCCAGTGGAACAGGTGCAGGAACGGCCCGTAGGCCAGCGTCTTGTCCCAGGGCAGCTCGGGCAGGGTGGTCTGGTTCAGGTAGGAGACGGTGTCGATGAAGACGAGCGGATAGCCGTTGAACACAGCCGGCCAGGCCAGCAGCGCCGCGCCGAGCAGGATGGCAAGCACCGCGGTCACGGCCGCCGCGGAAGCAGCGCGAGTGCCGCGATCATCGGCATCAGCCAGAGGATCCGCGCCTCGTAGCGCAGATGCGGCTTGGACAGCGCGCCGGTGGCGACCGCATTGGCGCTGACGCCGACCAGCACGCCGACGACGAGCCCGAGACGGCGCAGGTCATGCGCGCGTGCCGCACGCCACCAGGCGACGAGCGCCAGCACGGCGCCGAGCAGCAGCACCGGCGCATGCGGCCAGAGGAACGGCGCCGCGGCGGCGGGCAGCAGGCCGCGCGGCTGCAGCGCGGCGTCGTAGGCGCCAAGCTCGCGCGCCGGAAAGGCCTCGGCGATCCGCGGCCGCACCGCGACGGCCAGATGGTCCGGCACCAGCGTGTCGCCCGCCGTCGCCAGCACCAGCTGCCGCAGCGCGTTGCCGACCATCGCAGTCGCAACCTCGACGGGATATGTGAGGATCGTCTCCCGCACGATCTCGCGCGCTTCCGTCGACAGCAGCGCGCCGCCTAGGAAGCGCGGCGTGCCGTCCGGCGCGCGGTTCACCGGGCTGTCCGGCGCCCAGAGGAACTCGTCGCTGTCCATCGGCAGCCGGTCGGTGAAGGCGCAGAGATACCAGCCCGCATAGGGGCAGCGCAGGCGGATCACCGCCGCCGCCGGTCCATCCGCCTGCAGCCGCGCCAGCATGAAGGTCGCACCATGCGGCGACAGCGCGAGCCGTCCATGCGCCCAGAGATTCGTCCCGAGCAGGATCGCCACCGCGCCGAGCACGGGCAGCGCGACGCGCAGCGTGGGCCCCGCGCGGCGCGTCAGGAGGAGCGTCAGCGCCACGACCGCTGCGGCGAGCGGCACGTGCGACAGATGCGCCGCGATCCCGAGCGCGGCGACAAGCCCCAGCGCCCAGGCCTCCGCGCGCGACAGCACCTGCCGCGCGAAGCCGAGCAGCAGCAGGGCCAGCAGCACCGCCGGTGCGAACACGTCCGGCATCAGCAGTGCCGCGGTGAAGGGCGCGGTGGTGAGGAACGCCGCGCCCGCGCAGATCGCGAGATGCACCAAGGCGCCGGCCTGCCCGCGCAGGCTCCGCTGCGCCAGCCAGAGCAGCCAGGAGAGCATCATCCCCTGCGCCAGCACCGGGCCCCACAGCGTCAGCCGCCAGTGGAACAGGTGCAGCAGCGGCCCATAGACATGCGGCTTGTCCCAGATCGCCAGCGGGCCGGAGGGCGGCGGCGCCGTCTGATGCAGGAAGGCGCCGGTGTCGCTGAACAGCAGCGGGTAGCCGTTCAGGAAGGCCGGCCAGACCAGCAGCACGCCGCCGGCGAGGATCGCGAGCAGGCGCATCGCGTCACCGCCCCCAGCGGGCGGCTGCCTCGTCGTCCTCGGCCTTGGCCTCGACCCAGCGCGTCGTGCCGCCGGCGAATTCCTCGCTCTTCCAGAACGGCGCCTTGGTCTTCAGCCAGTCGATCAGGAAGGCGCAGGAGTCCAGCGCCGCCACGCGATGCGCGCTCGCCGTCAGCACCAGCACGATCGGATCGCCCGGCACCAGCCGTCCGTGGCGGTGGATCACCGTGCAGCCGGTCAGCGGCCAGCGCGCGCAGGCTTCTTCCGCAATGCGGCGCAACGCGCGCTCCGTCATGCCCGGATAATGCTCGAGCGTCATGGCGACGAGCCCGCCATCGCCGCGGCAGATGCCGAGGAAGCTCGCAAGCCCGCCCACATCGGCGCGGCCGGCGAACAGCGCCGCCGTCTCCGCCCCCATGTCGAAGGGCGCTTCCTGCACCAGCACGCGCGGCACCACCGGCATCGGGCTCAGCCGCCGGTCACCGGCGGGAAGAACGCGACCTCGTCGCCCGGCGCGACCGGGGCGTCGGGGGGCGCGAACTCCTGGTTCACCGCGGCGCGCAGCTGGCGGGCATCGGCGAAGGCGGCCGCGTGGCCCGGGCTGCGCGTGGCGAGCCAGGCGATCAGGCCGGCGACGTCGCGCACCTCGGGCGGCGGCGAGACGTCCTCCTCGGCCGCGCCGACCTTCTGGCGGACCCAGGCGAAATACAGGACCTTCACGTAGGCCTCAGGGCGGGACGACGCGGGTGCGGGCCTGTCCGTCCGGGCCGATCCAGGTCTCCACATTGCCATCGCGGATCACCGCGCCGCCGCCCACGCCCGGCTGGGTGACGCCTCGCACGCGTCCCGCCTGGCCGGTGGAGACGGCCGGTCGGCCCTCCGGGTCGATCAGCATCTGGCCCTCCGCGGGGCGGGGGGGCGGCGGGGGCGCGACGCCGGGTGGGCGGGCCCGCGCCACAGGTGGC
>NZ_JAKJIB010000570.1 GCF_021864505.1 Falsiroseomonas oryziterrae
TTGGCCGCCGGCGCCATTGGCCTGATCGGCACGGCGCTGGCCGGCCTGCTGCGCCGCGCGGCCGAGGCGCTGCGCAGTCGCATAGGGCTCGCGCCGGCCGAGGGCGGCTGGCTGCCGCATCTCTCCGTAGCGCAGGGCATGCTGCTCGCGCGCCGCCATCACGGCGCCGAGGAAGCCGCCCTGCGCGCGCAGGCCGAGCGCCTGTCGCGCCATTTCGGGCTGGACGGCATGCCGCGCGTGACGCCCCACGAGCTCGGCCATCTCGACCTCGCCCGGGCCGGCTGCGCGCGGGCCTTCCTCGGCCGGCCCGACCTGCTGCTGCTGGAAAGCCCCTTCGACGTGGAGGCGGCCGACACGCTGGTCGCGCCGCTCCGCGCGACGCTCGACGAACGCCGGGACGCGGGCGCCGCGGCGATCTGGATCACCCGCTCGCGCCGCGCCTGGGACGATCCTGCCTTTCCCGCCACGCAGCGGCTCCGCCTGGGACCCGAGGGGCTCGTCCGGGCATGACGGAGGAGGATCGCGTCCGGCTGCGCTACACCGACCGCTGGGTCGGCGCGCTCGTGCTGGCGGCAGTGGCGGTGTTCCTCTTCACCGCCTTCCAGCGCAGCGTCATCCGGCAATGGTTCGAGGGCGGCGCGCAGCTCACCGTGCTGATGCCGACGGAAGGCGGCGTCGCCGGCCTGTCCGCAGGCTCCGAGGCGGAGGTGCTCGGCATCCGCGCCGGCACGGTGCGGCGGATCGTCATCGCGCCGGAGGGCCGCATCCGCGCGGAGCTCCGCATCGAGGACCAGGCGCGCGTCTTCATCCGCGCCGACAGCATCGCGACCGTCCGCCGCCGCTTCGGCGTCGCCGGCCCCGCCTATCTCGACATCGCGCGCGGGGAGGGGCCGCCGCTCGACTGGGAACGCGGCGCGGTGATCGAGGCACGCGTCGAGCAGGCGGCGACCGAGACGGCCGGCGCGCTGCTCGAGGACCTCCGCCGCCGCGTCTTCCCGGTGCTGGACGACCTCCAGCGCGGCACCCGCGCCTTCGCCGAGGCCGCCGAGCGGCTCAATCGCGGGGAGGGGACGGTCGGGCGCCTGCTGGCCGACGAGACAGTCGCGCGGGAGGCGGAGGAAGCCGCGCGGCGATTCAACGCGCTGGCCGAGACGGCGCAGGCCGCGGTGCAAGAGGTGCAGGGCGTCGTCGGCGCGCTGACCGGCGGCGCGGCGGATCCCGGCGGCCGGAACGGCCCGGCGCCGGGCAGCCTGCAATCCGTGCTGGCCCGCGCCGACCGCACGCTCGCCACGCTGGAACGCGCCGCGCAGGACATCGCGCGGGCCACGCCGCAGATCCCCC
>NZ_JAKJIB010000571.1 GCF_021864505.1 Falsiroseomonas oryziterrae
GAGAGCGGCTTCATGGCGCAGGCCGTGCGCGGCAACCCGCCGCGCCCCGGCTTCGACGCGCCGCGCCTGCCGGGCGACGGCGCGATGGCGCGCCGTGCGCAGGCGCTCGCCGAGGGTGTCGCGCTGCACCCCGCGATCCCGCCGGCCCTGGCGAAGCTGGCCGACCGCTACGGGCTGGAGATGCCTGCCCCGTAACGGCGCTTGCGCGGAGGACTATATTCCTGTCATGCTGGCGCATGACGCTCCCCAGCCGGCCCCCGTCTAATTCGTCCGAACCTGCTCTCTCTTCCCCCGCAGGGGGGGGCGAACGCCAAGGGCGTTCGACAGGTGGGGGCGGGGCCACATTCTTGCCCGCACCTGACCAGATCGAATTCGTCCGAATCCTGCCGCCGGCGCCAAAGCTGTAAAGCGCCAAAGCGGTAAAGTGGCGCTCAGACCCAGTCGGGCTCCGGATCGTAGCGGGCGAAGCGGAAGACCAGGCCCTCCGGCGGCGCGGTCATGCCCGCCTTCGTCCGATCCCGCCCGTCTAGCAGCTGCCGCGGCCACGCCACCCCGCGCCGCCCCGCGCCCACCTCGACCAGCGTGCCCACCAGGTTCCGCACCTGGTGATGCAGGAAGCTCCGCGCCTCCGCGACGACGACGATTTCGTCCGAAACGCGCATCACCTCCAGCCGGTCCAGCGTGCGCAGCGGCGACTTCGCCTGGCAGGCCGCGGCGCGGAAGGCGGAGAAGTCGTGCCGCCCGAGCAGCGCCTGTGCCGCCTCGTGCATCGCCGCCGCATCCAGCCGGCGCTTGACGTGCCAGAGCCGTCCCGCCTCCAGCGCCGGCCGCGCGGCGCGGTTCAGGATGCGGTAGCGATAGCCGCGGCCGATGCAGTCGAAGCGCGCCGACCACTCGTCGGGCACCCGCGCGGCGGCCAGCGCCACGACGCGGTGCGGGACGGTGCGCGCCGAGATCGCCTCGCGCACGCGCTCGGGCGGCAGGTCGTTGGCGAGCACGAGGTCCACGACCAGGCCCTCGGCATGCACGCCCGCATCGGTGCGGCCGGCGGTGGTGGCCAGCACCTGCTCGCCCCGGTTCAGCGGCGCGGCCGCCTCCTCGATCACCTGCTGGATCGAGAGGCCGTCGGGCTGCCGCTGCCAGCCGACGAAGCCGCTGCCGTCGAATTCGAGCTTCAGCGCGTAGCGCGGCATTCAGCCCAGCACCGTGCCGGGCGGCAGTGCGAAGCCGCGCAGGAACTCGGCCGCCGGCAGCGCCGCGCGCCCCGCGCGCTGCAGCCGCGTCAGCCGCAGCGCGCCCTCGCCACAGGCGATGGTCGGCGCGCCGTCCAGCACCGTCCCG
>NZ_JAKJIB010000572.1 GCF_021864505.1 Falsiroseomonas oryziterrae
GCGCGGCCTGCCCGACACCGCCGGCGGCGCGCCCTTCGCGGTCGCGGTCGGCCTGCTCGCCTGGGCCGCCGGCGAGGGCCGTCCCATCGTGGACGTCGCCCCCGGCCCCGACACCTCGCGCGGCCTGCTCCGCCGCGTCGCCGACTGGATCAGGGTGCGGATGTGACCCGCGCGCCCGTCCGTTCCCCGATCACCAACGCCGCCAACGCCAGGCAAGGCTGAGTTCCAGGAGAGGCCCAAATGACACTGAACCTCACCATCCCGGCCCACCAGCACACCGACTTCACGCCGCGGATCACCGTGGTCGGCGTGGGTGGCGGCGGGACCAACGCGGTCAACAACATGGTCGCGATGGGCCTCGGCGGCGTGGACTTCCTCGTCGCCAACACCGACGCGCAGTCGCTGGTGCATTCGAAGGCCGACCGCCGCGTGCAGCTCGGGCCGCACCTGACGCAGGGCCTCGGCGCCGGCGCGAAGCCCGAGATCGGGCGCGCCGCGGCGGAGGAGGCGACGGAGGACCTCGCCCGCCACCTGGAAGGCAGCCACATGGTCTTCGTCACCGCCGGCATGGGCGGCGGCACCGGCACGGGTGCCGCGCCGGTCATCGCGCGGATGGCGCGCGAGCGCGGCATCCTGACCGTCGGCGTGGTGACCAAGCCCTTCGACTTCGAAGGCCCGAAGCGCAAGAAGGCGGCGGACGCCGGCATCGAGGAGCTGCAGCAGTTCGTCGACACGCTGATCGTCGTGCCGAACCAGAACCTCTTCCGCCTGGCCAATGAGCGCACGACCTTCCCCGAGGCGTTCAAGATGGCCGACAACGTGCTCTACATGGGCGTGCGCGGCGTGACCGACCTGATGGTCAACCCCGGCATGATCAACCTCGACTTCGCCGACATCCGCACCGTGATGGCGGAGATGGGCAAGGCGATGATGGGCACCGGCGAGGCCGAGGGCGACGAGCGCGCGGTGAAGGCCGCCGAGGCCGCGATCAGCAACCCGCTGCTCGAGGACACCTCGATGCGCGGCGCGCGCGGCGTGCTGATCAACATCACCGGCGGCCTCGACATGACGCTGTTCGAGGTGGACGAGGCGGCGAACCGCATCCGCAAGGAAGTGGACGAGGATGCCAACATCATCTTCGGCACCTCGATCGACGAGACGATGAACGGGCGCATGCGCGTCTCCGTCGTCGCCACCGGCATCGACGCCATGGTGGCGCGCGAGGTCGAGCGGCCGAAGCTGGTCGCGGTCGGCGGCGGCGCGGCCGCGCCGGTGCAGGCGGTCGCCTCGGCCCAGGTCGCAGCCCCCGCCGCACGCGCTGTCGCCGGCGGCGGCTACGG
>NZ_JAKJIB010000573.1 GCF_021864505.1 Falsiroseomonas oryziterrae
CTCGGCCTCGGCCTGCAGCTGCGCGTCGCGCGCGGCCGTCGCCTCGGCCTGCGCCTGCTGCTTCTCCTCCTGCGCGGCCTGGGCCTGCTTGAGCGAGGCGTCGGCCTGGCGCCGCGCGGCGTCGGTCTCGGCGCCGCCGCTGCGGGTGCCGAAATAGAAGCCGAGCACGCCGCCGAGGATGGTGCCGAGCTCTCCCGTGCTGGACAGGCCGAGCTGCCGCGACAGCACGATGGCGGGGATGGTGAGCAGCACGATGACGATCGCGAGCGCGGCGCGGATGGTGCCGTCCGGGAGGCCGCCCGCGCTCTCGCGATAGAGGGCGACGCGGTCGGTCGTCGTGCCCGGATCGCGCGGTACGGTGCTCAGCACATGGATGTAGTCGCGCCGCAGCTGCCAGGCGTAGCGGCCCAGGCCGAAGGCCAGCGCAGCCACGAAGAGCATGAACAGCCAGATGGCGAGCGTGCTCGGCGCCATCGCCTGCACCTGCTGCGCCGTCTGCTGCGCCACGTCCTGGGCGAAGGCGGGCAGCGGGACGAGGGCGACCAGGGCCGCCATCCTTGCCTGCGGGACCAGCCGATGCTGCGCCATGCGCTGCCCTCTCTCGCGTCCTGGGCGAGGCTAGGGCGGTGGCGCGCAACCCTGCAACAAGAATCTAGGACGAAATGCCTTTTCGTCCCGATTTCGGATCAGGAGGCCTTGGCGAGCAGGTCGCGCAGCCGCTGGAGGTCGTTGGCGGGCGCGGCGATGCGCAGCTCCGTCTCCTCGCCCTGCGCCACGATCTCGGCGGCGTTGCGGTCCACCGGGCCCTCCCGCACCAGGGCCTCGAGCGCGAGCTTGGCGGATTCCGCGCTCGGGAAGCGGCGGCGCAGCGTGACGGCGTCAGGCGGCATCGGGGTGTCATGGCCCATCATGTCCTGCGGCGGCACGGCGCGCGTGCCGCTTTCGGGCGTGCCGGCCAGCGGGTCGCTGGCGGGGAAGGTGCCGGCGACGGCGGCATCCTGGTTGCGGTCGCGCTTCGGGTCGATCGGCATGCGGGCGCTCCCCCCGGTTGGTGTGTCCATGCTTCGAAACGCTGCGTCCGGGTGAGGGTTCGCCGGTCATTCCGGAGCTGTGAGGGGCGGAAGGGGCCAGGGGGTGGGACGTGGCCAGGGCGCGCGGGCGCCGCCGGGGAGGATGGAGGGCTGGTTGCCGGGCGCGTCCAGCTCCAGCAGGCCGGCGCGTGCCGGGATTGCGGGCAGGCTGCGCGGCGCGGGCGTGGGCGTGGCGCCACCGGTGCCGCCGCCCGTGCCGTCGCCGCCGATCAAGCCGCCCCCGTCGCCTGTCCCGCTGCCGCCCG
>NZ_JAKJIB010000574.1 GCF_021864505.1 Falsiroseomonas oryziterrae
GTGTTCTTCGGATCAGGCAGGCGAGGCGTCATGGTGGCGTGCGCGGCGGCGTCGCTGGCAGGGCTCTTCGTGCTGCGCGGCGGCGGCGCGCCGGCGACGGAGCGGCGGCTCGACCTGCCGGAGGCGCTCCGGCGCTACGCGGCGATCCTGCGGCTGCGGGCGGCGCGCGTGCTCTACCTGGCGGTCTTCATCGAGGGCGCGCTGGTCTTCGGCATCTTCCCGTTCCTCGCGCCGCTCTTCGTCGAGCGCGGGCTGGCGGCGGGCAGCGGCGCGGCGGAGGCGGGGCTGGCAGTGGCCTTCTACGCCTTCGGCGGCTTCGCCTTCGCGGCCCTCGCCCCGATGCTGCTGCGGCGCCTGGGCCAAGCAAGGATGATCGTGCTGGGGGGTGCGACGCTCGCCGCCGGGCTGCTCGCGCTGGGCTTCATGCCGGTGGCCTGGGTCGGAATCGGCGCCTGCCTGGTGCTCGGGCTCGGCTTCTACATGATCCATTCCTCCATCCAGACGCGGGTGACGGAGGTGGCGCCGCAGGCGCGCGGCACGGCGGTGGCGCTGCACGCCTTCAGCTTCTTCCTCGGCCAGTCGCTGGGGCCCGTGCTGATGGGCGGGATGCGGGCGGTGCTGGGCCCCGCCGGCGCGCTGGTCGCGGCGGCGGCGGGGATGCTGGCGCTGGCGATCTGGCTGGCGCCGCGGGGCGCGAAACCAGCGTCGTAACCGCCCTGATCAGGTTCGCGATTCGCCCCGAGAACGGAACGAGCGGTGAATCAGGGACTTAGGGTGCAACCGGAAAAGGTGGAGAATCAGTCACCTGGCCCGAGTCGCGCGAACGAATCGCTGACTCCTCGCGCGTGTTCTCCCAGCACAAGACCTTGGGGTGATTCGGTTTTTCACCCACAAGCGCGTTCGCCTGCCGCCGCCCGAGTCGCGACTCGGCGCGGCACAAGATCTTGGGAGTCGCACCTGCGCGACACGCAATCATGTTCGCGCCGTCCGCGCCGAGTCGCGCGAACCGAAGTTGCGCGGCAACGCAGCGTCTCCCGTCGAAGATCGGGCACCAGACCGGGGCAGCCCGCGGAACTGCGAAGCGGTTCCGTGGGGAGGTCCTAGAAGTCTGAGACGCGGCCCTTTCGCTCCCAGTCGCCGTAGCGCGTCGGCTCCGGCCCGGACGGCCCGCCGACCTCCTTCAGCCGCACCGGCTCCTCCTTCGGCGGATCGCCCGCGGGCGGGCGCTTCTCGCCGGGCAGCGGCGGCTCGATGTCGGGCGGGGGCTGGCTCGGGCCGGGGGCGGGATCCGGCACCGGGCGGCCGGGCGCCGGCCCGGTCGGGTC
>NZ_JAKJIB010000575.1 GCF_021864505.1 Falsiroseomonas oryziterrae
GCCGCCGGGCGCGGCGCGCGCACGCTGCCGGCGCTCGAAGCCGCGGCCGGCGGGCGGTTGCGCGCAGCGCGCCTGGTGCCGGCCGAGACCCAGGCGACGCCGCGCTTCGACGCCCCCGGCCACCTCGCCGCACTCGCCGCCGATCCGCCGCGCTGGCCGGAGCGGACCGAGGATCTCTCGACCCTCGAGATCGCGCTGGAGCTCGACCCGCGCTCCGTCCTCGGCCAGACGCGCGCGCTGTTCACGGGACCGCGGCGCGTGACGCTGGAGCTGCTCGACTATCCGGGCGAGTGGCTGCTCGACCTGCCGATGCTGCACCAGTCCTGGCCCGACTGGTCGCGCGACACCCTCGCCCGTCTGCGGCGCGGCAAGCGGGCGGAGGCGGCGGCCGCCTTCCTCGCCTTCGTGGATTCGCTGCCGCCCGAGGCGCCGGCGGAGGAGGCGCTGGCGCGGCAGGGCTTCGCGCTCTACCGCGATGCGCTCAGGACCTGCCGCGACCGGCTCGGCTTCCGCTTCCTCCAGCCCGGGCGCGTGCTGAACCCGGGGCCGCGCGGCGAGGCGCCGCTGCTGTGGTTCTTCCCGCTGCCGGAGCCGGAGCGCGGCGACCTCGCGCAGCTGCTCGCGCGCCGTCACGCGGCCTATCTCGAGGATGCGCGGCAGAACTTCTTCGATCCCTTCTTCCGCCGCTTTCACCGCCAGGCCGTGCTGGTCGACGCGCTCGGCGCGCTGCATGCGGGGGAGGAGGCCTTCGACGACACGGCGGAGGCGCTGGCCGCCGTCAGCGGCGCGCTGCGAGGCGGGCTCGGGATCTTCGAGCTGCTGACGGGGCAGGGGGTGCGCCGCGTCGGCTTCGCCGCGACCAAGGCGGACCATGTGCCGCAGCGCGCGCGCGAGGCGCTGCTCGGCCTGCTCGGCGACCTCGTCGGGCGCGACCCCGCCGGGCCGCTCGATCCCGCGACATCGGTGCATGCCGTCGCCGCGATCCGCTGCACCGAGGACGACGTGGCGGTGCTGGAGGGCCGGCCGGTTTCCGCGGTGCGCGGCGTGCTCCTGGACAGCGGGCGCAGCGCCAAGGTCTATCCGGGCGAGGTGCCGCTGCGCCGGCCCGACGCCGCCTTCTGGGAGCATGCCTTCTTCGAGATGCCGGTGTTCCAGCCGCCGCGCCTCGCCGGCGACGGCAGCGCCGGCATTCCGCATCTCGGGCTCGATGCGCTGCTCGCCGCGCTGATCGGGGACTTGCTGTGAGCGACACGCCGCGCGGCCCGCGCATCCTGCCGGACGAGCCGGTGCCGGCCACGCCACCTGCGGCGCCGGAGGCGGCC
>NZ_JAKJIB010000576.1 GCF_021864505.1 Falsiroseomonas oryziterrae
CGCCGCCGGCACCTCGCGCTCCGTGTCGTCCGCGTCGAGCCGGCGCGCCGTGCGCGGCCGCAGCGCGAGCAGCGCGCGGATCGCAGCACCCGTGCCGCGCTTGGCGCGCGCCTCCAGCCATTTGCCGAGCAGCACGAAGAACAGCACGACGACCGCCGCCTCGAAATACAGGCCGTGGCCGTGCGACACGTCGTGCTGCCACATCAGCCAGACCGACAGCAGGATCGCCGCGCCGGTGCCGATCGAGACCAGCAGGTCCATGTTGCCGGTGCGGTCGCGCAGCGCGCCCCAGGCGGCGCGCCAGAAGCGCGGCCCGAACCAGCCGAACATCGCCGTCGTCAGCGCCAGCTGCGTCCAGGCCCCCGGCATCCAGTCGCGCTCGAAAGCCATGCCGGCCATGCCGACCAGGAAGGGCGCGGTGAGCGCCGCGGCGAACAACAACTCCCGCCCCTGCCGGGCGAGGCGGCGGTTCGCGGCCTCCTCCTCCGCCTCGGCGTCGTCGGGCACGGCCGTCAGCCGATAGCCGGCGCCCGCCAGCGCGGCGCCGAGCGCCGCATCCTCGACGCCCGCCAGCAGCCGGAGCGTCGCGCGCTCCGCCGCGAGGTTCACGCTGACCGAGAGCACGCCCGGCACCCTGGCCAGCGCACGCTCGACGCGGCCGGCGCAGCTGGCGCAGGTCATCCCCTCGATGCCGATGCTGCGCTCGGCCTCCGGCACCGCGTAGCCCGCGGCGCGGATCGCGGCCGCCAGCACGGCCGGCCCGGCGGTGCCGTCCACCTCGACGCGCTCGGCGGCCAGGTTCACATGCGCCTCGGACACGCCCGGCACCTTGCGGAGCGCACGCTCCACCCGGCCCGCGCAGGAGGCGCAGGTCATGCCCTCCACGGGCAGGGAAAGGCGCGGCAGGGCGGCGGATGCGTCCGGCATCTCGGCTGGCTTCGTCTCCATCGCCGGCATCTGGCCCTTCCCAATATTGGAAGGTCAAGGCCCCTTACGACGGCGTGACGCGAAGCCTGCCCTTTCCGGAACGCCGGAGCCTTGATCCAGGTCAGGTTCCCGGCACCTGGCGCCGAACTTCCCGCCGCCTCGCGCAGACGTTGACGTGGGCGGGGCGGGCCGCGACATGGGCGCGCATGCGCCGCGCCCTGCTTCTGCTCTGCCTCGCCTTCGCCGCCCCTGCCGCCGCCCCCGCCGCCGCACAAGGACCCGCCGCGGCACCCGCCCCCGGGGCCGCCCCCGGGGGCGCCCAGGGGGCCGAGCCTGTCCGCATCGTGAACCGCACCGGGGCGGACGCGAGGGCGCTGCAGGGCGTGGG
>NZ_JAKJIB010000577.1 GCF_021864505.1 Falsiroseomonas oryziterrae
CCGATCGCCGCCCCGGCCAGCACCTCGTTGCCACGGCGCCCCGTCGCCGCGGCGACCGCCGCGCCGAGCAGCGCGCCGCCGACCGCGCCCATCGCTGCGCCACGCAGGATGTCCTCGCCGAAGAAGTCGCCGGTGCTGTCGAGCGCGACAAGCTGCGCGCGGCAGGGATCCGTGCCGTCGTCGGCACCGATGCGCCCTTCCCGCGTGGTGACACAGCCGGCGAGCATGACGGCGGAGGTCAGGATGGCGACGATGCGCCGGGCAGGTTTCGACATGGCGACGTCCCTGTGGACTTCGTGACGGTTCCGGCACGCTATCGCGCGGCGCGGCCGGGTGTCAGCCCGGATCTGCACCGCGGGTCTCAATCCACCTGCGCGGCCTCCACGACGACACAGGTGACATTGTCGGAGGCCTTGCGCGCGAGCGCGGCGGCGACCAGCAGGTCCGGCGCCAGCGCGGCATCCGGCACCGCGAGCAGGGTCGCGATCTCGGCCGGCGGCAGGCACTTTGACAGGCCGTCACTGCACAGCAGGAAGCGGTCCCCCGGCAGCACGCGGTCGGTCGTCTTGTCGAGGTCGAGCGGCCCGCCCTCCCCTGCGCCGACGGCGCGGGTGATGACGTTGGCGCGCGGGTGGCTCTCCGCGTCCTCCGGCCGCACCAGGCCGGCATCCACCAGTTCCTGCACCAGGCTGTGATCGCGCGTGACCTGCTCCAGCGTCTCGCCGCGCAGCCGGTACATGCGGGAATCGCCCGCCCAGAGGCAGGCGAAATGGCCGTGCCGCAGGATCAGCACGACGACGGTCGAGGCGATCATGCCGTTGCGCTCGGCGCCCGCTTCCAGCAGCGCCTCGTGCACCAGGGCGATGCGCTGGCGCACCTCGCCGAGCATCCGTCCCGCCGGCAACTCGTCCGGAATGGCGGCGAGCGCGTCGCGGATCATGCCGGAGGCGACCTCGCCCGCCTCGTGCCCGCCCGCGCCGTCGGCGACGGCCCAGAGCCCGGCGTCGGGGCGATGGACGAAGGCGTCCTCGTTGTGCGTGCGCTTGGCGCCCGGGTCCGTCTTGGCGGCGGAGCGGAAGCGCTCGACGATCACGTCGGTCCCCGCGGCTTCGCTCATGGCGACAGGCTCCCCCCGGCGGCATCGTCGAGCATGGCGGCAAAGGCCGCAGGCCGCGGCAACGCGCCGAGCGAGAAGCGCCGGGCGGCGACGCGCGGCGCGCCGTCGGTCCACCAGAGCGCGCCGGTGCCGCCCGTGGCGAAGCCGGGCGGCGCGGCGGCCAGCAATTCCTCGATCCGCTCCGGCGCAGCAG
>NZ_JAKJIB010000578.1 GCF_021864505.1 Falsiroseomonas oryziterrae
GCTGCTCCAGCGCCGCGCCGCGCTGCTGCAACTGGCCCTCCAGCGCCTGCAGCCGCTGCGCGAGATTCGCCTCCAGCGCCTGGATGCGCGCCGCCGTCGCCTGTTCGAGCGAGCCGATGCGGCCGGCCTGCGCCTCGATCGCCTGCGTGCGGGCGGCAAGCCCGGTCTCGTTAGCCGCCACGCGGCCGGCGAAGCCCGCGATCGCCTGTTCCGCCGCCTGGGCGCGCTGCGCCGCCTGGGCCGAGGCCTGCTGCGCCTCGCGCGCGAGCGTGTCGACGCGACCGGTCAGGTCGCGCTGCAGCGCGCCGATGCGCTGTTCGAGCGCGGCGATCTGGCGTTCCGCCGTCTCGGCGCGTCCCGTGGCGGCGGCGATGCCCGCGGCAAGCGGAGCCACATCCGGGCCGGTGCGGCCTTCGAGCGCCGCGAGACGGCCTTCCAGCGGGCGGAGATCCGGTCCGCCGCGGCCTTCCAGTGCGGACACGCGGTTCGCAACACCCTGCAGCCGCTCGACCTCGGCTCTCAGCGCCGTGACCTGCTCGGCGAGGCGCGGATCGACCGACGGCGCGGCGGGCGGCAGCGGGCGGCCCAGCAGCCAGACCACGGCGCCGACCAGCACGATCCCGGCCACCAGGATCGGCAGCACGGCAGGATCGAAGCGGCGCAGGCGGTCGAGCGGGCCAGGGGGCGGGCCGAGGGGAGGGGTGGACTGGCTCATGGCTCTCCTGACGGGAACGGCGAGCCCGGCCGCGGGCTATCCCCGCCGGCCGAGCAGGCCCAGCAACGCGTCCTCCTCGGGCCGCGCGGCGACGCGCAGGGACCGCCAGGCGAGGGGGGCGATCGCAGCGGCGGCGGCCTCGGCCACCCGCCGGCTGATCGCCAGCACCTCGATCCCCGGGGCGGCCGCCGCAAGACCGGCGGCCCGGACGAGGTTGATGGCACACAGCGCCGAGCGTGGCGAGTGGAACAGGACCGCGCCGACCGCTCCGGACCGCAGCGCCCCGATAGCATTTTCGGGAAGTGCGGCCGCGGGTTCCGCGCGATAGGCGATCCGGCGGATGACCCGGAATCCACGTCGCCGCAGGTCGGCGGCAAGGTCCAGGGAATAGCCCTCTCCCACCGCGAGCAGCAGCGGCCCCGCCCGCGGGTCGAGCGCCGCCGCCACCAGCTCCGCCAGGGTGTCGGCCGTGCCCGCCGCGGCGCGGCAATCCGCCCAGCCCCGGGCGCGGGCTTCCGCCGCCGTCGCCTCCCCCACCGCGATCACCTTCAGCCCGGGCACCGGCCGCGGCAGGGCACGGGCC
>NZ_JAKJIB010000579.1 GCF_021864505.1 Falsiroseomonas oryziterrae
ACGGCCCGCTCGGCCTCGCCCTTCGCCATCCAGAGGAACCCCGCCCCGCCGGCCGCGGCGAGCAGCACGGCGCCGGCGAGCCACTTCGCGCCACGGCTCATCGCGCGGCCTCCAGCAGGCGCAGCAGCGCCGCGCGGGTCTCGGCGCGCTCGGCCGGCGTCGGTTCGTAGAGGCGGAACAGCCGCGCGAGCAGCATGCCGTCGCAGGCCGCGTTGATGGCGTTGCCGACACCGGGCGGCAGGCCGTCGGCAGCGATGTCGACGCGCATGCGCGCTACGACAGCGCGGATCGGGTCGAGCAGCGCGGGATCGTGGTGGAAGGCGGCCAGGAACACCGCAGAGGCCCGGTCGTGCCGCTCGTCGCAGGCGTGCAGCGGCCCCTCGCCGGCCGGATCGGCCTCGCCGAAACCCCATTCGAGGCAGGCTCGCGCAACCCGCCCGGGGCCGGGCGGCTGGGCGGCGACGCCCATCTCGTACTGCCCCTCCATGAAGGCGGCCAAGCGCCGCAGCATCGCGTCGAGCAGCGCCTCCTTCGAGGCGAAGTGGTAGAGCAGCCCGCCCTTCGACACCCCGGCGTCGCGCGCCGCGGCCTCCAGCGTCAGGCCGGCGACGCCGCGCGCCTGGATGATCGCCTCGGCGGCGTCGAGGACGCGGGTCCGGGCGTCCGCATGCGGGGCGGACGCGGGCGCCGAAGGGACGAGGCTTGTCACGGGGGCATCGTTCATGCCCCTCAACTATACCGGCCGGACGGTTCGTCAAGAGCAAACCGTCCAGCCGGTACAGTCAGGCTGGAACGATCAGGCCGGCATGGGCACCCGGGCCACCAGCGGGTCCAGCAGCCCCTCGATCGCCGCCGGCTCCTCCCAGGCGAGCCCGACGGTCACGACGGTGACGCGGGAGCGGTATTTCGCGGGGATCCGGACGAAGTCCTTCTTGGTGGTTACCGGGACCGCCCGCAGCGCCTCGGCCTGGGCCAGCAGGTCCTCGAGGTCGCTGTCGTCATAGGGGTAGTGGTCGGCGAAGGGCGCCCGGCCGGCCACCACCGCCCCGGCCTCGCTCAGGGTCGCGAAGAACTTCGCCGGGTTGGCGATGCCGCAGAAGGCGAAGACCGGCTGGCCGGCCAGCATCGCGGCTTCCGGCCCGGCCACCAGCCGCGCCCGCAGCACGGGCAGGGACGGCGGCAGCTGCTCCAGCGCGCCGCATTCGTCGCCGCCGATCAGCACCGCCGCCCGGCAGCGCGACGCGGCGCGCGCCACCGGCTCGCGCAGCGGCCCGGCGGGGATCACCCGCCCGTTGCC
>NZ_JAKJIB010000058.1 GCF_021864505.1 Falsiroseomonas oryziterrae
GGCGCCGCCCCCGCCGCCACCGCAGCACGCCCCGGGCGGCCGCTCGCGGCGGTGCCCGCATGACCGCGCGGCCCGGGCTCGTCACCCCCTTCGCGCCGGATGGCCTCGCCGCCGGCGTGCCAGCCGGCACCGGCCAGGAACTGGCCCGGCTGGTCGCAAGCTACGACCAGCGTGCCGATGCGGCGCTGATCGAGCAGGCCTTCCAGGTCGCCGCCGCCGCCCATGCCGGGCAGACTCGCGACAACGGCGACCCTTACATCACCCATCCCGTCGCGGTCGCGCAGATCCTGGCGCAGTACCGCCTCGACACCGCCTCCATCGCCACCGCGCTGCTGCACGACGTGGCGGAGGACACCAAGACCGGCCTGCCCGAGATCGAGAAGCGCTTCGGCAAGGAAGTGGCGCGGCTGGTGGACGGCGTCACCAAGCTGACGCGCCTCGAGCTGCAGTCGGAACGCACCAAGCAGGCCGAGAACTTCCGCAAGCTCGTCCTGGCGATGAGCGAGGACATCCGCGTCCTGCTTGTGAAGCTGGCGGACCGGCTGCACAACATGCGCACGCTCCATTTCGTCCCGCAGGAGGCGCGGCGCCGCAAGACCGCGCGGGAGACGATGGAGATCTTCGCCCCCCTCGCCGAGCGCATCGGCATGGACGCGCTGAAGACCGAGCTCGAGACACTCTCCTTCCGCGAGCTCGACCCCGACGCCTTCCAGACCATCGCCGCGCGTCGATCCTTCCTCTACGGGCAGGGTGCCGACCTGATCGACGAGATCAAGGAGGACCTGGCCGAGACGATGAAGGCGAACGGCATCGAGGTGCTGGAGCTGACGGGACGCGAGAAGTCGCCCTACTCGATCTGGCTCAAGATGCACGGCAAGAAGGTGGAGTTCGAGCAGCTCTCGGACATCATGGCCTTCCGTGTCATCGTGCCCGACAAGGCGGCCTGCTATGCGGCGCTCGGCGCGCTGCACGGCGCCTATCGCGTGGTGCCGGGCCGCTTCAAGGACTACATCTCGACCCCGAAGCCGAACGGCTACCAGAGCCTGCACACCGGCGTGACGGTGCCGGAGAAGCGCAACGCCAAGATCGAGGTGCAGATCCGCACGCGCGAGATGCACGAGGTGGCCGAATACGGCGTCGCCGCGCACTGGATCTACAAGCAGGGCGGCCAGGCGGCGAAGGACCAGCAGAAGTTCCCCTGGGTGAAGGACCTGCTCGAGATCCTGGAGCAGGCGGCCGAGCCGCAGGAGTTCCTCGACGCCACCCGGCTCGAGCTGCACCGCGACCAGGTCTTTTGCTTCACGCCGCGCGGCGACCTGATCGCGCTGCCGCGCGGCTCCACGCCGGTGGACTTCGCCTACCAGGTGCACAGCCAGGTCGGCGACCAGTGCGTCGGCGCCAAGATCAACGGCGTCATCAAGCCGCTGCGCACGCCGCTCGAGAACGGCGACCAGGTGGAGATCATCACCGCGCGCGGCGGCACGCCGAACCCGCAATGGGAACGCTTCGTCGTCACCGGCAAGGCGAAGGCCCGCATCCGGCGCTTCGTCCATGCCCAGCAGCGGGAGGTGAGCCGCCAGGAAGGGCGCGCCGCCATCGCCAAGGCCTTCCGCCAGGAAGGCGTGGAGTTCTCCGAGAAGGCGATCGAGCCGGTGCTCGGGAAGCTCAAGCAGCCGAATTTCGAGGAACTCTGCCTCGTCGTCGCCGCTGGCGGTGTCACGCCGCGCGACGTGGTGCACGCCGTCTATCCCGAGCTGAAGGGTCCGCCGCGCGCCGCCGACCCGTTGCCGATCGCACGCTCCCGTCCCCGCGCCGTGCCGGCGAACGCCGTCAAGGGCGGGCGGCGCGACGTTGCGATGGGCATCTCCGGACTCGTCGCCGGCATGCAGGTGAACTTCGCCGGATGCTGCCACCCGCTGCCGGGCGACCGCATCGTCGGCATCGTTTCCACCGGCAAGGGGGTGACCGTCCACAAGGCGGATTGCCACAACCTCTCCGCCTTCGCCGACAGCCCCGAGCGCTTCCTGGATGTGGACTGGGACTACGAGGGCGGGGCAGGGGGCGCCCATGTCGGCCGGATCGAGATCGTCGCCTCCTCCGACCGGGGCGCCCTCTCGGCGGTGACCGACGCCATCGCGCGGCAGGACGGGGCGATCGAGAACCTCCGCATCCACCATCGCGGCCCCGACTTCCAGGAGATCGCGATCGACGTGGAGGTGAAGGACTTGCGCCACCTGTCGAACATCATCGCCGCGCTGCGCGCCGTGCAGGGCGTGGCGCAGGCCGAGCGAGCGAAGGGTTGAGCGTGCGGCTCGCATGATCATCGGACTAGGCAGCGACGTGGTGGACATCCGCCGGATCGAGGCGGTGATCGCGCGGCATGGCGACCGCTTCCTCGAACGCGTCTTCACGCCGCTCGAACGCGCCAAGGCGGAGCGTCGCGCCGACCGCATCCGCGCCGCCACCTACGCCAAGCGCTTCGCGGCGAAGGAGGCGGCGTCGAAGGCGCTCGGCACCGGCTTCCGCGCCGGGGTGTTCTGGCGCGACCTCGGGGTGGTGAACCTTTCCTCCGGCCAGCCGACGCTGCGCCTGACGGGCGGCGCGGCGGAGCGGCTGAAGGCGATCACGCCGGCCGGCCACCTGTCCTCCATCGCGCTGACCATGACCGACGAGTTCCCCTACGCCCAGGCGATGGTGATCATCAGCGCCGTCCCCCTGCCGGCCGCCCTCGGCGGCGGGCGCATGGCGCCGCCGGGCGGGCTTCCTTGACACGCCGCCCCCCTCCGCGCTCTACCGGCGGCCCAGGAGGCGGCGCCGTGAACAGGGCCGTCCGTTAGGATGCCGCCGAAAACCTCGTCCATGGCCAAGCAGAAGTCGGGCGGCTGGCTCGAATCGATCAAGACGATCGTCTATGCGGGCCTGATCGCGATCGGCATCCGCACCGTCGCCTTTGAGCCGTTCAACATCCCCTCCGGCAGCATGATCCCGAGTCTGCTCGTGGGCGACTACCTGTTCGTCTCGAAATATTCCTACGGCTATTCGCGGCATTCCATGCCGTTCAGCCCCAACCTGTTCTCGGGGCGGATCTTCGGCAGCCTGCCGCAACGCGGCGACGTCGCGGTGTTCAAGCTGCCGCGCGACAACTCGACCGACTACATCAAGCGTATCATCGGTCTGCCGGGCGACCGCGTGCAGGTGCGCAGCGGCGTGCTGCACCTGAACGGCCAGCCGGTGCGGCGCGAGTTCCTCGGCAACTTCACGGTCGAGGGGGACGGCCCGCGCATGGTGGTGCGCCAGTTCCGCGAGATCCTGCCGCCGCAGCCCGGCGTCACGCCCCACATCCACAACATCCTCGAGATGTCGGACGATCAGCCCTTCGACAACACGATCGAGTTCGTGGTGCCGCAGGGCCATGTCTTCGCCATGGGCGACAACCGCGACAACAGCCTCGACAGCCGCTCCAGCGCGGTCGGCTTCATCCCCGTCGAGAACCTGGTCGGCCGCGCCGAGTTCATCTTCTTCTCGGTGGACGGCTCCGCGCGCTGGTGGGAGTTCTGGGGATGGCCGACGGCGATACGCTGGTCGCGGCTGTTCAGCGGCGTCCGGTGAGCGGCGCGGCCGGGGATCCCGTCGGCGACCTGGCCGCGCGCCTGCCGCATCGCTTCGCCCGCCCCGATCTTCTCCTCCACGCCCTGACCCACCGCTCCGCGGCCGATCCGCGCAAGCAGATGCTCGATTCCAACGAGCGGCTCGAGTTCGTCGGCGACCGCGTGCTGGCCCTGCTGATGGCGGAATGGCTGGCCGAGCGTTTCCCCGCCGAGCGCGAGGGAGATCTCGGCAAGCGCCTCGCGGTCCTGGTGGCGCAGGACAGCCTGGCGAAGGTGGCCGGCACGCTCGGCGTCGCGGCCGCGCTCCGCGTCCCGCCGAACGAGGAACGCTCGGGCGTCCGGCGCCGGGCGTCGGTGCTGGCGGATGCGGTGGAGGCGATCCTGGGCGCGCTCTACCTCGATGGCGGGCTCGAACCCGCGCGCGCGCTGGTCAGGCGCGAATGGTCGACGCTGCTGGAGGCCTCGGCGCGCCCGCCCGTCTCGCCGAAGACACGGCTGCAGGAATGGACCCTCGGGCGCGGCCTCGGCCTGCCGGAATACATGCTGGTCTCCGCGACCGGCCCGTCGCACAGCCCTGTCTTCGTCGTGCGCGTGCTGGCCGCCGGGCAGGACGCAGAAGGCAGCGGCGAGAACAAGCGCGCGGCGGAGCAGGCCGCGGCGGAGAGACTTCTCGCGGTGCTCGAGGCATGAGCGGTCCGAGTGATGACGGCGCGTCCGATGACCGGAGGGGCGACAGCCCCGAAGGTCTGCATCGGCCGCGCGCCGCCGAAGGCGGCGAACCACGCTGCGGGCTGGTCGCCGTGGTGGGCGCGCCGAATGCCGGCAAGTCGACGCTGGTCAACGCGCTGGCCGGCACCAAGGTCACCATCGTCTCGCCCAAGCCGCAGACGACGCGCTTCCGCATCCGCGCCGTGGTCATGCACGGGACGAGCCAGATCGTGCTGGTGGACACGCCCGGCATCTTCGCGCCGCGCCGCCGGCTCGACCGCGCCATGGTGAACGCCGCCTGGGGCGGCGCGCAGGATGCCGACCTTACGCTGCTGCTGGTGGATGCGCGCGCCGGGCTGAAGGACGATGTCCGCGCCATCGTCGAGGGCCTCGCGAAGTCGAAGCGCCCGCTGATGCTCGCGCTCACCAAGGCCGATCTGATCCCGCGCGAGCGGCTGCTGCCGTTGGCCAAGGAGCTGAACGACCTGCTGCCCTTCCGCGAGACCTTCATGATCTCCGCCCTGAAGGGCGACGGGCTCGACCGGCTGCTGGACGCGCTGGCCGCGGCGATGCCGGCGGGACCCTACCTCTTCCCGGAGGACGATCTCTCCGACCTCCCCCAGCGCATGCTCGCGGCCGAGATCGTGCGCGAGCAGGTGCTGCGCCAGACGCATGAGGAAGTGCCCCACCACGCGACGGTGGAGACCGAGCAGTGGGAGGAGCGCAAGGACGGCTCCGCGCGCATCGACGTCACGATCTATGTCAGCCGCGCCAGCCAGAAGGCGATCCTGATCGGCGACAAGGGCGCGCGGATCCGCGAGATCGGCCAGCGCGCGCGCGCCGAGCTCGAGAAGCTGCTCGAGCGGCGCATCCACCTGTTCCTCAACGTGAAGGAACGCGCCGGCTGGGACGAGGAGCGCGGGCGGCTGCGCGCGCTCGGCCTCGACGACCCGGGCTGAACTACCAGCCGTTCGGCAGGCGCGTGTCGATACGTAGCGTGCGGCCGCGCCGCCATTCCGTCGCGATCTGGTTCAGCTGGCGTTCCCGCGGGGACATGGCGGCAAGGGCCGAGCTGCCGTCGGAGGCGTCGGCCCATTGCCGCACCGGCCCGCTGTCGAGATGCACGAAGCTGCGGCGCTGATAGACGCCGACGCCCCCGCGCGCGAGGCGCAGCGCCGCCTCCGCCACGGCGGCCAGGCGCCCCGAGGCGACGCCGAGGTCGACCGCCATGGCGCGCAGGTGCTGGCTGTCGCCGACACCCTGGACGGCCCGGTTCACCTGCGGCGTGCGGAAGCCCGAATGCACGGCGAGATCGCCGGCAAGGCCGGCCTGCTGCGCCACCGTCCAGGCGATCTCGATGGCGCCGGGATCGAAGGGGCGCGCCGGCAGTGCGCCGGCGTCGGCCAGCACGATGGAGAGCTCCGCCATGGCGACCGGATCGGGACGGCGGCCGTCGTGCCATGACCCGGAAAACCGGGCGCCGGTGCCGGAGTGGCGGAGCGAGATGCGCCGCGCGGCGCTCGCATGGCCGATGCGCGGCGTGGCAAGGGCCGCGAGGGCGGCGGCTCCGCCCAGGAGGAAGCTGCGTCGCATGCGGCTGCTCTAACTGCCGGTGCGGCGCGCGGCGACCCCCGCTCCCGCGCTTGCGACCGTCCGCGACTCACGTTCGCGCCAGATGATCCGCTGCGGCGAAGCAGGCATGGGCGTTGCTCGCGCATCCCTTGCGCTGGACGCGGCGGGCGGAGTGTGGAAGGCCTCGCGCATGGAATGGCAGGCCCCTGCGGTGGTGCTGGACGTGCGGCCGCTCGGCGACTCCGGCGCGGTGGTCACGCTGCTGACCGAGGAGCACGGGCGCCATGCGGGGCTTGCCAAGGGGGGCGCAAGCCGTGCGCAGGCCGCGCTGTGGCAGCCCGGCAACCTCGTCGAGGTGCGCTGGGTCGCGCGGCTCGCCGATCAGCTGGGCGCGCTGACGGGGGAGATCGTGCACGCCGCCGCGGCGCTGGCGATGGAGGATCCGCTCGCGCTTGCCGTGCTGCGCGCCGCGACCAGCGTCGCGGATGGCGCGCTGCCGGACCGGGAGCCGCATCCGCGCATCTTCCGCGGCCTCGTGGCGCTCGTGGCTCGACTGGCGCAAGGCGGGGAGGCCGCGCTGCCCGAGCTGGTGCGCTGGGAGGCGGAGTTGCTCGCGGAGCTCGGCTACGGCCTCGACCTCTCGCGTTGCGCGGTGACGGGCAGCACCGACGACCTCGGCTTCGTCTCGCCCCGCAGCGGCCGCGCGGTGTCGGAGGCCGGGGCGGGCGCCTGGCGCAACCGGCTGCTGCCGCTGCCGCGCTTCCTTCTCGGCCAGGGGCCTTCGGAGCCCGCCGACTGGCTGGCGGGCCTGAGGCTGACCGGGCATTTCCTCGCGCGCGACGTCTTCGGGACCCATCACCGGCCGCTGCCGGTGAGCCGCGAGCTGCTGGCCGACCGGGTTGCCGCCTTGGTGGCGCCACCGGCGGAGATGGGCTAGACCCGGCGGACAGGAACGAACCGCGAATCCATTCCCATGCCGGACGACATCAAGGCCCTTCCCGACGGCGGCGCCTCGCGCGAGACCCCGCTCGCCGACGCACTGTCGGAGCGCTACCTCGCCTACGCCCTCTCCACGATTGTCAGCCGCTCGCTGCCCGACGTCCGGGACGGTCTGAAGCCGGTCCATCGGCGCCTGCTCTACGCGATGCACCAGCTGAAGCTCGACCCCGAGGCGGGCTTCAAGAAATGCGCCCGCATCGTCGGCGACGTGATGGGCAAGTACCACCCGCATGGCGACAGCTCGATCTACGAGGCGCTGGTCCGCCAGGCGCAGGACTTCGCGGCGCGCTACCCGCTGGTCGAGGGCCAGGGCAATTTCGGCAACATCGACGGCGATAACGCCGCGGCCATGCGCTACACCGAGGCGCGGCTGACCGAGGTGGCGCAGGCCCTCCTCGAGGGGATCGAGGAGAACGCGGTCGATTTCCGCCCCACCTACGACGGGGAGGAGAAGGAGCCGCTGGTCCTTCCGGCCGCCTTCCCGAACCTGCTCGCCAACGGCGCGGCCGGCATCGCGGTCGGCATGGCGACCTCCATCCCGCCGCACAATGCGGGCGAGGTCTGCGCGGCGGCGCTCGAGGTGATCCGCAACCCCGATGTCACGGTGGATGCGCTGCTGAAGCATATGCCGGGCCCGGACTTCCCGACCGGCGGCATCCTGGTCGAGAGCCGCGAGGCGATCCGCGAGGCCTATGCCACCGGCCGCGGCGGCTTCCGCCTGCGCGCAAAGTGGGAGGTCGAGAAGCTCAAGAACGGCACCTGGCAGATCGTCGTCACCGAGATCCCCTACCAGGTGCAGAAGTCGCGCCTGATCGAGCAGATCGCGCAGCTGATGGAGGAGAAGAAGCTCCCGCTGCTCGGCGACGTGCGCGACGAGAGCACGGATGTGGTCCGCATGGTGCTCGAGCCGAAGTCGCGCACGGTGGACCCGGCGGTGATGATGGAGACGCTGTTCCGCGCCACCGCGCTGGAAAGCCGCTTCCCGCTCAACATGAACGTCCTCGACGCGGACCGCACGCCGCGGGTGATGGGGCTGAAGGAGGTGCTGCGCGCCTGGCTCGACCACCGCCATGTCGTGCTGGTGCGGCGGACGGAGCATCGCCTGGCCGCGATCGCGCGCCGGCTCGAGATCCTCGACGGCTACCTGATCGTCTACCTCAACCTCGACGAGGTGATCCGCATCGTCCGCGAGGAGGACAAGCCGAAGGAGGCGCTGATGGCCGCCTTCAGCCTGACCGAGGTCCAGGCCAATGCCATCCTCGACATGCGGCTCCGCGCCCTGCGCAAGCTGGAAGAGATGGAGATCCGCAAGGAGCACAAGAAGCTCTCGGCGGAGCAGAAGAAGCTGCAGGGCCTGCTGAAGAGCGAGAAGGCGCGCTGGGACGCGATCGCGGAGGAGATCGAGGCGACGCGGCAGAAATTCGGCGGCGGCGCGCTCGGCAAGCGCCGCACCGAGGTCGGCAAGGCGCTGCCAGAGGTGGTCGTGGACGAGATGGCCTTCGTGGAGAAGGAGCCGATCACCGTCATCCTGTCGGAGAAGGGCTGGATCCGCGCGGTGAAGTCGCACCTGCCGGAGGATGCCGAGCTCAAGTTCAAGGAGGGCGATGCGCTGCACGCGGCGGTGCATGCCATGACCACCGACCGCATCGTGCTCTTCGCCACCAACGGCAAGGCCTATACGCTGAAGGCGGACGCCATCCCGCGCGGCCGCGGCGACGGCCAGCCGGTGCGGCTCATGCTCGACATGACGAACGAGGACGCGGTGGTCGCGATGTTCGTCCATGCCGAGGGCGCGAAGTGGCTGGTCGCCTCGACCGACGCCAAGGGCTTCGTCGTGAAGGGCGAGGACCTGCTGGCCGAGAAGCGGACCGGCAAGCAGGTGCTGCTGGTGGAGGCGGGCCGGGAGGCGCTGGTCTGCACGCCGGCGGCGGGCGACAGCGTGGCGGTCACCACCGATGCGCGCCTGCTGGTCTTCCCGCTCGACCAAGTGCCGGAGATGACGCGCGGCCGCGGCGTGCAGCTGATCGCGGTGAAGGATGGCGAGCTGAAGGACGCCAAGGTCTTCGCCCGCCGCGAGGGCCTGGCCTGGCGCTACGGCAACGGGGTGCGGGTGGAGACCGAGCTCGCCACCTGGCGCGGGCAGCGGGCCGGTACGGGCAAGATGCCGCCGCCGGGATTCCCGAAGAGCCGCCGCTTCGGCGTGTGAAGCCTTGCGGACGCCTGCTGCGCCCGCCACGGTTTCACTTGCGGCCGCGTCGCGGACATGCGCAGATGAGCGTGCAGGGCGGCGCCTTCAAGCCGCCGCATCCGCTCAGTTGGGGAATGCTTGTTGTCAGCAACCGCTCTGCCCACCCGGGCAGGGAAGGAGATCCCCATGTGGGTGAGTCCGTCCATCCGCGATCTGCTCGACACGATGGAGGCGGCGGCGCCCGATTCCGCCTCCGCGCTCGCGCGCACCCGCACCGAGACCCTCGCGCTCCTGGTCGCCCTGTTCGGTCCCGCGGAGGGCGAGCCCGATCCGCTGCTGCGCGACCGCATTGCGCGCGCGCTGGATGCGGTGATGGCCGAGCGCGTGAAGCGCTCCTGCCGCGTGGTGGCGCTGGCGCCGGCCTGAGGCAGGTTCGGCCGCCCCCGCGGGTCAGCCGGTCACGCTGACCTTGTCCTGCACGCCCGGAGCGGCGGCGGCGGGTTCGCCGCCATGTTCCGGCAGGATGCGCCAGATCCCGCCCGAAAGAGTCTCGCTCGGCCGGAAGCGGGCCTTGTAGCTCATCTTCCGGCTCTCCGGGACCCAGTAGCCGAGATACACATAGGGCAACGAGAGCGACCGTGCGCGCGAGACCAGCCAGAGGATCGCGTAGGTCCCGAGGCTGCGCCGCGCCTCCTCCGGGTCGTAGAAGGAATAGACCGCGGAGAGCCCATCGGTGAGCCAATCCGTCAGGCAGGCCCCGACCAGTCGGCCGCCGGCGTCGCGGAACTCCACCATGCCGGTGGTGATCGGCGTGTCCTCCACCATGGCGCGGTAGTCGTAGAAACCCATCGCCGCCATGTCGCCGTCGCCGTGGCGGGCCGACTGGTAGCGCTGGAACAGCGCGAACTGCTCCGCGCTGGCGCGCGAGGGCATCTCATAAGCCGTCACATCCGTATTGGCCCGCATGATGCGGCGCTGCGTCCGGTCGGGCTGGAAGGCGCCGGCGATGATCCGGATCGGGATGCAGGCGCGGCAGCCGGGGCAGACGGGCGAATAGGCGATGTTGTGGCTGCGTCGGAAGCCGGCGCGCGAGAGTCGGTCGTGCAGCGCCTCGGCCTCGCCGCCCGAGAGCTCGGTCACGATCTTCCGCTCCGTCCGGCCCGGCAGGTAGGGGCAGGGCAGGGGCGCGGTCGTGTAGAAGAACTGGGGGCGGCGGGCGGCGCGGTGGAGCATCGGTCAGACCCCACTCTCGGCGCTGCGCAGTCGCGAATCAACCATGCTCGGCGGGGGCTCCGTCACGGGTTGAGCTGGATCCGGCCCGTCTCGCGGTCCGGCACCCGGCCGAGGCGCAGAACGTCGCCGTCCCGCCAGCGTTGCAGCAGGCTTCCCCAACGATCCGACAGGGGATGGCCCGACTGCCCGGTCGCGATCATCACCAGCACGCCGTCGGGATCGGCCAGGTCGAAGACCGCGCGAAGCCCGGCGCCATGCGCATGCGCGAAGGGACGCTCGGCGCCGCCGCGGAAGCCGCCGCGCGCGATCGTCTCGCCGTCGCCGCCGGTCGACGCCTCGAGCCGCGTCAGCGCACCGATCCCCGGGACGAAACGAAGCAGCGGATGCTCGAAGCGGGCGACATGCGCCGCGCCCCAGCGCCAGGCGGCCGGGTCGCTGCCGTGACGCGACCCGAGGTCGCGCACCGCCTCGTCCAGCGCGCGGCCCAGCAGCGCGGCACAGGCGTCCTCGCCGCACCAGGCGCGGCCCCGGCCGTCCGGATGCAGCAGCGCACGCAGGAATTCGGGGCCGGCCGCATCCTCGGCCGCCGCGGCGCCGGCTGCCTCGAGGGCGAGTCGCCGGAAGGCACGCAGCCACGCGTGGAACAGCAGCGGCTGCGGCGCCTCCGCCGCCATCGTCCCGTCCCAGTCGCGGAGCAGCGCATGCGCCCGCGCCGCGCCGGCGGAGGGCTCGACCGCGCGCAGCGTCGGCAGCACCTCGCGCGCGAAGGGCGAGACGACGTCGTTCTGCATGGCCGCGAAGCCCGCGGCATCGTGCAGCGGCCGCGCCGCGATCAGCTCGCCGATCCGCCGCAGGCGCCAGTCGCCGAACCAGTCCCGGCCGAGGAACACGGGGTGTCCCGGCGGCGCCGGGCGGCTGTTGGCGGCGGCGATGACGCCGCTCGGCGGGTCCTCGACATGCGGCATGGCGTCGAAGGGCACGAAGCCGGTCCAGTCCGCCGCGCCGTCCCAACCCGGCGCAGGCCGCGTGCCGTCGCCCGATCGCCGCACCGGCGTGCGCCCGACCATGTATTGCGCGATGCGTCCCGAGGCATCCGCGACCATCAGGTTCTGCGGCGGGCTGGCGATGAGCGCCGCGGCCGCGCGTGCCTCGCCCACGCTCGTCGCGCGGTTCAGCATCATCAGGCCATCGGCGGAGGTGTCGCGCGGCGCGAGGTTCGCCATCGCCACCGACAGCACCGTGTCGCCGCGGCCCAGCTGCGCGTCGAGGTCGCTGACCACCGGCCCGTGCCGCGTCTCGCGCACGCGCAGCGTCTCGGGCTCGCTGCGGCCCCGCACGCGGATCTCCTCCCAGCGTGTCGCGAAGCTGCGCGGACCATCCGGCGTCGCGTAGCGGTCGGGCCCGACGACCCGCTCGACGAAGACGTCCTGGGTGTCGGAGTGCGTGGTGGTGAAGCCCCAGGCGATGCGCTCGTTGCGGCCGATCACGATCGCGGGCACGCCGGGCGCGGTGGCGCCGGCGCGGAAGCGCCCATCCGGCAGTTCGATGCGCGCCAGGTACCACATGATCGGCGCCTGGAAGCCGAGATGCGGATCGGAGGCGAGAAGCGGCGCGCCGGAGGCCGAGCGCCGCGGCGCGACCGTCCAGGCATTCGACGCGCTCTCCGGCAGCGGTGCGTCCTCGCCGAAGCGCGGTACCTGCGCGAGCATCCGCTCGAGCGACGCGGCGTCGAGCGCGACGAGATCGGGACGCCCCGGGCTGTCGTCCTCGGGCCAGAGCAGACGGAGACGCTCGGGCGCGACGGTCTGCTCGAGCCGCGCGCGCTCGACGTCGCGCCGCCAGCTGCCCGAAAGCCAGAGGCCCATCACGCGGCCCCACAGCAGCGAATGCTCGGGCTTCCACGGCTCCGGTTCGCCGAGCACGAGGAACTCCGGCGCGGCGAGGCGTCCGCGCGCGGCGATCCATGCGTTCACGCCATCCGCATAGGCCTGCAGCAGGTCGCGCGTGTCCGCGTTCAGCGCATCGAGATCGCCGCGCGCACGCTGCGCGAGCCCGAGCGTGCGCGAGAAGCGATCGAGCCGCAGCGCGCTCGCGCCCGCGATCTCCGCGAGGCGGCCTTCGGCGCCGCGTCGCATCGCTTCCATCTGGAACATGCGATCGCGCGCGTGGAGATAGCCGAGCGCGATCGTCGCATCGCGTTCGCTCTGCGCCTCGATGCGCGGGATGCCGTCGCTGTCGAGCGTCACGGTGACGGGTGCCGAGAGCCCTGCGACCTGCAGCTCCTCGCGCGCATCGGGAAGGCTCGTGAAGACGAGCGCGACGGCGAATGCGATGCCCAGGGTGGCGAGTACGACGAGCAATCCGAGGAGCCGGCCGGCGAAGCGGAGGAAGCGCATGCCCTGTCAGATACCCCTGTTTTGCTGCGCTGCAACATTTTTCGGTCGGTACGGGTGTGCGCCTTTAGCAACACTCCGCAAGTGACTGTAAAATCGTGCTTGCATCGAATCGCTACGGGAGCGAATTGTTAACCCACGACTCGGGGGGTCGGGTTGAATCAGGAGGGGAATATGAAAGCCCGTTCGCGGCCTGTGAGTGCCGGCTACCGCTACTACACGAAGACGCATCGGCCCTGGGCGCCGGAGCGCGAGGTGACCCGCAAGGAGTGGCCACTGCTGCCGATGCTCGGTGTGGTGGTCGTGGGCCTTGTGCTCGGCGCGACGCTCGCCGGCCTCGACGCGGCGCCGATCAAGCTGGCGCTCGCGTCCTTCTGACGCCGCCTGCGGCGCGCCGTTCGGGGGAACGGCGCGTCGCGGCGGGGCGCTGAATTCGCCCCGCCTGACGCGGCGTCGCCGCCTCATCCCATGTTCACCATGATGGTCTTCTTGTGCGTGAAGTGCTCGAGCATCGCCTCGAGCGAGGCCTCCTTGCCGAGGCCGGAGGACTTCACGCCGCCGTAGCTCAGATTCGCCTGCACCACGAGGTTCTGGTTGATCTGCACCAGCCCGGCTTCCAGCCGGTGCGCCAGGTCGAGCCCAACCTTGAGGTTGTTGGTCCAGAGCGACGCCGCCAGGCCGTACTCGCTGTCATTCGCCTCGGCCAGCACGGCTTCCGGGTCGTCGAAGGGCTGGATGACGGTGACGGGGCCGAAGATCTCCTCCTTCACCAGGCGGCTGTCCTTCGTCAGCCCGGTGAAGATCACCGGCTGGATGAACAGCCCCTTCCGCAGCGCCGGGTCCTTCGGCATGGCCGAGCAGACATGCGCCGTCGCGCCCGGGGTCTTCGTGCCTTCCTCGATGTAGCCCCGCACCTTCTCGAACTGCCCGTCGCTGATGATCGTGCCGATGTCGGTCTTCTCGTCGAGCGGGTCGCCCATGACCATGTTGTCGACCGCCGACTTCATCGCGGCGACGAAGCGGTCGAAGATCGGCCGCTCGACATAGATGCGGCTGGCGGCGGTGCAGGACTGCCCCTGGCGCGTGAAGCGCATCGAGGTCAGCGCGCCGCTCACCGTCTTGTCGAAGTCGCAATCGGCGAAGACGATCATCGGCGACTTGCCGCCGAGCTCGAGCGTCACCGGGATCAGCTTCTCGGCCGCGGTCTTGTAGACGATCTTCCCGGTCTCGACCGAGCCGGTGAAGGTCACCTTCTTCACCTGCGGGTGCGCGACGAGCGGCGCGCCGCATTCCGGGCCGAAGCCCGAGACCATGTTGAAGACGCCGGGCGGCAGGACGCGGTTGAGGATCTCGCAGATCCGCAGCACCGCGAGCGGCGCCTCCTCCGCGCTCTTCACCACCACCGTGTTCCCGGCCACCAGCGCGGGCGCGACCTTCAGCGCCATCAGCAGCATCGGCACGTTCCAGGGGATGATCGCCCCGACCACGCCGAGCGGCTCGCGCACCGTCACGCTCAGCACGTTGGGCGCGAAGGGCACCGACTCGCCCTTCAGCTCGCTGCCGAGCCCGCCGAAGAACTCGAACACGTCGGCGACGACATTCGCCTCGACCCGGCTCTCGGTCCGGAGCGCCTTGCCGGTCTCGAGCGCGATCAGCCGGCCGAGCTCCTCGACATGGGCCTTCAGCGCCGCCGAGCAGGCATGCACCAGCGCGCCGCGCTTGCGGGCCGGCACCTTCGCCCACTCCTTCTGCGCCTTAGCCGCCGACTCCACCGCCGCATCGACGTCGGACGCATCGCCCTCCGCGGCGTGGCCGATCTCCTCGCCCGTGGCCGGGTTCACGACGGCGAAGGTCTTGCCGGACCGGGCCGGCACGTAGCGCCCCCCGATGAAGTGATGACCCGACAGCGCGCGGGCGAGGGCGAAGCAATCGGTGGTCGGCGCCTCCGGCGTCGGATGTGGACGGTCGAGCATGGGTTTCCTCCCGCGTCGTCGGGACATATGAGGGGGCGCGACAATGCTGCGGCCGGGCATCCTGGGCAATGGTGGCCCGGACCGGCCTGGGAGAGATGGGACATGGTGGAGAAGGCGCCGAGCGGCCCGCTGCGCGGGCTCAGGGTCCTGGACCTGACGCGCGTCCTCGCGGGCCCGACCTGCACGCAGATGCTGGGCGACCTCGGCGCCGAGGTGATCAAGATCGAGCGGCCGGGGGCGGGCGACGACACCCGCGCCTTCGCGCCCCCGTACTGGCCCAATACGCAGGAGAGCGCCTACTTCCTCGGGGTGAACCGGAACAAGAAGTCGCTCACCCTCGACATCGCGGCCGAGGAAGGCCAGGCGATCATCCACCGCCTGCTCGACACCTGCGACATCCTGGTCGAGAACTTCAAGGTGGGCGCGCTCGCCAAGTACGGGCTCGGCTACGAGCAGCTCCGGACGAAGTATCCGGGCCTGATCTACTGCTCCATCACCGGCTTCGGCCAGACCGGCCCCTATGCCCCGCGCCCCGGCTACGACAGCCTGATCCAGGGCATGGGCGGCGTGATGAGCCTGACCGGCGAGCCGGACGGCCTGCCGCAGAAGGTCGGCGTGCCCGTCGCCGACCTCTTCGCCGGCCTCTATGGCTGCATCGGCATCCTCGCCGCGCTGCGCCACCGCGAGCGCACGGGGCACGGGCAGCAGGTCGATATCGGGATGCTCGACACCCATGTCGCCTGGCTCGCGAACCAGGGCATGAACTACCTGGCGACGGGGCAGAACCCGGAGCGGCTGGGCAACCAGCACCCGAACATCGTGCCCTACCAGGTCTTCCCGACCGCCGACGGGCACATCGTGCTCTCGGTCGGCAACGACCCGACCTTCGAGCGCTTCTGCAAGGCCTTCGGGCAGGAGGCGCTGCTGGCCGACGAGCGTTTCGCGACCAACGCCGCGCGCGTCGCCAACCGCCAGTTGGTGACCGACACCCTGACCCCGCTGATGCGGTCGAAGACGACGGCGGAGTGGGTCGCGGCGCTGGAGGCGCTGAAGATTGGCTGCGGCCCGATCAACAAGCTGTCGGAGGTCTTCGCCGACCCGCATGTCCAGGCGCGCGGCTGCGTGGTGGAGCTGCCGCATGCCTCGGGCGAGACGGTGAAGGTCATCGCCAACCCGGTGCGCCTCTCGGGCACGCCGGCCGACTACCGCATCCCCCCGCCGCAACTCGGCGAGCACGCCGAGGAGGTCCTGTCCGGCCTGCTCGGGATGGGCGAGGCGGAGGTCGCCGCGCTGCGGGCGAAGGGCGTCGTCTGAGCCCGAAGCCCGGCCGGGGGGCAGGGATGCGGTCCGCCGGCGCGCGATCGCGGTCGCGTGATCGGCGCCCCGCGCGGCCGCGCATCGCGTCGGCGCTCCCCTCGGCCC
>NZ_JAKJIB010000580.1 GCF_021864505.1 Falsiroseomonas oryziterrae
CCGCCGCCCGCGACGGCGCGCAGCCCGCCACCTGGCCCGCCCGACGGCGCCGGCGCGCCGCTCGACGCGGTGCCGCCTTCGGTCAGTCGCCGCACGAGGTCGCCCGGCGTCGGCAGTTCGGCGACATGCGCGAGGCGGATCAGCACCATCTCGGCCGCGGCGCGGCGGTCCACGCCGTCCTGCGCCACCTCCTGCACGCCCTTCAGCAGCATCTGCCAGGCGCGCGCGAGCACGGGAATGGACAGCCGCTCGGCCAGCGCCGCGCCGCGCGTCCGCTCCTGCTCGCTCAGCGATGCGTCCTGGCGCAGCGCCGGGATGGATTTCAGCCGCGACAGCAGATGCGTCAGCGCCAGCAGCTCCGACAGCATCACGCCCGGATCGGTACCGCGCGCATGCGCCTCCGCGCTCAGTTCCAGCGCCCGCGCGACGTCGCCGCCCATCAGCGCCTCGAGCAGCGACATCGCCAGCGCGCGATCGGCGAGGCCGAGCATCTCGCGCACGGCCTCGGCCTCGACGCGCCCGCCGCCCGCCAGCGCGATCGCCTGGTCGAGGATGGACAGCCCGTCGCGCACGCTGCCGTCGGCGGCGCGCGCGACCATCGCCAGCGCCTCCTCCTCGGCGTCCACGCCCTCGATCCCGCAGATGCGGGCGAAGTGGGCGCGCAGCACCTCCTGCGGCACGCGGCGCAGGTGGAAGGTCTGGCAGCGCGAGAGGATGGTGGCTGGCACCTTCCGCAGCTCCGTCGTCGCCAGCATGAACTTCACGTCCGGCGGCGGCTCCTCCAGCGTCTTGAGCAGCGCGTTGAAGGCGGCGGACGAGAGCATGTGCACCTCGTCCAGGATGATGACCTTGAAGCGGCCCTGGGCGGGGCGGAAGCGCAGCCGCTCGCGCAGCTCGCGCACGTCGTCCACGCTGTTGGAGGAGGCAGCGTCCAGCTCCTGCACGTCCGGGTGCCGGTCGGCGAGGATGGCGCGGCATTCGGCGCAGACGCCGCAGGGATCGGGCGTCGGCCCGCCCTGCCCGTCCGGCCCGACGCAGTTGAGCGCGCGGGCGATGATGCGCGCGGTCGTCGTCTTGCCGACGCCCCGCACGCCGGTGAGCATGAAGGCGTGGTGCACGCGCCCCTGCGCGAAGGCATTTCCCAGCGTGCGAACCAGCGCCTCCTGGCCGATCAGCTCGCTGAAGGTCTTCGGGCGGTACTTGCGGGCCAGGACGCGATAGGGCGCGGCGGGCTCGGCCGGCGCGGCCTCCGCGACCGGCCTGGCGCCCGCGTTGAGGGCCGCGGCGGGG
>NZ_JAKJIB010000581.1 GCF_021864505.1 Falsiroseomonas oryziterrae
CGCACCGGGCGCGCGGCGACCGAGGCGATCGCGGCGACGCTCGCCGGCGTGCCGCACCGCCTCTATGCCTGGGGGGAGGGCGGGCCGAACCCGTTCCTCGGCTTCCTCGCCTGGGCGGATGCCGTGGTGGTCACGGCCGATTCCGTCTCCATGTTGTCGGAGGCGCTGGCGACCGGCGCCGCGGTCTTCGTCGCGACACGGGAAGAGGGACGCCACCTGCACTTGGTGCAATCGCTCTACGCGGCCGGCGAGGCCCGGCCGCTCGAGGAGGCCGGGACGCCCTTCGCGCGCCGGCCGCTCGACGAGACGGGGCGGGTCGCCGTGGAGATCCGCGCGCGCGGATGGCTGGCATGAGCGGAACCTCGGCGCGCCGCGCGCGAAGAGGGGAGATGCGCGCGACCCTCGCCCCGCCCCGCGACGTCCAGCCTGCGTTCCGCTGGCCCTGGCGCGACCGGGCGGGGCGCTTCTCCCCGCTCGGGCTCTCGGTGCTGATCGCGCTGCTCTCGCCGGGCGCGGTGCTGCTGGCCATGCTGGCCGACGGCGCATTGGGCGCCGAGCCCTGGAAGGCCGCGACGCGCGAGGCGGGCGCGCATGCGCTGCACATCCTGCTGATCAGCCTCGCGATGACGCCGCTGCGCTTCGTCGCGGACTGGCCGAAGGCGCTCACGCTCCGGCGCATGATCGGGCTCGGCGCGCTCGGCTACGCGGTGCTGCACCTGACGCTCTACAGCGGGCACCTGAACTGGGACCTGCTGAAGGTCGGCGGCGAGATCGCGCTGCGCGCCTATCTGACGCTCGGCTTCGCAGTGCTGGTCGGGCTTGTCGTGCTGGGCTGGACCTCGACCGATGGCTGGCAGCGGCAGCTCGGGCCGCGGTGGAAGAAGCTGCATCGCTGGGTCTACCTGCTGGCCGCCGGCGGCGTGCTGCATGCCTTCCTGCAATCCAAGGCGAATGCCGATCCGGCGGCGATCACGGCGGGCGTGTTCCTCTGGCTGATGCTGTGGCGGACGCTCCCCGGGCGCTGGCGGGCGGACGGGCTCGGGCTGGTGGCGCTTGCCGTCGTCGCCGCGCTGGCGACGGCGATGGTCGAGTTTGCCTGGTATGCGGCGGCCACGAAGCTGCCGGCTTCGCGCATCCTCGCCGCCAATCTCGCGCTCGATGCGGGGCTGCGGCCGGCGCAGTGGATCCTGCTCGCCGGGCTCTGCCTCGCGCCGCTGCCCTGGCTGCGGCGCGTCACCCGGCGCGCGCGCGCGACACGGCGGCCGCCACGCTGGCCCAGCTGCGCC
>NZ_JAKJIB010000582.1 GCF_021864505.1 Falsiroseomonas oryziterrae
TTCCCGGCCGGCGAGCGCTGGGGGGCGGATGCGATCCGCCTGATGCTGGAGATGCCGGGTGCCTTCGGGCTGGTGGCACGGGACGGCTTCGTGCTGGCGCGCGTGGCGGCGGACGAGGCGGAGATCCTGACGCTCGCCGTGCTGCCGGAGGCGCGCCGGCAGGGCGTGGGCGGGGCGCTGCTGGCCGGGGCGATGGCGGCGGCGGCGGCGCGCGGAGCGGCGGCGATGTTCCTCGAGGTGTCGGAGGGGAACGCGGCCGCGCGCGCCCTTTACGCCGCAGCGGGTTTTTCCGGGGTCGGGCGGCGCCGGCGCTACTATCCGGACGGGTCGGACGCGGTCGTGCTGCGGCGGACGCTCAGCCCTTCCTGATGCGCAGCCGGGTCGCGCCGTTCGGCGCGGCCTCCTCCGACAGCACGGCATGGCCCTGCTCGGTCGCGGTGCGCGGGACGTTGCGGCGGGGTTCCTCGCCCTTCAGCAGCACCTCCAGCACGGCGCCGGAGGGCAGGCGATCGAGCGCCAGGCGGACCCGCACGAAGGTCATCGGGCAAGTCTCGGCGGTGATGTCGAGGGTCGCGGCGGCAGTATCGCCGTCGGTCGGCAAGGTCTGGGTGGATGTCATCGCCTTGACTTTCGGTAACGGTCCTTGCCGGCTCGCGGCGCATCACAGTATAACTTCGGTGGCGTCACGGCCGGGCATGCCCGGTCGCGGCGCGGTCAGATGTCCGTCGCAACTGCGAAGGACACGAGGAAAGACAGGAACAGATCATCATGGCCGAGAACGCGGCAAACCAGGACCTGCTCGGCCTGACGGCGGAAATCGTCTCGGCCCATGTCTCGAACAACCCGGTCTCCATCACGGATCTGCCGAACCTGATCCAGGAGGTCCACCGGACGCTGCGCAACCTCGGCCAGCCGCAGGCGGCGCCGGCGGAAAAGCCGCAGCCCGCCGTGCCGATCAAGAAGTCGATCACGCCCGAGTACCTGATCTGCCTCGAGGACGGCAAGAAGCTGAAGATGCTGAAGCGCCACCTCAAGACGGCGTTCAACCTGACGCCCGACCAGTACCGCGAGAAATGGGGGCTGGGCGCCGACTATCCGATGGTGGCGCCGAACTACACCAAGCACCGGTCGAACCTGGCCAAGAAGATCGGGCTCGGCACCAAGCCGCGCGGCCGCCCGCCGGGACGCGGGCGCGGCGCGTCGGCGCGAGA
>NZ_JAKJIB010000583.1 GCF_021864505.1 Falsiroseomonas oryziterrae
CGCGGCAGGTTCCCGGGCAGCCCGCCGCCGGTGATGTGCGCCGCCGCCTTGACCAGGCCCGCCCGGTGCGCGGCCAGCAGGGGCTTCACGTAGATCCGGGTCGGCGCGAGCAGCGCCTCGGCGACGGTCGCGCGCGCCGCGAAGGGCGCCGGGGCGGCCAGCGTCAGGTTGGTCGCCGCCAGCACCCGCCGGACCAGGGAGAAGCCATTCGAATGCACGCCCGAACTGGCGAGGCCCAGCAGCACGTCGCCCGGCCCGATGTCGCCGCGCGGGAGCAGGTTGCCGCGCTCCGCCGCGCCGACCGAGAAGCCGGCCAGGTCGTAGTCCCCGCCCTTGTAGAGTCCCGGCATCTCCGCCGTCTCGCCGCCGACCAGCGCGCAGCCGGCGATCCGGCAGCCCTCGGCGATGCCTGCGATCACCTCCCGCGCCTGCGCGACCTCGAGCTTCCCGGTCGCGAAGTAGTCCAGGAAGAAGAGCGGCTCCGCGCCCTGCACGACGAGGTCGTTGACGCACATCGCGACCAGGTCCTGCCCGACCGTTCCGTGGATGCCGCTGTCGATCGCGAGCTTGAGCTTGGTCCCGACGCCGTCGGTGGAGGACACCAGCACCGGGTCTCGGAACCCCGCGGCCTTGAGGTCGAACAGCGCGCCGAACCCACCGAGGCCGCCCATGGTGCCGACCCGGTCGGTGGCGCGCGCCAGCGGCTTGATCGCCTCGACCAGCGCGTCGCCCGCCTCGATGTCCACGCCGGCGTCGCGGTAGGTCAGGCTGGTCATGGCAGGCCCCGATCGGCTATGCGAGGATGTTGCTATGAAGGAAGGCGCGATGCCGCTCGCCGGGGTCGGCAGACAGCAGGTGCACGCGATCCGCGCGGGGCGCGGAGACAACCACGCGCGCGTCCGCGGCGCAATCATCGCCCTCCTGCTGGCGTTCGGCCTTCTCGTCGCGCCCGCGACGGCGCAGGACAACCCGCTGGTGCAGCGCGACGTCCCGGCCGAGGCGACGGCCGAGAACGCGGTGGTCGCGCGGGAGCGCGCGCTCGCGGCCGGTCAGCGCCTCGCCTATGAGCGCATGGCCGCCCAGCTCGGCCTGCCCACCGGGCTGTCCGACCGCCAGATCGAGGCGCAGGTCGCATCCCTGGTCATCGAATCCGAGCGCGTCACCCCGCGCGGCTATGCGGCCCGCATCACCGTGAATTTCCGCGCACCCGGCGCCGCGCGCGCGCCCGCCGCCGCGGGCGAGGGACCGCAGGTGGCCGGCGCCGT
>NZ_JAKJIB010000584.1 GCF_021864505.1 Falsiroseomonas oryziterrae
CAGCGCGGCGAAGGCCGCGAGCGCGCGGGCGCGGCCCTCGGCCGGGCCGACCACCGGGCGCGGATAGTCGCGGCCGAGGCGGAGGCCGGCGGCGGCCAGCACGCCCTCCGGCGCTTCCCAGGGCTTGTGGACGAAGGCCTTGGGCAGCTTCGCGAGCTGCGGCAGCCAGCGGCGCACATAGGCGCCGTCGGGGTCGAACTTCTCGCCCTGCAGCACCGGGTTGAAGACGCGGAAATAGGGCGCGGCGTCGGTGCCGCAGCCCGCCACCCACTGCCAGGACGCGCTGTTGGAGGCGAGGTCGTGGTCGAGCAGCGTGTCGGCGAACCAGGCCGCGCCCTCCTGCCAGGGCTGCAGCAGGTGCTTCACGAGCAGGCTGCCCGCGACCATGCGCACCCGGTTGTGCATCCAGCCCATGCGCCAGAGCTGGCGCATCCCGGCATCCACGATGGGGTAGCCGGTGCGGCCCTGCTGCCAGGCGGCCAGCAGCGCCGGGTCGCGCGTCCAGGGGAAGGCGTCGAACTCGGCGCGGAGGTTGCGCTCCGGCATCTCCGGCCGGTGCCAGAGCAGATGGTAGGAGAATTCGCGCCAGAGGATCTCCTTCAGGAAGGTCTCGGCCGAGGCGCCGCGGGAGGCCGCGCGCACGGCGTGCCAGACCTGGCGCGGCGAGACCTCGCCCCAGCGCAGATGCGGCGAGAGGCCGGAGGAGCCCTCGATGCCGGGGATGTTGCGCGCTTCCGCATAGCTGCCGAGCGCGCCGGCGACGAAGCGGGCGAGCCGCGCCTGCGCGCCGGCCTCGCCGGGTTGCCAGGCGGCCGGGAACTCCGCGGCCCAGTCGGGCTCGCCGGGAACGGGATAGAGCGCCAGGTCCTCCAGCCGCTCGCCGCCGGCCGGCGGCTCGACGCCGGCGATCCGCTCCGGCGCGGGGAGCGGCGCGGCGGGCTCGGTCGTCAGCATCGCCTTGGCGAAGGGCGTGTAGACCGCATAGGGCTTGCCGCTGCCGGAGGCGAAGCCGTGCGGCTCGCGCAGGACGACGGTGGTGTGGAGGTGCAGCGCGCGGCCGGCGGCCGAGAGCGCCTCGTGCACGCGGCGCGACTGCTCGCGCGCCCAGGGCTCCATGGCGCGGCCGGCCTGGACCTCCTGCGCCCCGATGGCGGCGGCGAGCGCCGGGATGACGGTTTCCGCGCGGCCGCGCGCGAGCAGGAGCGGCGCGCCCTTCGCCGCGAGGTCGCGGGACAGCGCGGCGAGGCTGCCTCTGAGCCACCA
>NZ_JAKJIB010000585.1 GCF_021864505.1 Falsiroseomonas oryziterrae
CAGCGACTCCGACCCCTCCGACCCGCCGGGCGGCGGGCGCGGCGGCAGCCGCGTCGCGCCGAACCGCTTGCGCACGGGCATCACCGACGCGGACCCCACGGACGGACCGGGCTTCGGGCGCGGCGGCGGGCGCGTGATCCGCACCCGCACCGGCCTGACCGACAGCGACCCGTCCGATGGCGCCGGGTTCGGCCGCCGCGGCTGGTGACTCGCGCCGTCGGCGGCTAGCGTCCGCCGCCATGCAGGACGACACGACGCTGGCCGAGCAGGCCTGGACCCAGGCCTTCGGCGCGCTTCCCCTCGAGGAGGGGCTGGCGATGCGCGAAGGCACGGGGTGGCGGCATTTCGCGGCCCCCGCCTCCGGCCACCATGCGCGGCTGCTGTCCGTCGCCGACCTCGACGCCTTCCTCGCGACCGACGCCGCGCGCAGCCCGCGCGTCTCGATGGCGGAGAGCCGGCGCGAGGGCAGCGCTGCGGTGCCGCAGGACGAATACCTGCGCGAGGACGGCCGCGTGGACCTGCCGGGCCTGTTCCACGCCTTCGACCATGGCGCGACGCTCGTCGTCTCGCAGTTCCACGAGATGCACGCGCCGCTGATGCGCTTCTGCCGCGGGCTGGAGCAGGTGTTCCGGCATGCGGTGCAGGCGAACATCTACCTGACGCCGCCGGGCGCGCAGGGTTTTCGGGTGCATTACGACACCCATGACGTGCTGGTTCTGCAGGTGGCGGGCGAGAAGCGCTGGCGGCTGTTTCCCGGCCAGCCGGTGCCCCGCCCGACGCGCCGCACGCCCTGGCCGGGCAACATCGTCCCCGACGGCGAGCCCGAGGACCTGACGCTGCAGCCGGGCGACACGCTCTATGTCCCGCGCGGCGTGCTGCACGACGCCGCGGCGCAGGACGGGCTGTCGCTGCACGTCACGATCGGGTTGCTCGAGCCGTCCTTCGCGACCGTGCTGCGCCTCGCGGTGGACCTGCTGGAGGAGACCGAACCGGCGCTGCGCGAGGCCTTCCCGACCTGGCGCCTGGCCGATGGCCCGGCGCGGCTGGCCGAGCTTGCGCGCCCGCTCGCCGCGAAGCTGGCCGAGCCGGCGGCGCTGGAGCTGGCGGCGCTGACGCTGCTGGATCGCCTGGCTGGCGAGCGGCCGGCGCTGCTGGGGCGGGGGCTGTTCGTGGACATGCCGGGCGCCGACACGCGGCTGGTGCTCGCACCCGGCGCGCTGCACGCGCTGGTGCCGGAGGATGGCGGCGGGG
>NZ_JAKJIB010000586.1 GCF_021864505.1 Falsiroseomonas oryziterrae
CGCGCCGCCACCCAGCCGTCGCCGCCATTGTTGCCCGGACCCGCCAGCACCAGCGTGCGGACGGGCCGGAAGCGCCGCATGACCGCGCGCGCCACCGCGCGGCCCGCCGCCTCCATCAGGACGGTCCCCGGCACGCCGCCGGCAACCGCCGCGGCGTCGGCGCGCGCCATCTCGGCCGGGGTGAGCAGCTCCTCCATGGCTCAGAACCTAGCGCTGCCCGGCGCGCTTCCACCACATGACCCGTCTCCTTCTCGTCCTGCTCCTGCTGCCCGGCCTTGCGCTCGCGCAGACCCGCGCCGGGCCGGACCAGCCCGCGCTGAGCGCCCAGCCGCCGCCGACCGCCCTGCCCAACGAGGCCGCCGACCGCACCGGCGCCGAACCGAACCGCATCCCGGACGATCCGCCCCGCACCGCTCCGCCTGGCGACCACCGCGTGCTGGGCGGGCCGCCCGTCCCGGGCGCCTCGCAGCCCCCGGCCTCCGAGGGCTTCGCCACCAGCCGCGACCGGATCCCGGAGCGCCCCGGCGCAAGGCCCGACGCCTCGACCACCGGCCGTTAGGCAGGGCCCGGCTCCGGCTGCTAGATTTCGCACCGCACAAATCGGTGCGGAGTCGCTCCCATGGCTTTCGTGGTCGCGGTCGCCCAGCGCAAGGGCGGCGCCGGCAAGTCCACCCTCGCCGCCAACCTCGCCGCCGCCTTTGCCGGCCTCGGCGAGCGCGTCGCCCTGCTCGACACCGATCCGCAGAAGACGCTGTCCTACTGGCATGCGCAGCGCAGCGGGAACGCGAAGGCGCAGCGCCTGGACTTCGAGGCGCCGTCCGGCTGGCGCGTCCCCGGCGCGACCGACAAGTACCGGCGCAGCCACGACGTGATCCTGCTCGACACGCCGCCGCATGACGACACCGATGCGCGCGTGGCGATCCGCGCCGCCGACCTCGTGCTCGTGCCCCTGCAGCCCTCGGCGCCCGACCTCTGGGCGATGGGCGCCACGCTCGACATCGCCAAGGCCGAGAAGCGGCCGGCCGCCCTCGCCCTCAACCGCGTCCCCGCCCAGGGCAGGGTGGCGGAAGAGGTGGCGGCCCAGCTGCGCGCCAAGGGCCTCACGCTGCTCGACCCCTCGCTCGGCAACCGCGCCGGCTTCGCCAATGCCTTCGCCGCCGGGCTCGGCGTGACGGAAGCCGCGCCGCCCTTGCCGGCGTGTTCGGAAGAACTCACGTCTGAACTTCAGTCTCTAGCTTATCT
>NZ_JAKJIB010000587.1 GCF_021864505.1 Falsiroseomonas oryziterrae
CATCACCTCAGGAAACGCACCCATGCGGGGCCCCCGCGGCGTTGTTGCGAGGCGCGCCGCCGGCGCGACGCGCAGCAACGTCGTGGGGATGGCGATGGGGCCCCTGCGGCGTTGTTGCGAGGCGCGCCGCCGGCGTGACGCGCAGCAACGTCGTGGGGAAAGCTAATGCGGAAAGCGCCGCGTCCCGCCATCCACATGCACCACCTGCCCCGTGATGTAGCGCGCCCGCGGCGAGCACAGGAACGCGACCAGCACCGCCAGATCCTCGGCCTCGCCGATATAGCCCACCGGCACCTCCTTCTCCGCCCAGGCGCGCCGCGCCTCCTCGGTCGGCAGGATGCGCTGGTCGATCTGCTCGGAGCGGAGGCGCCCCGGCGGCACGCAGTTCACGGTGATGCCGTCGCGGCCCAGCACGCGCGACAGCGCCTTCGCCCAGATATGCACCGCGCCGTTCGGCGCGCTGGCGGCGTTGATGTTGTGCACCTCGTCCTGCCCGGTCAGGTTCACGATCCGCCCGAACCTTTGGGCCTGCATCGCCGGGATGAAGGCGTGCGTCATCCGCCGCCCGGCGTGGAAGTTGAGTTCCATCGACTCCATCCAGACCGCCTCCGGCCCGAGGTCGGTCTGCGGCCTGCTCCCGCCGGCATTGTTCACCAGGATGTCGCAGCGCCCGAAATGCCCGAGCACCGCGTCGCGCGTGCGCTCGGCGGCACCCGCCGCGGTGATGTCCTCCACCACGATCAACGGCTCGGCCGAGGCGGGCAGGGTGGCGGCGAGCTCCTCCAGCAGGTGCCGCCGCCGTGCGAGGATCGCCAGCCGGCAGCCTTCCTCGGCCAGCATCGTCGCGATGGCCCGTCCCAGCCCGGCCGAGGCGCCCGTCACCAGCGCCACCTTCCCCGTCAGCCGCAGATCCATCGCCCATCCTCCCGCGTCGCGTGGCCGCAGCCTGCGCCGCCACCCGCCAAACGAAAAGGGCCGCCCCTTGCGGGGCAGCCCTTTCCGGCAGGCTTGTGTTGCGATGTTGGCCCGTGCCCGCTCTCCGCGTCCGCCCCGCGCTGCCCTGCCTTGGCTTCGCCAAGGCAGGCGGACCGGAGCCGGAAGGATCGGCGCCAATCCGGGGCCCCCGCGACAACGCGCAGCGTTGTCGCCGGGATTTCGCTGGGGCGGGCGTCAGCCCGCCTTCGCCTCTTCCTTCTTCTTTCGCTTGCTTGGCTGCAGCATCGTCTGGTACGCGA
>NZ_JAKJIB010000588.1 GCF_021864505.1 Falsiroseomonas oryziterrae
ACTCGGCATCGCGGAGGCGGGCTGGCCGTTGGCCGGGCTCGCGGTGCTGATGGTGCTGCCCGTCGCCGGCGCCGCGGCGCTCGGCGCCGGCGTGGCGACGCTGCTGCAGACGCGTGGGCTCGTCTCTGCCGTTCCGCTCCGGCCGCGGCTCGACAAGGTGAACCCCTGGGCGGGCCTGAAGCGCCTGTTCGGCGCCGAGGCGCTGGCGGATCTGGTGCGGAGCCTCGTCAAGCTTGCGATGGTCGGGCTCGCGCTGTGGTTCGCGGCCGGTGACGTGGCCGCGTTGCAGCGCGCGCTGCATGCGCCGCCCGAAGGGCTGCTTGCGACCGCATCGGGTCATGTCGCGCGCCTTCTTGGCGCCGCGCTTGCTGCCTTCGCGGCGGTGGCGGTGCTCGACCTCCTCTGGGTGCGCTTCAACCATCTCCGCCAGCTTCGCATGTCACGTCAGGAACTGCGGGACGAGCTGAAGGAGACCGAGGGCGATCCCACCATCCGTGCGCAGCGCCGGCTGCGTCGGGAAAGCCGGGCGCGCAGCCGCATGATGGCCGAGGTGCCGCGTGCCGCGGTGGTCGTCACCAACCCGACGCACTACGCCGTCGCGCTCGCCTACCAGGAAGGGGACTCAGCCCCCAAGGTCGTCGCCAAGGGTGTCGAGGAACTCGCCGCGCGGATCCGCGCCACCGCCGTGGCGGCCGGCGTGCCGGTCGTCGCCAACCCGCCCCTGGCGCGCGCGCTGCACCGGCTCGAACTCGGCCGCCAGATCCCGGCGGAGCACTACCAGGCCGTGGCGGAGATCATCGCCTTCGTCTGGCGCCGGGCGGGGCAGGCGGCGAACCGCGATCGTCAATTTCAGGTTGATAAATAGGTCCGAAAAAGCAACCATCTCCGCTGTCCATGGCCCCGAGGCAGCAACAGCTCCGCTGGCGCCCTGCCGCGCTGCTCAACCGCCTGCTGGCGCCGCGCGACGAGGTGGGGCCGCTGCTCCGCGCCGTCCTCGACGCGGCCGCGCCGGGCCTCGCGCTGCTCGACGCCGCGGATCGCCTGCTCGCCTGGAACCCCGAATTGGCCCGGCTGTGCGGCCCGACCCTGCCACTGCGCCGCGGCCTTCCTCTGCGCACGCTCATCGAGCCGTCACGCCGCGTGGCGGTGGAGGCCTCACTCGGCGCGGCAGGGAGCGCGGATGCGGCGCTGGCCGCCGCCGGCCTGCCGCAAGTCCGGCTGGAGCGCCCC
>NZ_JAKJIB010000589.1 GCF_021864505.1 Falsiroseomonas oryziterrae
CAGCGGGCGACGTGCCGCGATCAGGTCGCCGATCTGGGCCCGCACCCGCGGGCGCGGCCCTGGCGGCGCCGGCGCATCGGGCGGCACGGTCCGCCAGCACAGGAGCAGCGCCGCGCCGAGCAACGCAGCACAGCCCAGCCAGGCGACGCGCCAGCCGGCCGCCTCGACCAGCGGCGCGCTGAGCAGGCCAAGCGCCACACCGGCCGGCATGTAGGTGCCCCAAAGCCCCATCGCGAAGGCGCGGTCGCGACCGCTCGCCATCGCGGCGATCAAGGCCGGCGCGGCGACGGTGACGAGGAGGAAGCCCGCCCCCTCCGCGATGCGCGCGAGCATGAGCGGGCCGCTGGCCGGCGAGAGCGTGGCCGCGACGGCCGCCACCGTTCCCGCCGCGAGTCCGACGAGCAAGGCGCGGCGTGCGCCAATCCGCGCGGCGGCGAGTCCGATCGCGAGCCCCGCCACCGCGGTCAGCAGCGCGAACAGCGCCACGAGCAATGCGGCGGCGGAGAGCGTCAGGCCGAACTCGGCGCCGATCGTCGTCATCGCGGCCGGCACCTTGCCGACCTGCGCCGCCGCCGCGATTCCGGCCAGCACCACGGCGACAACCCCGGGCCAGCGTGTGGCAACAGGGCCGGAGGAGGATCGCATCGCCGCAGTCTCGCGCAGCCGGGCGGATCGCGCCATCTAGGGAGGCGGATGGCGGACGAACGACACCTGATCCTCGCCGGCGGCGGACATGCGCATGTCGAGGTGCTCCGGCGCCTTGCGCGCGACCCCCTGCCCGAATGGCGCGTGACTCTCCTGACGCGGGAGGCGGCTTCGCCCTATTCGGGCATGCTGCCCGGCGTTGCCGCGGGCCTCTATCGGCCGGAGCAGGCGCTGATCCCGGTGGCGCCGCTCGCCGCGCGCGCCGGCGCGTCACTGGTGCTGGACAGCATGACCGGGCTCGATCCGTCGGCACGGCTGCTGCATCGCGCCGGTGGCGCGCCCCTGCCCTACGACCTGCTGTCGCTCGACACCGGCGCAACGCCGGAGCTCTCTGTGCCGGGCGCCGCGGAGCACGCGACATCTCTCAAGCCGATCGATGCGCTGCTGCCGCGGCTCGATGCGCTGGTGGCGGAGGCGCGGCCAGGGCGGACGATCGCGGTGGTCGGCGCCGGCGCCGCCGGGACCGAGATGGCGCTGGCGCTGGCCGTGCGCCTCGGCCCGACCGGCGTGCAGATGGTCCT
>NZ_JAKJIB010000059.1 GCF_021864505.1 Falsiroseomonas oryziterrae
CGGAGCGTAGGCTGGTTGGGTGGGGGTGGAGGATAAGGGTGCGCTTGAGTCACGAACCCCCACCCCGACCCTCCCCCGCAAACGGGGGAGGGAGTGAGGGACGCTATTCGGCCGCGCGCATGCGCAGGACTATTCCGCCGCGCGCATCCGCACGACGCCGGCGTCGTCCACCAGCGCGGCGCCCTGGCTCATCATGTTGGCGACGAAATGCGCGGCGCGGTCGCCGTGCCAGGTGACGTCGGTCTGCACCTCGGCGGCCGCCGCATGGCCGATGGCGGTGCGGTGGTAGAAGTAGCAGTAGCGCAGCGCGCCCGCCTTGGTCAGGCCGGAATGCGGCATCCACAGCGCGCCGAGCCAGCGCTTCGCCTGCGTGCCCTTCCAGGGCAGCGCGTCGTCGCCGACATATTCGGCGCTGGCGAATTCGTCGATTGCGAGCAGCTGGCTCCACTGCTTCCAGCCGACCACCGCGTAGCGGTTGCCGTCGTCGGGCACGTCCGCCGCACCCAGCATCTCGAAGGCCAGCAGCACCTTCGCCTTGGTGAGGCCGTCCGTGTCGGTGGTGCCGGCGGCGGTGCCGAGCGCTTCCTTCGTGCCGGTGTCGAGCGCGGCGATGATCAGCTCGTCGGTCTTGCGGCCAAGGGCATAGGCCCCCGCATTGGCGATGACCTGGCGCTCGTCCAGGTTGGTCTTCAGCTCGTCGAGCCGGTCCACCCAGTCGCCGGCGTAGTAGTCCTGCAGCACGCATTCGACCTGCGCGTGGTCGAGGTTCATCACCGGCACGGTGCCGTGGCGCGACTTGGCCGCGGCGGTGCCCTTGCCGACCTTCGGGAAGAAGGTGGAGCTGCCGGTCACGCCGGTCTTGCTGCGCACCGTCGGGCGCAGCTTGGAGCCGTGGCGCTGGTAGGCCTCGTGCACCTCGGCCTGGAACTGCTTGGTGAAGACGGCATCGATCTGGGTGCTGACGGGCATGCGTGCCCTCCTGTGTCATGCGGTTGCGACGATGCGCCGTTGATCCGGGCGGAGCGGCGCGCGACCCGCGGGCCCCGTGGGGTTGCGGCGGGCGAAGTGGTCGGGGCGGATGGGAGGCGAGCCGTCACCATCCGCCCCGTGGCCGCCGCGCGGAGGGGAGCACGCGCGGCGGCGATCGGCGCCTCGACCGAAGCGGGAGGCGCCGAGGCGAACTCAGTCGCGGGAGTCGCCGACCAGGCGCCGGAAACCCTCGGTCACGCGCTTCACGAAGTCGGGCTCGCGCGAACGCCAGTAGCGCGGGTCGCGCATCATCTTGCGCAGCTCCGCCTCGTCGGGCGCGGCGTCGGCGGCGGCGTCGCGCGACAGCGGCGGTTCCTTCGCCTCCATCATCCGGCGCATCGCGCAGACGCCCTCCGCCGTAGTGGAGAGCGCGGCGAAGACGGCCTCCGGCAGGTTGGCGCGGCCCCAGGCGGCGATCTGCGGCGCCAGGCTCCGGAAGCGGTCCTCGCCGCCGAACTCGGCATGCAGGCGTTCGCGCTGCTTGCCGCATTCGAACTCGGCCGCGGCCTCCGCGATCAGCGGCAGCAGGCGTTCCGCCGCCAGGTCGTAGACGAGCTGCGCCTGGGCGGGCGTGAAGCCGGCCGCATGCAGGCGGCGGTTCACCTCTGGGTCGCAGTCGCACAGCTCGTGCGGCGGCGTGATCGCGTAGCCCTCCGGCGTCTCCGGCACGCCGATCAGCCGGCGCCAGCGCGCACGCTCCTCCTCGTCGGCGTCGTCGGCGGGCGGCGCCGTGCGACGCGACAGCGCGCGCTCGAGCTCGAGATAGGATTTCAGCAGCGCCTCGACGCGCAGCGCGCCGGTCTCGGGGTCGCGGAACTTGGCGGGGATCGCTGCGCCCTGCGGCGCGCTGACGTCGAGAAGGTCCTCGGACATGCCGGGGCTACTCCTGGCTGGGGGATGCGGAAGGGCGAAGGATCTCGGCCGGCGCGTTCAGCGTGCGGGCGAGCCAGCGGGCCGCGGCGGCGGCGTCGAGCGTCGCCGTCGCCTGTGGACCGAGCGCGCCGGCCGATTGCAGGAACAGCAGCGTGTCGGCGGCGTCCGCGCGCGCCTGCACGCGGGCGAGCGGCGACGCATAGGTCAGCCGCGCCTCGCGCCCGTCCACGCGGATCGCCGGGATCTCGCCGCGGCGGCGCAGGATGGCGAGGCAGCGCGCGACGAGCGGCGTCAGCAACTCCGACTGCAGGCGGCCATAGGTGGCGCCGAGCAGCCGTGCGGCGGCGGCGCCACGCTCCAGCACCTCGGTCGCGGTCATCGGCGCCTTGTCCGTCGGCGCGATGCGGTCGGCGAGCAGGGCGCTGCGGATGCGCGCGCGGAGATCGCCGAGCACGATCTGCGACACGTCGAAATTGCCGGGGGCGGCGAGCGGCGTGAGGCCCGACGAGCCCTGCGCCTTCGGGATGATCGCGCCGGGCACCAGGCGGATCGTCGCCGGGTTCAGCACGCCGTCGTCCTCCGCCAGCCAGATGCCGGTCGCGGCGATGGAGGCGTTCTTCAGGATCAGCTCCACCACCTTGTTGGCGGTGCGGATGTCCGGCAGGGCCTTGGCGACAGGGCCGCGGCCATAGGTCTCGCCGGGCAGCTTCAGCCAGCGGAAGGCGACGAAGGGGTTCTCCGCGAAGGCGCCTTCGGCGAGCAGCACCGGCGCGCCGTCCTCGGCGTCCAGCACGGCGGCGAAGCGGTGGCCGGTGCGCGGATCCGGCCAGGCGGCCTCCACCACGCGCAGCGTCGCGTCCGTGTCGCGCTTCGGCAGGACGGCCTGCGGCCAGCGGGCGCGCACCGCATCGGCGCTCAGGCGAAGCGCGCGGAAGACGGTGTCGAGGCGGCCCGAGGCGCCTTCCTCCAGCACCGCGTCGCGCAGCGGGATGGCGCGGAAGCGGAGCGCGGAGGACTCGCCGGGCGGCGCTTCCTCCACCAGCACCACGCCGGTGCCGGCGACGACGAGGTCGAGGAAGGCCTGGTGCAGCTCGAGCGCGAAGTTGGAGCGGTCGAGATGGCCCTGCAGCGTCGCCGCGGCGTCGCGCAGCTGCTGCGCCAGGGTAGCGTCGTCGCCCTCGCGTGCCGGGGCGAGGTCGAACCAGCGCGACCAGGGCGGCGCGAGCTCCGCCAGCAGCGAGGCGGCGAGCTGTTCCGCGGCGTCGGCGGCGGTCGCGTCGAACAGCGGCGCGGCACCCGGCGCGGGCAGCGCATGGTCGTAGCAATCCTGCCAGGTCGGCTCGAGCGTGCGGCGCCGCGCCAGCGCGGCGGCGTGGCGCGAGAGGATCTCGTCGGGGGTCATGCGCGTCACTCGCCGAGCAGCGTCTTGCGCGTGACGAAGGCGGGCAGCGGGTCGAGGACGCCGCGCTCGCCGGTCGCGATGGTGCCGGGCAGGCCCCGACGAGCGCGGGCGATGGCGCGGAGGCGCGCATCGCGGCCGCCTTCCTCGGCCGCCGCGTCGGATTGCGCGGCGATCTGCGCGACGGACTGGGCCTGGGCCGCTGGCGGCGGGGCTTCGATCACCACCGGCTTCGGCGCGCGGAACAGGCCACCCATGCGCGGCTCCTTCGATCGGGATGATCCCGGCGCCGAAAAGGCGAGGGCCCGTCCGGGGTGCGGACGGGCCCTCGAAGTTCGGGAGACCGGGAAGGAGATGCCCCGGGGCGCAATTCGCCCCGTGACGTTGGGGAGAGTGCCGCGGCGGCGCGGCTATGTCAAGACTTTTTTCCTATATCACGCGATCTCGTTTCGGCGACCGCCCGCCCAGGGCGCGGAACAGCCCATAGGGGGTGAGCGCGAAGGGGGCACCGGGGCCCAGCAGCGCGCGGCACAGCGCGACGCAGGTGAATGGGGCGAGGCGCGGCAGGCGGCGCGGCACCGGATCCTCCGGCGCGAAGGGGCCCAGCACCGAAAGCCCGGCGCGGCGGTAGAAGCCGGGCAGGTCGAAGGCGGCGGCGACCGGCAGACGCATGACGAGGAGACGGCCCGACAAGGGCTCCAGCACCGTCCAGCCGGCCTCGTCCGACACTGCCGCGAAGCAGTGGCGGAAGCCGCGGCGCAGCGGGCGCAGCCAGGGCCGGTCGGCCTCGCCGCCGAAGGCGATCCAGACGCGCTGGCCACCATCGTCGAGCCGGCGATGCGCCAGCCGCGTCATGCGCCGCGTGCCGGGAAGGGCAGGATATCCGCGCCTTCGGGCGCGAGGCCGCGCGGTGGGCCGGCGACGATGCCCTTCTGGCGCAGCGGGAAATCGAGCCGCTCCATCGCTTCCCGCCACAGGCGCAGGTCGCCGCGCTCCGACGGGATGCGCGGGTTGGGCGCCGTGCCGCGCTCGCCCCAGAGACGCAGGATGCGCGCATGCGAAAGCTCGATCCGACGCTGCCGGTAGAGGCGGTCGAGGCACTTCACCACGTCGTCGGGCTCGCAGGGGCGGATGACGCTGCCGCGCGCGGCGGACAGGCGGGCGCCGTCCTGGCGGGCGATGAGCGCGGCCATGGTCCAGAACCAGGCTTCCTCGGCGCTGGCGAAGGGTTCGGCGCGGGCGAGGGTGCCGAGGACGGGCGCGCGTCCGGGGGCGATGGGCATTCGTGACCTTCCTCCAGGCATGAACAAAACAAGAGCATTGGGACGCTAGCTGTTCATACCTGCGGTTGCAAGGTAAAATGTCCTATTGCCACGCGACTCGAAACCTAGGATGTGATGCCCACGGTTCGGCCGGGCCGAGTCGGGCCGGGAGAGGGCTCAGGGATGATGCGGCACGAGGATGTCTGGCGGGCCATCGACGCGCTGGCGGCCGAGAACGGGCTGTCCGCCTCGGGCCTGGCGCGCAAGGCGGGGCTGGATCCGACCGCCTTCAACCCGTCGAAGCGCACCGGGCCGGATGGCCGGTCACGCTGGCCGTCCACCGAAAGCGTCGCGAAGGTGCTGACGGCGACGGGGACGGGCATCGACGCCTTCGCCGCGCTCGTCACCGGCGCCCCGGCGCTGCCACGCAAGGCGATGCCGGGGCGGCGCATCCCGCTTATCGGCCTGGCGCAGGCGGGCGGCCAGGGCTTCTTCGACGATGGCGGCTATCCGGCCGGCGCGGGCTGGGACGAGATCTCGGTGCCGGACGTCCCCGATCCGCACGCCTATGCGCTGGAGATCAGCGGCGATTCGATGGAGCCGGTGTTCCGCGACGGCGACGTGGTGATCGTGAGCCCGGGCGCGCCGGTGCGCCGCGGCGACCGCGTGGTGGTGCGCACGCGCAAGGGCGAGGTGATGGCGAAGGAGCTGCTGCGGCAGAGCGCGCGGCGCGTGGAGCTGGCGAGCCTGAACCCGGCACATCCGGGATATTCGTTCGGGCTGGACGAGCTCGCCTTCATGCACAGGATCGTCTGGGCGAGCCAGTGAACCGGCCGGCGCGGCTTCAGCCTCGCCGCGCGACCACCACGTAGGACAGGCCGCCATGTTCGAAGGCGGCGACCTCGCGGTAGCCCGCCTTCGCATGCGTGGTGCGTGATGCGGCGTTGTCGGCGCGGATGAAGGCCACACCTTCGCGCCCTGGCAGGTGCCGGCGCTGTTCTTTCATGAGCATCAGCGCAAGTCCGCGGCCACGCTCGCTCGCCGCGATGCAGAGCGGGCCGGCATTGTAGGCGCCCGCGCCGGCGGGATAGGCGGCGAACTTCGCCTCGACGAGGGGCTGCCCGCGCGCATGGGCGCGGGAACTCGCGACGAGGTAGCCGGCAAGCACGCCGTCGCGCCGCGCGATCACCACCGGCATCTCCCGCACCACCGTCTCGAGCCAGGCGGCCGGGAAGGCCACCGAGAGCGAGCCGCCATGCGCGACGAGGTTCGCCTGCTGCAGCGCCAGGATATCGGGCAGGTCCGCCGGCGTGGCGACCCGCACGTCGTAGTCACGGTCCGGCATGGTTCCCGGCGACATGGTCCGACCCCGCCCGCGGCTTCGCGCAGATCCTAAACCCGAACGCGGCCGCGCAGGCGCTACGGCCGCGCCCCGGACGCTCAGCGTCGCGCGCCGGTCGTCGGCTCCGTCTGCGGCAGCAGCGCCAGCAGCTTCTCAAGATCCTTCTCGGCGCGGCAGGCGAGGTAGCGCTGCGGCTCGCCCGTCGCGGGCGGGCCGAGCGGGAAGGCGGTGAGGCCGATGTCGCCGTAGATGCGCAGCAGGGCCGGCGTGACGCGCCAGAAGGCCGGGTCCACGCCGGCGCGGTCGCACATGTCGCGGAAGCGCCAGATCGCGCTGACGCGGTCGCGCTCCTCGCCGACCGGGTCGCCGAGCGCCATCCAGATCCCGTCGCGCTCGACGAAGGCGAAGCCGGCGCGCCCGGCCTCGCCCAGCACCGCGCCATCCGCCTGCGCGGGCACCGCGGCGCCGAAGCGGCGCAGCTTCGCGCGCGTCTCCTCGGTCCAGGGCAGCGGGCGCAGCCTCACCGGGCGCAGCAGCCGCGCGGCGCCAACCAGCAGGAAGATCGCCGCCAGCCCGACGGTGAAGCGCAGGCTGTCCGGCGCCAGCGGCGAGAACACGACCTCCACCCAGCTCTCGGCGCCGACGCGGCCGCCATAGCTGACCATCGCGAGCAGGATGGCGCAGACCGTCACGGCGGCGAGCGGGACCAGCGTGCCGGGCTCCAGCGGTTCGCGGATCAGACGCGCATCCCGGTAGAAGGCGCTGCGCATGGCGCCCAGGATCGTTGCCACCAGCAGGAAGGCGCCGGTCAGCCACCACGGGTCGTCGCGCAGCCAGCAGATCACCGCGCCGTTCAGCAGCAGCAGGATGCCGAGGCCCCAGGCGATGGTCAGGCGCCGCAGCAGCCCATAGGCCCCGACCAGCAGCAGCGAGCCGACGATCGAGGCCGCGAAGTGCGAGGCGACCGCCGCCTCGTAGCCCGCCCATTCGTACATCGCCGTGCCGCGCGTCGGCAGCGCGCCGAGGAAGATCAGCACCGTGCCGCCGAGGCCGACGAGGCCGGCGATCGCCGGCACCTCGAGCGCGTCGGCGACGCGCTGCTCGGCGGAGAAGCGGGCCAGCACGTGACGGCGCTGCGCGACCTCGAAGCCGGCGAAGAGCATCCCGGCGAGGAAGAGCGGGACGATGTAGTAGTAGAGCCGGAAGACGAGCAGCGCGCCCACCACCTCGGCGGCCGGCAGCCAGGGCTGCAAGCCGATCAGGATGGCGGTGTCGAAGACGCCGATGCCGCCCGGCAGGCTCGCCGCGATGCCGGCGAGATAGGCGGCGATGTAGATGCCGAGGAAGCGGAGGAAGGTCAGCCCCTCGGCCGGCGGCAGCAGCGCGTAGAAGATCATCGCGGTGATCGCGACGTCCACGCTGGCCAGCAGCGTCTGCGCCAGCGCCATGCGGAAGCCCGGCAGGTCCACGCGGTGGCCGAAGATCGTCACATGGCTGCGGATGCGCGACATGGTGATGTAGGCGATCACGATGCCCCAGCAGACGAATCCGAGCCCCTGCATCAGCCAATGTGGCACGTGGTCGCCGAGGCCCGGCACCACCTCCGGCTCCACCACCAGCACGAGTCCGCCGAGCGCGAAGCCGCCCAGGCCGAAGGTCAGGCTGGTGAAGGCGACGACCTTCGCGATGGCGAGCGGCGGCAGTCCCCAGGCGGCATAGAAGCGATAGCGCACCGCAGCACCCGACACGGCGGCGAAGCCGAGGTTGTGGGCCAGCGTGTAGGCGCAGAACGACGCGAGCGAGGTGCGGCCGTAGCTGACGGGATGCCCCGCATAGACGCTGCCGAGCCGGTCGTAGATGGTGAGGACCGCGTAAGCCAGCAGCGTCCAGCCGGCGGCCTTCCAGAGCGTCGCGTTCGGGATCTCCGACAGCGCGTTGCGGATGTCGGCGACCGAAAGGGTGCGGAATTCCTTCTGCACCACGTAGATGGCGGCGACGAGCAGGACGAGCCCGAAGGCCGTCATGCCGTATTTCTTCAGGTAGGGCAGCAAGGCCCTCATGCCGGCGCGGCGTCGCGCTCCAGCGCCCCCTCGATCAGGCCAATGGTGCCCGCGATGCCGTAGAGTGCGACGAAGCCGCCGAAACGGGGGCCCTCGGGCTGGCCGAGCAGCACCTGGTAGAGCGCGTCGAACCAGGCGCGGGAGACGCCGGGGCGCCCGCCATCCTTCGCCGGCGTGAGGAAGGGCTCGCGCCGGCCGGCGTCGTAGACGAGGTCCTGGATCGCCTTCGCCCGCTCGTCGCCCGGCAGCGCCTCGAGCTCCTGCACGTTGTTGCGCAGCGCGGCGACGAGGGCGCGCATCGCCTCGGCCTCGGCCGGCGTCGCGGCGCGGTGCTGCTTCTCCGGCACGACGCGGTCGCGGTAGTAGGCGACCGCGCGCTCCACCAGCCGCGCGACGAGCGGATGGCTTTCCGGCGTCACGTCGGGCGCGTAGCGGCGCAGGAAGCCCCACAGCATCTCCGCGTTGTCGGCGTTGATGACGCTGGCCAGGTTCAGCAGCATGGTGAAGGAGATCGGCGAGCCCGGGTCGTTGGTCGCGCCGGCATGGATGTGCCAGGCCGGGTTGTCGGGCGAGGGCGCGGCGCGCAGCCGGTCCAGGTTCTGCAGATACTCGTCCGTCGCGCGCGGGATCACGTCGAAGAAGAGCCGCTTCGCGCGGCCCGGCTGGTTGTACATGAACTGCGCGAGGCTCTCGGGCGGCGCGTAGTGCAGCCATTCCTCGATCGAGAGGCCGTTGCCCTTCGACTTGCTGATCTTGGTGCCCTGCTCGTCGAGGAACAGCTCGTAGGTGAAGCCGATCGGCGGCTCGGCGCCGAGCACGCGGCAGATCGCGCCCGAGAGCTTCACGGAATCGATCAGGTCCTTGCCCGACATCTCGTAATCGACGCCGAGCGCGTACCAGCGCAGCGCCCAGTCGGCCTTCCACTGCGCCTTGCAATGGCCGCCGGTGATCCGCGTCGCGAAGCGCTCGCCGGTGGCGGGATCGCGCCAGACCAGCTCGTCCTTCGCCGGGTTCACCTCCTCCATCGGCACCTGCATCACAACGCCGGTCTTCGGGTGGATCGGCAGGAAGGGCGAGTAGGTGGCGCGACGGTCGGGGCCAAGCGTCGGCAGGATCACGTTCCGCACCTGCTCGTGCTTCTCCGCCATCACCAGCAGCGCGGCGTCGAAGCGACCCGACTTGTAGTAGTCGGAGGACGACGCGAACTCGTACTCGAAGCCGAACTGGTCGAGGAAGGCGCGCAGCCGGGCGTTGTTGTGGTGCCCGAAACTTTCATGCGTGCCGAAGGGGTCGGGGATGGCGGTGACCGGCTTGCCGAGATGGCTCGCCAGCATCTCCTTGTTCGGCACGTTGTCCGGGACCTTGCGCAGCCCGTCCATGTCGTCGCTGAACGCCACCAGGCGCGAGGGCAGGCCGGTCAGGCGGGTGAAGGCGTTGCGCACCCAGGTGGTGCGGGCGACCTCGCCGAAGGTGCCGATATGCGGCAGGCCGGAGGGGCCGTAGCCGGTCTCGAACAGCGCCGCCCCTTTGCCCCCCGCCTGCACCCGGGCGGCGACCTTGCGGGCCTCCTCGAAGGGCCAGGCCTTGGCGACGGCATAGTCGGCGTCGGACATCGTGCGGGGGGATCCTCGGTGCGGCGTTTCCGGCCTTATAGGTTGGGCGGCCGGGTCACGCGACCCTCGGCCCCGGAGGACCGCCATGCCGACCCTTGCCCGCCTCACCCCGCGGGAGGCGAGGGCCCGACTTGCCGAGGGCAACCGCCGCTTCCTGGCCGGGGACGTGCCGCCGGTCCTGACACAGCCCGGCAGCCACCGTCTGGTGGCGGGTGCGCAACATCCTTATGCCGCACTCCTCTGCTGCGCCGACAGCCGCGTTTCGCCGGAGATCCTGTTCTCGGCCGGGCTCGGCGACCTCTTCGTCGTGCGCAACGCCGGCAACACGGCCGATGCGGCGGCGACCGGCAGCCTGGAATACGCGGTGGCGGAGCTCGGCGTGGCGCTGATCGGCGTGATGGGCCATGAGCGCTGCGGGGCGGTGGAGGCCGCCATCGCGGTGGTCGAGGAGGATGCGCGGCTGCCCGGCGCGATGGAAGCGATGATCGCGCCCATCCTCCCTTCAGCCATCGCCGCCTGCCGGCATCGGGGCGGGGACAAGGTGCGGGCGGCGGCGGAGGAGAATGTCCGCCGCATGGTCCAGCACCTGCTGACGCGCTCCCGCATCATCGCCGAGGCGGTCGAGGCCGGGCGGCTCGCGGTGGTGGGCGGGCTGTACGACCTCGACGAAGGGCGGGTGAGGCTGGTGGATTGAGCATGGCTCGCCGCTTGGTGTGCGGCCGCGTTCCGCGCTATGCGTGCGCGGCCTTTTGACGAGGAGTTCGGCTGCGATGCGTGTCGGCGTGATCGGCGCCACCGGTGCGGTGGGGAAGGAGCTGGTGGAGGTCCTGGGGCGGCGTCGCTTCCCGGTGACGAAACTCCGCCTCTTCGCCTCAGGCCGCAGCGCGGGCACCCGCGTCGCCACACCCTTCGGCGAGATCACGATCGAGGAGTTCACGCCGGAGAAGGCGAAGGACCTCGACCTCGCGCTGCTCGCCGTCAGCGGGGACTTCGCCAAGCAGCACGCTCCGGCACTGGTCGCGGCCGGGGTGACGGTGGTGGACAACTCCTCCGCCTTCCGGCTGGAGGACGACGTGCCGCTGGTGGTGCCGGAGGTGAATGCCGGCGCCATCGGCAATGCCCGCCTGATCGCCAACCCGAACTGCACGACCGCGATCGCGGTGGTGGCGCTGGCCCCGTTGCACGCAGCCTTCGGCATCAAGCGCGTGATCGTCTCGACCTACCAGGCGACCTCCGGCGCCGGCGCCGAGGGGATGGCGGAGCTCGAGCGCGAGACGAAGCGCGTGCTGGTGGAAGGTGCGAAGGCGCAGAACGAGGTCTTCGCCCACCCGATCGCCTTCAACGTCATCCCCCACATCGATGCCTTCCAGCCGAACGGCTACACGAAGGAGGAGATGAAGGTCGTCTGGGAGACGCGGAAGATCATGGGCCTGCCCGACCTTCCCGTGTCCTGCACCGCGGTCCGCATCCCGACCATGCGCGTGCATGCCGAGGCGATCACGATCGAGACCGAGAAGCCCGTCACGCCGGAGGCCGCGCGCGAGGTGCTGCGCAAGGCGCCGGGCGTGAAGGTGGTGGATGACGTCGCCAACAAGCTCTACCCGATGCCGCTGACGGCGACGGGCCAGGACGATTGCGAGGTCGGCCGCATCCGCCGGAACCTGGTGTTCGGCGACCACGGGCTCGACCTCTTCGTCTGCGGCGACCAGCTACTGAAGGGCGCCGCGCTCAACGCCGTGCAGATCGCCGAGCGCGTGCCGGCGCTGAAGGCCAAGGCGGCGGCCTGACGAGACCCCCACCCGCCAGCGCTGCGCGCTGGCACCCTCTCCCGCGCAGCGGGGGAGGGGTGGGGTGGGGGTCCAGACAGGTTGTCCGGGCCGATTGTTTCCCTCTTTGTTCGCACGCTGCGCCGGGCCAGATTGAGCCGGTGATCCCCGCCCGCACCGTCCCGGCATGAGCGGCCCGCGCGCCTCCGGTGCCGTCCCGGCCCGACAGCCGCAACTGCTGCTCCCCGACGCCCCGGCGCTGGTGGCGGGTTTCGGGCGCGGGACGCTGCTGACCACCGACGGCGAGATCCTGGCCCTGCCGGCCGCCGAGATCGGCCGGCGGCTGCGCGAGGGGCCGCCGCCGCTGCTTGTCCACGCGCCGGCGACCTGGAAGCGGCTCGGCCTGCCGCCAATGCCGGCTTGCGACCTGCTGGAACTGCTCGCCTTCTGCCGCCCCGCCCAGCCCGCCGCGCCGACCCCGCGCGGCCTCGCCATCGCGCTCGACCGCGAGGCGCCGGCGGATGACGAGGCCGCGGCCGCCCTGCTGCCCGAGCTTGCCACCGACCTGCTCCGCCACCTCGCCGCGGGGCGCAACGCGCCGCTGAACCGCGACGCGGCGATGCTGGCGGCGAAGCTCGGCGCGGAGCTGCACTGGCCCTGGGCGCAATCCGTGCTCGCGGCACTCGGCCAGCCGGATGCGCGGCCGTCGCTCGACGCGCTGAAGGTCTGGCGCCGCCTGCCGGAATGGGAGGAGGAATCGCCGCCCCCGCCGCCCGCGCACCAGCCCATCACGCCGGCCGAGGCGCGCAGGCGGCTGGCCGACATCCTGGGCGAGGATGCCGAACAGCGCCCGCAGCAATCCGACTACGCTTCCGCCGCCGCCGGCGCCTTCCAGGCGCGCGAGGCACAGGGCGTGCCGAACCTGGTGCTGGCCGAGGCCGGCACCGGCACGGGCAAGACGCTCGGCTATGTCGCGCCCGCCTCGCTCTGGGCGGAGCGCAACGGTGCGCCGGTCTGGATCTCCACCTTCACCCGCAACCTGCAGCGCCAGATCGACCAGGAGACGGCGCGGCTCTACCCCGACCCGGCGGAGCGCCGGCGCCGCGTCGTGGTGCGCAAGGGGCGCGAGAACTACCTGTGTCTCCTCAACATGGAGGAGCAGACCGGCGCGGCGCAGATGGCCGGGATGCTGCTGCCGCTCGCACTCGTCGCGCGCTGGGCGCTGGCGACGCGCGACGGCGACCTGATGGGCGGCGACTTCCCGGGCTGGCTGTCGGAGCTGTTCGGCCATCACGCGGTCTGGCCGCTGGCGGATCGCCGCGGCGAGTGCATCCACTCCGCCTGCCCGCACTACAAGTCGTGCTTCGTCGAGCATTCGATCCGCCGCGCGCGCGGCGCGACGCTGGTGGTGGCGAACCACGCGCTGGTGATGATCCAGGCCGCGCTGGGCGGCGGCGAGGACGGCAAGCCGCTGCGCCTGGTGTTCGACGAGGGCCACCACCTGTTCGACGCCGCCGACGCCGCCTTCAGCGCCGATCTGACCGGCGCCGAGACGGCGGAGCTGCGGCGCTGGCTGCTCGGCGCCGAGGGCGGGCGCAGTCGCGCGCGCGGCCTCGCGCGGCGGCTGGAGGAGCTGATCGGCGATCGGCCCGACCTACTCATGCCGCTCGAGGAGGCGCTGCAGGCGGCGCGCGCGCTGCCCGGCATGGGCTGGCCGTCCCGCATCGCGGAGAACGACCCGCGCGGCGCGGCCGAATCCTTCCTGCATGCGGTGCGCCGCCAAGTGTTGGCGCGCATCCAGGACAGCGACGCGGGCTATGGCGCGGAATGCGACATCCATCCGCTAAACCGGGATGTCGCGCCCGCTGCCGAAGCGCTGGCCGAGGCCTTCACGCGGCTGCAGGCGCCGCTGGCCGTGCTGCGCGACCGGCTGAATGCGCGGCTGGAGGACGAGGACGACCTCGAGCTCGGCGACCGCATCCGTATCGAGGCGGCGGTGCGCGGGATCGAGCGCCGCGCGCTGATGCCGCTGACGGCCTGGGGCGCGATGCTGCGCACGCTGCGTGAGCCAGCGCGGGCGCCCGGTACGCGGCCCGAGATGGTGGACTGGTTCGCGCTGGAGCGGCGCGAGGGGCGCGATGTGGATGCGGGCATGTTCCGCCATCACCTCGACCCGACGCAGCCCTTCGCGGCGACGGTCGCGGCACCCGCGCATGGCGTGCTGATCACCTCCGCCACGTTGCGCGACACCGGCGAGGAGTCGGACGACCCGGACTTGGCGTGGCACGGCGCGGAGGCACGTACCGGCATGCTCCACCTGCCCGCGCCCGCGATCCGCGCCGCGGTGCCGTCGCCCTTCGACTACGGCGCGCGCACGCGGGCGCTGGTCGTCACCGACGTCGCGCGGGAGGAATTCGGCCAGATCGCCGGCGCCTATCGCGCGCTGTTCCTGGCGGCGGGCGGCGGCGGCCTCGGGCTCTTCACCGCGGTGCGGCGGCTGCGCGAGGTGCAGGCGCGCATCGCCGAGCCGCTCGCCGAGGCGGGCATCCCGCTCTACGCGCAGCATGTGGACGCGATGGACAACGCCACGCTGGTGGATGTCTTCCGCGCCGAGGAATCCGCCTGCCTGCTGGGCACGGATGCGATGCGCGACGGCGTGGACGTGCCGGGGCGCAGCCTGCGGCTGATCGTCTTCGACCGCGTGCCCTGGCCGCGCCCGACCATCCTGCACCGCGAGCGCCGCCTGCACCTCAGCGAGGGACGACCCAAGGCGCATGACGACGCGATCGCGCGCCACCGGCTGCGCCAGGCCTTCGGCCGGCTGATCCGGCGTGCCGACGACAAGGGCGTCTTCGTGCTGCTCGATGCGCGCTGCCCGTCGCGGCTGCTTGCCGGTCTGCCCGATGGCGTGATCGTGCGCCGCTGCGGGCTGAAGGACGCGGTGGCGGAAACGCGCGCCTTCCTGGACAGCCCGGGCATCTGAGCGGATCGACAATGCGCCCAGATCCGGCGCTTGTATGACGTTCGACATCAAACTATAAACTTCGACGTCGAACATGAAGGCCGCCCGATGACCCCCTCCCGCCGTCTCCTCCTCCGCGCCGCCGGCGCGGGTGCCCTCTCCGTCCTGCCGCTCGGCCGTGGCGGCCAGGTGGTGCGCGCCGCGACCCCCGATCCGCTCGCCCGCGACCCTCTGGCCCCCTGGGCGAACGCGCCGGCCGCCGCGGCGCATCCGGACCCGCGCATCCGCGCCCTGTCCTGGGCGGTGCTGGCGCCGAACCCGCACAACCGCCAGCCCTGGCTCGCGGAGCTGCCGGCGGCCGCGCCCGACACCGTCGTGCTGCGCTGCGACCTCGACCGGCGGCTGCCGGTGACCGATCCCTTCGACCGCCAGATCACCATCGGCCTCGGCGCGTTCGTGGAGCTGTGCCGCCACGCCGCCGCCGAGGAAGGCCGCGCCGTGACGGTCACCCCCTTCCCGGAGGGCGAGCCGCAGCCGCGGCTGGATGGCCGCCCCGTCGCCCTGCTGCGCTTCGGCCCGCCCGGCAGCGCCACCTCGGACCCGCTGTTCCGCGCGGCGCCGGCGCGTCGCTCCGCCAAGCGGCCCTACGACATGGCCCGTCCCGTCGCGCCGGAGGCGCTGGCCGCGCTCGGCGCCGTGGTCGGCGACCCGGTCCGCTTCGGCGGCACCGTCGCGCCCGATCGCGTCGCGCGCATCCGCGACATCGCCTGGCGCAGCTGGCAGATTGAGGCGGCGACCGAGGCCGCGCATCTCGAAAGCGTCAACCGCATGCGCTTCGGCCGGGCCGGCGTCGCCGCCAGCCCCGACGGCATCAGCGTCTGGGGACCGGGCATCGAGGAAGGCGTCGCCGCCGGCCAGATCACCCGGGAGACCATGCTGCCCGGCGGGCCCGGCTACCGGGTGATGGTGGAGCGCTACACGCCGATGCTGGCCGCGACGCCGGCCTATGTCTGGCTGCTCACCGCTGGCGGCGGTCGCGGCGCGGAACTCGCCGCCGGGCGCGACTGGCTGCGGGTGAACCTGGCCGCGACCGCCGCCGGGCTCTCGGTCCACCCGCTCAGCCAGGCGCTGCAGGAATTCCCCGAGGTCGCCGGCCCCTATGCCGAGATGCACGCCGCGCTGGCGCCGGATGGGGCGAAGGTTCAGATGCTCGCCCGCCTCGGCTATGCTCCCGCCGTGCCGCCGACGCCCCGGTGGCCGGTGGACACCCGGATCCGTGCCGTCTGACGAGACTTCGACGCAGAGCAGCGACCCGCCGCTCTTCGCCCTGCTGAACGAGGTCTCGATCATCGAGCACCTGGCACGGAACCGGCTGGAGCGCGTCCTGCCCGACGGGCTGCGCGCCAGCCACTTCGTCGTGCTGAACCACCTGACGCGGATGGGAGACGGACGCAGCCTCGCCCGCATCGCGCGCGCGGTGCAGGTGGAGCGGCCGGCGATGACCAACACCATCCAGAAGCTCGAGGCACGCGGCCTGGTGCGAGTCGGTGCCGACCCGCGCGACGGGCGCGGCAAGCTGGTGTTCCTGACCGAGGCCGGGCGCGCCGCGCGCGCGCAGGCGGTCGCGGCCGCCACCGCCGCCATTGCGCCGGTCGCAGCCGGCATCGACCCGGCGGAGCTGGCCTCCGCGCT
>NZ_JAKJIB010000590.1 GCF_021864505.1 Falsiroseomonas oryziterrae
CGGGGATGGCGGCGCCAAGGTTCAGCGCGCGTCGCTGCGCGGCTTCCGCCGCGCTGGTCCCGGTGCCGTACCAGCCGGGCGGATGGCGCGGGCTGGGCGCTTCCTCGCCGATGCGCGCGGCGGGGATGGGCTGCGCTCCGGGCTGCGGGGGGCCGAGCCGGCCGAAGCCGTCCAGCGTCTCGAGCGGCGCGAGCGGCGCCTCCCCGTCCGTGCCTGTCACGCCGGCCGAAAGTGCGACGATCCGCCGCAGCATGTCCACGAAGAGCCCCGACAGCGGCAGGTTCGACCAGTCGGCATTGGCGGTGACGTGGAACAGCACGATGCGGCCCGCGCCGCGGCTTTCCTGCGTGACCAGCGGCGTGCCGTCGGCCAGCCGCGCCCAGGTGCGCCCCGTCAGCCGAGCGGAGGGCTCGGCCAGCACCTGCCGCTCCACCGTCACCTCGGGCGAGGGCGCGAGGCCCGCGAAGGGCGAGCCTTCCGGGAAGGGGGCGAGGCGCTGCGGCTGTTCCCAGGACAGCGCGCCGCCGATCTGCCGCTCGCCGGCGCGCAGCGGCACCGGCAGCAGCGGATCGGGCGCTTCCGCCACGCGCGCGCCGGCGAATCGCACCAGCGTCCCGCCCTCGTTGATCCAGCGCGTGAGCAGCTCCGCCTCGCGGCCCTCCGCGACGGGACGATCGGCGAGCACGAGCACCGAGAGGCGGCGCTGCAGCAACTGCTCGACGGGGCCGCGGCGCAGCTCGGCGAAGGGGCTCAGCGCGCGGTCGAGATAGAAGAGCTCGCCGATCAGCGGGACATCGGCCGCGCTTTCCTCCCCGCCGGCGATCAGGCCCACGGGGCGGCGCCGGAACCGCTCGTCGAGCAGCACCGTGCCATTGGCGCCCGTGACGCCGTCGAGATCGAGCCGCACCACCTGGTTGCGGATCTCGAGCGGCAGCGGCAGCGCGGCCTCGGCCTCCGTCGCATTCGCCGGAATCGGCACGGTCGCACGGTCCAGCGTGCGGCCGTCGCCGGTGCGGGCGAGCACGACGGCTTCGCTCGGCACTGGCAGCGCGGTCGTGCGGATGGTGACGACCAGCCGCTCCGCCTCGGCGCGCGGCGGCGGCAGCAGGCGCGTGGCGCGCCCCTCGGCGCGCGCCACGGTCAGCCGGCCGCCTTCGGCCAGCGCCGCGGCGAAGGGCGAAGCAAGGTCGCCCTCCGCCGCATGCTCGATCCCGT
>NZ_JAKJIB010000591.1 GCF_021864505.1 Falsiroseomonas oryziterrae
CCGCCGACGAAGGGCGCCAGCGCATCCTCCGCCACGGCGCGCAGCTCCGAGCCTTGCCAGCGCGCGCGCGCCAGCAGGGTGTGCGCCCGCGCGAGCGCGCCGATGCGCCCCTCCACGGCCTGCGCGAAGCCCTCGGCATCGGCGCGCGGCGTCAGCCGCAGCGCGGCCTGCACCACGGCCAGCGTGTTCTTGGCCCGGTGGTCGAGCTCGTGGATGAGCACGGCTTGCCGCTCCTCCGCCTCGCGGCGCGCGGTGACGTCCTGGCTGGTGCCGATCAGCCGCGTCGGCAGGCCCGTCGTCGCATCCAGGCCGGCCGCGCGGGCATGGCTCTCGATCCAGATCCAGGTCCCGTCCGGCCGCAGGAAGCGGTACTCGATCCGGTAGCCCTCGGACCTGCCCGTGCGCACCGCGTCCACCTGCTCGGCCAGGCGCGCCCGGTCTTCCGGGTGGATGCGATCCCGCCAGGACGGGTAGACGGCGGTTTGCTCCTCCGGCCCGAAGCCGAAGATCTCGAGCGCGCGCGCGGTCCGCTCCGCGCGGCCGCTCACCAAGTCCACCTCCCAGGCGCCGAGCTGCGCGGCCTCGAGCGCGAGGCGCAGCCGCGCCTCGCTGTCGCGCAGCGCGGCCTCGGCGGATTTGAGCGCGGTGACGTCCATATGCGCGCCGACCATCCGCAGCGCGCGCCCAGCCGCGTCGCGCTCGATCTCGGCACGGGCATAGATCCAGCGCACCTCGCCCTGGGGCGTCAGGATGCGGTATTCCTGCTCGTACTCGGTGTCCGGCGCGCCATCGGCCACCGCATCGAGGAAGCGGCGCTCGGCGCGCTCCCGATCGTCGGGATGCAGGCGACGCACCCAGTCGGCGTGGCTCTCCTGCGTCGGGCGCGCCGCACAACCCTGCACCGCCATGTATTCGGCGGAGCGCTGGTTGGCGCCGGTGCGGAGGTCGATCTCGAAGCCGCCGACGCGCCCGATCCGCTGCACGCGGCGCATCGCCGCTTCGGCATCCGTCACGGCGCGGCGCAGCCGTTCGAACTCCGCCACGGCGGCGGTCGGCACCGGCGGTGCCTGGTCCTGTTCGACACGGCCGGCGGCGACGGCCTCCGCGCGCGCGACGAGCGCCCCGACCGGGTCGAGCAGGCGCTGCGCGATCAGCGCCGCACCCGCCAGGCCGATGGCCAGCGCCAGCGCGCCGCCG
>NZ_JAKJIB010000592.1 GCF_021864505.1 Falsiroseomonas oryziterrae
CGCGACCGGATCGGGCGCGGCGAGCAGCGCCGGCAGCGCATCCAGCGCCGCCTCGGCCGTCATCGCCTCGACGCCCATGCGGCGCCGCAGCGCCTGCGCCTTCGCATCGTCGGCGGCCAGCATGCCCGCATCGGCGATCGGCCCGAAGGCGACGCAGAGCGCGGGCCGCCCCGCCGCGCGCCGCCGCCGCGCCAACGCCTCCAGCCCCGCATTCGCCGCGACGTAGTTCGCCTGGCCCGGATTGCCGAAGGCGACCGTCGCCGAGCCGAACAGCAGGAAGAGCGAGAGCGGATCGCGCTCCGTCAGCCGGTCCAGCGCCTCGGCCGCGTCGAGTTTCGGCGCCAGCACGCCCCGGAAGCGCGCCGCGTCCATCGCGATCGCCGCGCCGTCGTCCAGCACGCCGGCCGCATGCACCACGCCGCCGATCTCCCGCCCCGCCCGGATTTTCGCCAGCGTCACAGCCAGAGCTTCCGCATCCGCGACGTCGCAGCCATGCACGGCGGCCTGCGCGCCGAGCGCCGCGAGCTCGCGCAGCGCCGCCGCATCCTCCATCCCGCGCCGGCCGAGCAGCGCGAGATGCCGCACGCCCTGCCGCGCCAGCCAGCGCGCGCATTCCAGCCCGAAGCCGCGCGTGCCACCGGTGACGACCACCACGCGATCCTGCGACGGGCGCCACGGCGAGGCCGCCACGCCTTCGGCCGGCGCGGGCGGGCGGATCACCAGCTTGCCGATATGGGCCGAGGCCTGGAGCGTGCGGAACGCCGCCTCCACCTCCGCCGGCGCGAAGGCGGCGAAGGGCAGCGGGCGGATCGCGCCCTCGCGCAGCCGCTGCGCGATGCGCGCCAGAAGCTGCGACGCCAGCGCTGGCCGCGCGCGCGGCAGCTCGTCCACATCCACCGCGAAATACGTCGCGTTGCGCCGAAGGGGGCGCAGCGGGGCGCGCCGGTTCTCCACGAAGTCGCGCTTGCCGAGCTCGACGAAGCGCCCGAAGGGTTTCGTGAGCTGCAGCGACCGCTCCATCGCCTCGCCGGCGAGGCTGTTCAGCACGACATCCACGCCGTCCGGCCATGCCGTGCGCAGCGCGCCGGCGAAGTCGCCGCGGCTGTCGAGCACGAGGTCGGCGCCGGCCGCGCGCAGGAAGGCGCGCTTGGCCGGCGTGCCCGCCGTCATCGCCACGCGCGCGCCGATCGC
>NZ_JAKJIB010000593.1 GCF_021864505.1 Falsiroseomonas oryziterrae
CACGCCCGCGCAGGCGCCGCAGCGCCGCCCGGCGCAGCAGGGGACCCGCGGATGAACGCGCTCTCCCGCCTGCCCGTCCCGGTCGAGGGCGGCCCCGAGCGGCGGCGCCGCGGCGCGCGCTCCGGCGCCTTCGGCGTTCTCGACATCGGCACCACCAAGACGGTCTGCCTCGTCGCCCGGATCGAGGGCGACGGCGAGCCGCGCGTGCTCGGCTTCGGCTGGCAGCGCGGACGCGGCGTGAAGGGCGGCTCCATCGTCGACCTCGAGGAGGCCGAGCGCGCGATCCGTGCCGCCGTCGGCCAGGCCGAGGAGATGTCGGACACGCAGCTCTCGGGCGCGATCGTCAACCTCTCCTGCGGCCAGCCGGAATCGCGGCTGCTGCACCTGCAATGGCCGATCGGCGGCCGCGCGGTGACGGATGCCGACCTGCGCGCGATCCTGGCGGAGGGCCGCCGCCGCGGCCATGAGGAAGGGCGCGAGACCGTGCATGGCGCGCCGGTGTCCTTCACCGTGGACGAGACCCCGGGCGTCGAGGATCCGCGCGGCATGGTCTGCGACACGCTCGGCGCGCGCGTCCACCTGGTCGATGCGTCGCAGGCGTCCTTGCGCAACCTCGGGACCTGCCTTGCGCGCTGCGACCTCGAGGTGGAGGAACTGGTCTCCGCCCCCTTCGCCGCCGGCCTCGCCACGCTGGTCGAGGACGAGAAGCGGATCGGCGCGACGGTCGTCGACATGGGCGGCGGCACGACCTCGATCGCCGTCTTCGCCGAAGGGCAGCTGATCCACACGAGCCAGGTGCCGGTCGGCGGCTGGCAGGTGACCAACGACCTGGCCCGTGTGCTCTCGACGCCGATCAACCACGCCGAGCGACTGAAGACGCTGCATGGTGGCGCGCTGTCGGCGGCCGACGACGAGCGCGAGATGCTGCCCATCCCGCTGGTGGGCGAGGACGAGGACCACATCGCCCGCATCCCGCGTGCGATGGTCGTCAACATCATCCGCCCGCGGCTCGAGGAGACCTTCGAGTTCGTGCGCGACCGGCTGGAACAGGCCGGCGTCGCGAAGGAGGCCGGCACGCGCGTCGTGCTGACCGGCGGCGGGTCGCAGCTGATCGGCGTGCGCGAACTCGCCGCGCGCGTGCTGGACCGCCAGGTGCGGATCGGCCGCCCGCGTCCGGTGC
>NZ_JAKJIB010000594.1 GCF_021864505.1 Falsiroseomonas oryziterrae
AGCGGCGAGCGGCCACGCGCGACCAGCGACGCCGCGCTGGCGAAGGCCGGCGGGTCACTCCGGCCGGGTGCGGCAAGGAGCTCGATGTCGGCGCAGTCGGCGGCCCTCCGGTGGCCGAAGGCCATCAGCCCGACGCGCGCCGCCGGCGGCAGCGCAGCGCCGAGACCGGCGGTCGCCTCGCGCAGGACGTCGAGGCGTGCACGACCATCGAGCCGAGTCGTCATCGAGTTCGAGGCGTCGAGGACGAGCACCGTGTCCTGCGCCTGCGCGGCGAAGGCGGTGAGCGAGGCGGCAAGGGCGAGCAGGGCGCGGCGCATGGCCCAGAGGTGAGACCGCGAGGCGGCGGAGTTCAACCCTCCGGGGACGGGATCACGGAACTGCGAGGATGACATCGGCGGTCTGGCCCGCCGCGAGCGCGAGCGGCATCTCGTGCCATGCGTTCTCCACGCGAACGCGCACCAGCCACTCGCCGGCCGGTAGCACGAAGCGCGCACGGCTCGCGCCGGAGGTCGCGACGGGACGAGCCTGCCCGGGTCGCCGCACCTCCCAGCCCTGGACCGCGACGGCGCCGCCGGCGCGCAGCGCATTCAGCGTCACCTCGCCGGCCCCGAGATCGAGCCGAGCCTGCACGGCCTGGCCGGCGGGGACGAAGACCTCGGTCTCGGCCGTCGCCTCGCCGGCCTGGAAGCGGATGCGGTAGCTGCCCTGGGTCAGGCGCATGGACGGCTCGGCGGCGCCCGAGGTCAGCACCTGCTCGCCGGCCCGGAAGCCCGGCACCTCGTCGGCCCAGACGGTCCAGTTGCCGCCGCGCGGCGGCGCGCCGGGCGCGAGTGCGCCGACCGGGCGCAGCGTGCCGATGTTGAGCACGACGCGATGCGTCATCTGCGCGCCCGAGGTGTCGAAGCGCTCGGCCAGCCGCGCGGTGCCGGCGCGGACCTGCACCTCGTAGCGCCCGGCCGGGACGCGGAGGTTCGGGCGCGGGGCGCCGCTGTTGGAGATCAGCTGGCGCGGCGGGTCGGCGAGCGCGACGAGCGTCCAGTTGGCCGGCACGGTCGGGCCGCCCTCGACCTCGACGGCTTCGAGGGTGAGGTTGGTCTCGGCCGCGGCCTGGGCGGGCGGCGGCGTGGCGGGCGCGGGCGGTGCGGCGGTCGCCGTCACCTCGGCCAGCGCGCG
>NZ_JAKJIB010000595.1 GCF_021864505.1 Falsiroseomonas oryziterrae
GGGGCCTCCAGGTCGCCTGGAAGGTCGGCCCCGCCGCCCCGCCCCCGCCCCCTGTCGCCGGCGCGCTGTTCTTCGGCACGCTGCGCGAGCGCGCGCGCGAGACCTTCCCTTCCGGCGCCGCGCCCGCCTTGCCCGCGCGGTTCGGCATCGTGCCGATGCTGGCGCCCGGCCTCGTGCTCCGCATCGGCGACGAGGGCGTGAACGAGGCCGGCGACGACCCGCTTGTCCTCCTGCGCCATGTCGAGGCGGTGCTGCCCTTCCTCGAGCTGCCCGACCTGGTGCACGGCCCGGCCGCGCCCTGGTCGCCGGCGCTCAGGCTCTCGGTCAATCTCGGCACGCGGCTCGGCGTGCTGGGCGAGCCGATCCGGGCAGAGGCCACGCCCGGCTTCGCACGCGCACTTGGCGAGGTGGCGATCACGCTGTCCGACGGCACCGGGCCGCTGGCGCAGGGAACCGGCGCCGCCGGGCCGGGGCATCCGCTCGCGGCGCTCGCCTGGCTGGTGCGCGACCTGAAGGAGCAGGGGCGGCGGCTGCATGCGGGCGACCACGTCGCGATCGCCGGCCTGGTGCCCGCCGTGCCGGCGGTGCCGGGCGAGTTCACCGCGACCTATGCGGGACTGGCCGCGGCGCCGGTGCAGGTGGGCGTCCGGCTGCAATGACCCTGAACCCGCGCGGCGACCGGCGGCGGCGGCGGATCGGGCTGCTCGGCGGCAGCTTCAACCCGGCGCATGACGGCCATCGCCACGTGGCGGAGGCGGTGCGCCGCGCGCTGCGCCTCGACGAGGTCTGGCTGATGGTCTCGCCGGGCAATCCGCTGAAGCCGCGCGCAGGGATGGCGCCGCTGGCGCAGCGGCTGGCCTCGGCCCGTGCGGTGGCCGACGGGCGGCGGATCCGCGCGACCGACATCGAGCGCTCGCTCGGCACCATCTTCACGCTGGACACGCTGCGCGGCCTGCGGCGGCGCTTCCCGCGCGCCCGCTTCGTCTTCGTCATCGGCGCCGACAATCTGGTGCAACTGCCGCGTTGGGCCGGGTGGGACAGGCTGGCGAGGGAAACGCCGATCGCCGTGCTGCCACGGCCGCGCTGGACGCGCCGCGCCCTGGCCGGGCAGGCGGCGCGGCGGCTGGCGCGGCACCGCCGCCGGCCGGGC
>NZ_JAKJIB010000596.1 GCF_021864505.1 Falsiroseomonas oryziterrae
GGCGGGCGCGGCGCCGTGCTGACCGGCACCATCGCCGGCACGCCCGGTCCCGCCGCCGCCGCGCTCGGGCGCCGCGCGACGGCGCAGGGCGTCCTGCTCGGCGACCCGCCCCCGCAGGCGAACGACTTCACCTTCAACGGCTGCGCGATCGGCGTGGCGTTCTGCGGCGTGCCGCCGATCCCCTTCCTCTTCGCCAACCCGATCGAGATCGCGGGCGTGCTCGATCCGCTCAACACGACGGCGATGGCCGAGCAGATACGTCCGCCGACGCCCGAGATCGCGTTGCGCCCGGCGCGCGACCGGCGCGAGGAGGACGACCTCGCGCCGCCCGACATCCGCGGGGGAGACTATTGATGCGCGCGCCCGCCACGCTGCTGCTGCTCGCGCTCGCCGCCTGCACCGCGCCGCCGCCCGAGGCCTATGTGCCCGGCGGTGCCTCCACGACGGCGGCGAGTGTCGTCGCCATCGGCAGCAATGCCCGCGGCGAGCCCTGCCGCATGGTCCGCTCCGGCTCCGGCGCCGAGGTGCTGTGCGGCGAATGGGAGGCGCCCAGCGCGCGCATCCGCGAGGTCGCGCCCGCGCCGATCCCGCAGCTGGCGGATAGCGCCGCCGCGAACTTCGCCGGACGCCTCGCCTGCGACGCGCCGCAGACCACGGCGGTGCTGGGCGGCCAGCCCGCGGCGCTGCTGCAATGCCGGCGCCGCAATGGCGGCTGGCCCTCCTTCGCGCTGGTGACGACGGCGAATGGCCGCGCCTTCCAAGCCGAGGGCGTCCTGCCGGCCATCCCGGCGACCGAACGCGCGATCGGCGTGCTCGCCGGCCTCGTGCAGCCGGACGGCCCGCTGCCGCCCTCCGCCTCGCTCGATCTGCTCGCCGCCCGCCTCTCGCGCGAGGCCTTCGGCGCCAACGACGTCGCACGCTTCGAGCAGCTCATGTCGGTCGGCCGCGACGCCAACCAGGCCGAGCGCTTCGCCGCCGCCGAGACCGCCTATCGCGCGGCGCTGACCCTGCAGGAACGCCTGCTCGGCACCGGCAACCCGGACAGCTTCGGGCCGATGGTGCGCCTCGCGCTCAACATCTCCAACCAGGGCCGCTTCGCCGAGGCCGAGGCGCTGCTCGGCCGCGCCGCGCCGCTCGC
>NZ_JAKJIB010000597.1 GCF_021864505.1 Falsiroseomonas oryziterrae
CGCGTGGGCAAGGCGCGCCGGCTTGCCATGTGGCTCGCGCTGCGCGGCCTGGTCGCGCGCGCCGAGGGACATGTGCACCTGACGCCGGCCGGCGCGACGGCGGCGCGGCGGGCGGTGCGCGCGCATCGTGCGGTGGAGCACCACCTGTTGGCCGCGGGTGCCGCCGACATCGCCTCCGCGGACCGGCTGGCCGACCTGGTGGAACACGGCTTGCCGCCGGAGATGGCGGCGCGGCTGCTGCCGGAGCCGTCCGCCCTGCCGGCGAGCCCGCATGTGCTGGGAGGCGGCCGGTGACGCTGCAGGACTTCCTCATGCTCGACCTGCCGCCGCTGCTGGCCGCCGTGCTGGCGGGCGGGACCTGCGGGCTGCTCGGTTCCTTCCTCGTGCTGCGGCGCGAGTCGCTGGTGGGCGACGCGCTCTCCCACGCCGTGCTGCCGGGCATCGTGCTCGGCTTCGCCGTGACCGGGGCGCGGGCGGGGCTGCCGATGCTGGTCGGCGCGATGCTCGCAGGGCTGGCGGCGGTGGCGCTGATCGCGGTGGTGCAGAAGGCGGCGCGACTCGATTCCGGCGCGGCGATCGGCGCGGTCTTCACCACCTTCTTCGCCGTTGGCCTCGTGCTGCTGGAGGTCACCGGCGCGCGCAGCGTGGACCTCGACCTCGACTGCGTGCTGTTCGGCCAGCTCGAGACGCTGGTCTGGACCGAGGGCCGCTCGGCCGCGTCGCTGCTGGACCCGGCCGCACTCGCCACACTGCCGCGGCAGCTCGGCCTGATGGCCGGCGTGGCGCTGGCGGTCGCGGTCGCGGTTGCGGCGCTGTGGCGGCCGATCCAGCTGGTGTGCTTCGACCCGGCCTATGCGCAGGCGCTCGGCCTGCCGGCGCGGCGGATCGAGCTCGGGCTCGCGCTGATGGTCGCCGCCGCGGCGGTGGCGGCCTTCGAGGCGGTGGGCTCGATCCTGGTGGTCGCGATGCTGGTCTGCCCGGCCGCGGCGTTGCGGCTGCTGACCGACCGCTACAAGGCGCAGGTGTTGGGGGGCGCTGCGCTCGGGGCCGGGCTCGGCGCGGTGGGCTATGCGCTGGCCGGGCCGGTGCCCGCGGCGCTCGGAGCGACGCTGTCGCTCAACGCGGCCGGGGTGATCG
>NZ_JAKJIB010000598.1 GCF_021864505.1 Falsiroseomonas oryziterrae
TCTGACGTGCGCCCTCCCGGTCCGGACGCGGCGGCCATGACGGCGGCGGCCCTCGGGCGGCTCTACGAGGCGGCCTGGCGCGCGTCGCCGGCGGTGCGGCGCGCCGGGGCGGAGCGGGTCATCGGCTCCGGCTTCGAGGAGCTCTTCAACCACCTCGACCCCTACAGCCGCTATGTCACGCCGCTGGAGGCGCGGACGGCGCGGGAAGGGCGGGTCGGGCAGTCCGGCCTCGGCCTGCGCATCGCCGTGCAGGGCGAAGGCCTCGCGGTCAGTTCGGTGACGCCCGGCGGGCCCGCGGCCCGCGCCGGCATTCGCCCCTGGGAACGGCTGCTGGCGGTGGACGGCAAGCCGCTGAGTGGGCGCGACCCGGGCCTTGCCGCCTCGCTCCTCGAAGGGCCGGAAGGCTCCCCGGTCACGCTGACCCTCTCGCGCGGCACCCGGCCGCGCGACGTCACGCTGGTGCGCGCGCTGGTGGTGCCCGAGACCGTGACCGCCGAGCGGCGCCACGACATTCTCTGGATCCGCCTCAGCGGCTTCACCGTGCTGACCGAGCGGCGGCTCACCGCGGTGCTGGCGGATGCCTTCGCGGCGCGTCCGCCGCGGGGCGTCGTCCTCGACCTGCGCGGCAACCGCGGCGGGCTGCTCGGCCAGGCGGTCAGCGTCGCCGATCTCTTCCTCGACGACGGCGAGGTGGCCCGGACGGAGGGCCGGCACCCAAATGCGAGCCGGCGCTACCTGGCCGGGGGCCGCGACCTGGCGGAGGCTCGGCCGCTGGTGGTGCTGGTGGACGGCAGGACCGCCTCCGCCGCGGAGATCGTCGCCATGGCGCTGGCCGAGCGCGGCCGCGCCGTGCTGGTCGGCAGCTCGACGATGGGCAAGGGGCTGATCCAGCTCGTCGCGCAGCTACCCAACGAGGCCGAGTTGCTGGTCACCTGGTCGCAGGTGGTCGCCCCGTCCGGCTGGCCGGTCCAGAGCCTCGGCGTCCTGCCCGACCTCTGCACGAGTCTGGGCCCCGAGGCCCTCACGGGCAGCCTTGCGCTGCTCGGCGCCGGTCAGGCCCCGATGGCGGCCGCGCTGGCGCGGCAGCGCGGCCTGCGGGCCCCGTTGCCGCCCGCCGAGGTCGCGGGC
>NZ_JAKJIB010000599.1 GCF_021864505.1 Falsiroseomonas oryziterrae
GCGCTGCCAGCGTTCCCCCAGCGCCGCGGCGCCCTGCGCGCCTGCCGCCGCGAGTGCGGCGAGCAGCGCCATCGCCGCGACCAGGCCCGGCAGCAGCCAGCCCGACAGCGCGCGCCGCAGCCCGAGCGGATCGCGCGAATAGCGCCGCCGGCTAGCCACCGCCGCACCCCCCGCCGCGCATCACAGGTCGTCCAGCGCGTAGACCGCGCGCGCATTGTCCGGATCGTGCAGCCGGCCGCCATGCAGGTAGAGCGCGGGAGCAGGGAACCGCGACACCAGATCCTCGTCATGCGTCGCCACCACCACCGTGGTGCCGAGCCGGTTCATCTCGCCGAGCAGCGCGAGCAGCCGCCGCGCCTGGCGCGAATCGAGGTTCCCGGTCGGCTCGTCCGCCACCACCAGCTCCGGCCGGTGCACCACGGCGCGCGCGATGCAGATGCGCTGCTGCTCGCCGCCCGACAATTCGAGGGGCGAGGACTGCGCCTTCGCCTCCAGCCCCACCCAGCGCAGGATCTCGCCCACATCGGCGCGGATCTGCGCCTCCGGCCGGCCCGCCAGCCGCAGCGGCAGGGCGACGTTGTCGAATGCCGACAGGTAGGGCAGCAGCCGGAAGTCCTGGAACACCACGCCGATCCGCCGCCGCAGCGCCGGCAGCGCGGCGCGCGGCGCCTTCGCGGTGCGGGTGCCGAGCACCTCCACCTCGCCGCGCGTCGGCCGCAGCGCCAGATGCATCAGCCGCAGCACCGACGACTTGCCGGCCCCCGACGGGCCGAGCAGCCAGGTGAAGGACCCACGGGGCAGAGCGAAGGTGACGTCGGCCAGCGCCTCCGGGCCCCACTCCCCGCGATGGGGACCGCCGCCCTGGTAGCGCAGCCCGACCGCCTCGAAGCGGACCATGCGCGATGGATGCCCCGCCCGGCGGCGCGCGTCGAGGGGCCTTCACAGGCGTGGGATGCCGTCGCGGGTGGACGCATGCCCGGGGGCGCGCCACATGCGTCCCATGCGTGTCGCCTGCCCGGCCTGCGCCGCCGCCTACGAAATCCCCGATGAGCTGCTCGCCAGCGGGCCGCGCCTGCTGCAATGCGCCGCCTGCGGCGCGCAGTTCGAGGCCGTGCCG
>NZ_JAKJIB010000006.1 GCF_021864505.1 Falsiroseomonas oryziterrae
GCGCCGGCGCGGGCCGGGGCGCCCAGCAGGGCGGCCCGCGCATGCGCGGCAAGGTCGCCGGCGGTCGCGACAAGCAAGTCGGCGCGCGCGGCCACATCCTCCAGCGCCTCGCGCAGGTACCGCACGCGGTGCGGGGCGCCGAGCATCCAGGGATGCACGCCGAGGCCGAGCACGCGCCCGCCGCGCGACTCCGCCAGCAACCGATCCAGCGCATCGCGGATCACCGCGGGCCAACGCGTGACCGGCACGCGGCGCAGCCAGAGCGTCTGGACGTCGTCGAGCTCCGCAGGCGGCGGCAGCGCGAGCAGGCCGGAAGCGTGGAGACAGGGCTCGTCGTCATTCGCCCAGTCGAGGCCGTAGCCGAAGCCGGCCTCGCGCAGCAGTCGCGTGGTCCGCTCCGTCGCGCCGTGGTCCTGGCCGAGCCAGCCCGTCGCGCCGGGCCAGATCTTCCCCAGTTCGTCGCGCGCCTGCTCGATATGCACGCGCTCCTCGGCCTCGGTCATGCGCGCGGTGATCATGCGGCTGGCCGAGATGCCATGCGCGACGGGCTCGAAGCCGCGCGCCGCGCAGGCGGCGACGAGTTCGGGGTGGCGCTGCGCGGCGAGGATGTTGACGGCGACGCTCGCCGGGAGCTTCAGCGTGTCGAGGAGGTCGAGCACGCGCCAGGCACCGATACGGTTGCCGTAGTCGCGATAGGACCAGCTGTGCCAGTCGGGCGTGCCGGTGAAGAAGGCGCCGCGGAAGCGCGGGTCGCGATGGGCGTCTGCGGGCGGGGCGATCTCGGTGTGCTCGATGTGCAGCAGGATGTAGGCGGCGACGCGCTTGCCGCCGGGCCAGTGAAAATCCTGCCGCGTTGGATGCGGCGCGAAGGGGTGGATCGCGTGGTCGGGGCCGCGTGCGATCATCGGCCGAGCGCTGCGTCGTGGTGGTGGGCGAGATACCAGTCGGCCATCTCGGCGCCGGTCGCGAACCAGACGCCGTCGTGGCGACGCAGATAGGCCAGGATCTCGTCCAGCCAACGGATCCGGTGAGGGCGGCCGATGATGTAGGGATGCAGCGCGAGGCAGAAGACGCGCGGCTGCGCCTCGCCTTCCGCGTAGAGCGTGTCGAAGGCGTCGCGCGCGGACTGCGCGAACTCCTCGCCCTCCATGGCGCCAGCGGCGATCGCCACCGCGTCGTTCAGGTCCATCTGGTAAGGCAGCGAGACGAGGCGGCCGGAGCGCACGCGGACCGGCGTCGGCTGGTCGTCGTGGTAGAGGTCGCAGAGGTAGGAGATCCCGGCCTCCGCCACGAGGTCGGGCGTGGCGAGCGTGTTGGAGCCGGCGGGCGAGAACCAGCCGCGCAGCTGCCGCCCCGTCAGGCGGCGCCAGGCGTCCACGCTGGCGGCGATCTCCGCGCGTTCCTCGTCCTCAGACAGGCCCCAATGATAGCGGGTGTTGTAGAGGCCGTGGCTGAACACGTCCCAGTCGCGGGCGAGCATCGCGTCCAGCACCTCGGGGAACATGTCGCCGACGGCCATGGAGAAGGAGGTGGAGCCGCGGATGCCGTGCGCGTCCAGCACCTCCATCACGCGCCAGACGCCGGCGCGGTTGCCGTAGTCCTTGAGCGAATAGGAGAGCACGTCGGGATGCGGCGTGCGCGGCCAGGGATCGCGCTGGCGGATCGCGGCCGGCATCCATTCGTAGTGCTCGATGTTGGGACAGACCCAGACGGCGATCCGCACGCCGCCCGGCCAGGTCAGCTTCGGGCGAAGCGGCAGCGGCGCGTGCGGGAGGCGGTCCTCCGGGAGAACACCAGGCATGCGATTCAGACCTCCGGTGCTCGCAGGCTACGCCTGCTGCGCCCTGCGGTCATCGCATGCCGTCACCCCACGATCGCCTCGGCTTCGATTTCCACGAGATAGTCGCCCACCAGACGCCCGACCTCCACCAACGTGTTGGCGGGACGGGCGGTCGCGAAGACACGGCCATGCACGCGGCCGACCGGCTCCCAGTGGTTCGCGTCGCGCAGCCAGATGCGGGTCTGCACCACGTCGTCGATCGTGCCACCCAGCGCCTCGATCGCGGCGGCGATCTTGTCGAGGATATAGACCGCCTGCCCGCCGGGATCGCCGGGGCAGACGACGGAGCCGTCCGTGTGAGTCGCGGTGGTGCCGCTGACCAGGATGCGGTCTCCGACGCGCACCGCGCGCGAATAGCCGCAGAGGCCTTCCCAGACGCTGCCGGAATCGACCCGCAGGCGTCCGGGGCGGAACTCCGTTGTGCCGTAGATCTTCGGCAGGCTGTCCAGGTGGTGGCTGAGGTCGCCGGCCGCCGTCAGGTAGGGCGGCTTGCGGTACTCGTCGCCGCAATCACCGGGGATCGGGCGGCTGCCATGCAAGGCCGTCTCGATCCGCGCACGGTCCTCCTCGTCGAGGGCGAAGGAGAAGAGGCGCAGGTTGTCGGCGCGATGCTCGGATTCGGTCAGACGTGCGCCGACGATCACGGCGCCAACCGCTGGATGCTCCAGGACCCACCGCGTCGCGACGTTGGAGACCGAGACGCCGTGGCGCCGCGCGATCGCCTGCACCTCGCGCAGCAGGCGCTGGAACACGCCCCAGCCGCCCATCGCGCCGATGAAGCGTCGGTACTTCATCTTCGACCAGTCGGCTATGTCGGACTCGGCGGGCTCGTCGAGGTCGACCCAGCGCTCCGACAGGAAGCCGCCGCCGAGCGTGCCGTAGGCGAGGATGCGGACGCCGTGGGCGAGGCAGAAGGCCGACATGTCGCCCGCGGCGCGGCGGTCGAGCAGCGAGAAGGAGAGTTGGTTGGTCAGCACCGGCACGCCGTTGCGCACGGCGACGCGGAGATGGTCGGTGTCGAAGTTGGTGACGCCGATGTGCTGCAGCGCGCCCTCGGCCCGCATCGCCGCCATCTCGCGCAGCGCGTCGAGCCAGGCGGGGTGGCGGAAGCTCCACCAATGGAACTGCATGATCTCGGGGATCGAGCCGAGGCGGTCGAGGCTGCGTCCAACGCCGGCGCGCACCACGTCGCGGGTCATGGGGCCCGGCGTCGGCACCCATTTGGTGAAGAGCGCGGCCTGCCCGCCCTGCTTGCGGAACAGGCCGGCGATGTCCTCGGCGCCGCCATAGTGGTCGGCCATGTCGAAGGCGTCGAAGCCGGCGGCGGCGTAGTCGGCGAGCGTCGCGGCGGCGGCGGCGTGGTCCAGCGTGCGGCCGTCGCGCTCCTGGTCGGCGACCTGCCAGAGGCCGGTGACGATGCGGGGGATGTCGAGGCCGGGGGCGAGGGCGATGCGCGGGGGGTGGGGCATGGAGCTGATTCAGTCCTGCGACGTTTCGAGGTGATCACCCCCACCCCGACTCTCCCCCGCTTGGCGGGAGAGGGAGATGGGTGCGCAGGCGGGGCTGCCGCGACTTACCGCGGCGGAAGCTGGCGCTGCACGGCCTGCACTTCCTCGGTGGTCATCTGGCCGACGGTGGTGATCTCGCCGTTCTGGATGCGCCACTTGCGGAAGGGGCCGGTGATGTCGCCGTGCTGGTCGAACTCCACCGGGCCGATCACGCCGACATAGCGGATCGGCTGGTTGGCGCGGATCAACTCGAGCGCGCGGCGGAAGCCCTGCGGTCCGGCATGCACCACTTCGCCGCCCGGGCCGGTCACCTGGCGGATCGCCTCCCGGATCGGGCCGGCTTCGAAGCGGCCGGCACGGGCGGTGGCGAGGCCGATGATGGCCGCGGCGTCGAAGGCGCGGTCGGCCGCTGGCGCGCCGGCGCCGAAGCCGCCCGACATCGCCGGATAGGCCTGCGCGAAGAACTCGGTGGAGGGCGTGCTGACGGTGCCGCTCGACGTGCCGAAGGCGTTGTTGAGGAAGCGCGGGCCGACGTCGCGGATGAAGTCGGCGCTGTTCATGCCGTCGTTCAGCAGGAAGGTCTGCGCGCCGCCCTGCTGGATCCAGGTGCGCGCGATGGTCGTGCCGTCGCCGGGGTAGGAGACGAGGTAGAGCGCGGGCGGGTCGCCCGCCATGGCACGCGTAACCTCGGGCGCGTAGCTCGCCTGGCGCTCGTTGTAGGGGACGGTGGTGGTGATGGTGCCGCCGAGCGCGAGATAGGCGCGGCGGAACTCGTTCACCATGTTCACGCCGAAGTCGTTGTTGACATGGATGATCGCCAGCCGCCGCAGGCCCTGGTCCATCGCGTAGCGCGCGGCGGCGGTGCCCTGCAATGCGTCGGAGGTGATGGTGCGGAAGAACCAGCCGCGCGTCTGCCCCTCGGCCGCAAGGCGCGTGAGGGTGGGCGAGGAGGAGGCGGGGCTGATCTGCACGACGCCTGCCGGGCCGGTGACGCTGGTGACGATCGGGATCGAGACCGAGCTGATGATGCCGCCGATGATCGCCGGTACGCGGCGGAGATCCACGAGCTGCCGCGCCTGGTCGACGGCGACGGAGCCCTGGGACTGCGCGTCGCGCAGGTCGAAGGCGAGGCGGCCGCCGGCGATGCCCTGCGCGCCGGCGGCGGCGTTCAGCTCGTTGAAGGCGAGCTCCACGGACTTGGCGGCGGCCTGGCCGAAGCGGCCCGCGGGGCCGGTCAGGGAGACGACGACGCCGACGGTGTGGGTCGCCAACTGCTGCGCCTGGGCACCCGCCAGGGGCAGCGCCAGCGTGCCGAGGCCCGCGCCGAGCGCGGTGCGTCGCGTCATGGTCATATCGTTGGTCTCCCCCGATCCCGGACGTGAAGGCGGCAATCTCGCCCTGCGCCAGGGGGTTGTAAACAGGGCGTCACGCGGGCGGCAGCGTGATCCAGGTCTCCTGGACGAAGAGCCAGCGCGGGGTCGGGCCCGAGAGGTCGAACAGGGCGGCGGCGCGGCGGGCTGTCTCCGCGCCGCCGACCCATTGCCGCTCGACGTAGTGCATCAGCATGAGGGGCGGTGCGGCGTGCAGGACCGCGACATCCTCGATCGCGATGCGGAAGCCCTCGCCGCGGACGCCGCGTGCATCGCGCAGGAAGGCCAGCACCTCGGCGCGGGCGAGGCGGCGGCCGTTCGGCATCACCATGGCAAAGCCGGGGGCGAAGGCGGCCTCGAACCGGGCCGAGGCATCCTCGCCCGGCGCGCCCAGGGCGCGCTCGAAGACCTGATGCAGCGCGATGATCTCCGCGCGGCAAGCCGCGACGATCTCGGCCGCGCAGGTGGTGGCAGGATCAGTCACGGTTCAGCTCGTACTTCATGATGCGGCCATGCGGGCCGTGCCGGTCGCGCTCCAGCGCGTAGAAGTCGCCCTGCGGGCCGGGGTGCTGCGCCAGCAACGCGGCGATCGCGGCGCGGTCGGCATCGTCGAGCGAGAAGCTGAACACCGAGAGGTTGTCCGGCAGGTGCTCGGCGTAGCGCGCGCCCACGATGGCGGCGGCGACATGCGGCTGGTCCAGCACCCAGCGCGTCGCGACGGCGGTGATGGAGACGCCATGCTTGCGCGCGATCCCGTCCAGCAGCCGGAGCAGGGCCTGGAAGGCATTCCAGCCGCCGAACTCCTCGATGATGAGCCGGTACTTGACCAGGCTGCGGTTCGGCAGCGGCTCGGCCGGGTCGGGCTGGCCGAGCCAGCGCGCGGACAGGAAGCCGCCCGCGACCGTGCCGTAGCAGAGGAAGCGGAGATGGCTGCGGGCGCAGAGCTGCGACAGGGGACCGGCGACGCGCCTGTCCAGCAGCGAATACTGGACCTGCATGGAGACCAGCGGGATGGGAGCGTCGAGCAGGCGGCGGGTGTGCGGCGTGTCGAAGTTCGTGCCTCCGATATGCCGGATCTTGCCGCGCCGCCGGAGCTCGACGAGGTGTCCCGCTGCCTCCACCAGTCCGGGGGACGCGTAGTCCCACCAGTGGAACTGCACCAGGTCGAGCGCATCCACGCGCAGCCGCCGCAGCGACCGGTCGATGATCCGCTCGACCTGCGCGAAGTCGAGCGTGTGGAGCACGGAGAGGTCGGGGACGAACTTGGTGTGGACGTGCAGCCGCGCCCGCTCGGCCTTCGACAGCGTGTCGCGGAAGGCGCCGATGATCTCCTCGACGCCGGTGTAGATGTCGGCGCAGTCGAAGGTGGAGACCCCGGCGTCGAGGAAGGCCCGCATGTCGGCGATGGCACGCGGCATGTCGATCTCGCCATGACCGCCGGCGAGCTGCCAGCCGCCACGGATGAGGCGGGAGATGCGGTAGCCGGGGGCGAGCTCGTAGGTGGGGACGCTCATGGAACCTTCGTCGCGGTCGTGTCGCTGCGGCGGAACCGGCGCAGCTGCGTGCGGGTGATGCGGAGGCGGCTCGGGCAGTTCGGGTCGGGGCAGGCGACCTCGGCATCCGAGGTCATCCAGTCCATCGGATGCGTCGGGCGCTGCTTGGCGGCGAGCAGCGGCAGCACGGCGGCGAGCGAGTAGATCGAGAAGCCCTGCCCCGGCGGCAGGTGCAGCATCTCGCCGCGCAGCTCGAAATGATCCCCCGGCACGGCACCGCACCAGAGCTTGGCGCCCGGCGGCGCCACGACCTCGACCTTGAGGTCCCAGAGGTCGAATTCGTCCTCGTCCATCGCGCCCTCCCGCCAGCGATTTGTCGGCGGCGCGGCGCCGCGGCGCAAGCGGGGGACTTGACGCTGCGGCGCGCGCGCGGCCTTTCGCAGCAAGGCCGGGGGATGCGTGCGTGCTGGTTGCGCAGGGACTGACGAAGGCGTTCGGGGGGCCGCCGGTGGTGGACGGCGTCTCCTTCACCCTTGCGCGCGGCACGATCACCGGCCTGATCGGGCCGAACGGCGCGGGCAAGACGACGCTGTTCAACCTGATCGCCGCGAGCCTCGCCCCCGATTCGGGCACGCTGACGCTGGCGGGAGATCGGATCGAGGGGCTGCGGCCCGACCAGGTCTTCGCCCGCGGCCTGGCGCGCACCTTCCAGATCCCCCGCCCCTTCCCCGCCATGACGGTGCTGGAGAACGTCATGCTGGCGCCGACCGGCCAGCGCGGCGAGCGGTTCTGGACGAACTGGCTGAGCCCCGGCGCGGTCGCGGCGGAGGAGAGGCGCAACCGCGAGCGCGCGATGCATTGGCTCGACTTCGTCGGCCTCTCGAAGCTCGCGGCGCAGCCGGCGAGCGTGCTCTCGGGCGGGCAGCGCAAACTGCTGGAGCTGGCTCGCGTGCTGGTGGCGGAGCCGCGGCTGATCCTGCTGGACGAACCCGGCGCCGGCGTCTCGCCGCCGCTGCTCGAGATCATCATGGGCAAGATCGCGGAGCTGAACGCCCGCGGCATCACCTTCCTGATCATCGAGCACAACATGGACCTGGTGATGACTCTGTGCCGGCCGGTGATGGTGCTGGCGCAGGGCAGGCTGCTGCTCGAGGGCTCGCCGGAAGAGGTCAAGAACGACCCGCGCGTGGTGGAGGCCTATCTCGGATGACGGCGGCGCTGGAGATGGCCGCGATCGAGGGCGGCTACGAACCCGGGCTGCCGATCCTGCGCGGCGCGTCGCTGTCCGTGGCACCGGGCGAGATCGTGGCGCTGCTCGGGCCGAACGGCGCCGGCAAGTCCACGCTGGTCAAGGCCGCGGCGGGCCTCGTTCCCGTCTGGTCGGGCCGCGTCATGCTGGGGGGGCGCGACATCACGGGGCTGGCGGCGCACCGGATGGTGCATGAGGGGCTGGGCTTCGTGCCGCAGACGGAGAACGTCTTCGCCAACCTCTCGGTCCTGGAAAACCTGCAGCTCGCGAGCGCCCTGGTCGCGCGGAAGCGGCGCCTGGACCTGGGCCGGATGTTCGAGCTGTTCCCGGACCTCGACCGGCAGCGGAAGCTCGAGGCCGGGCGGCTCTCCGGCGGCCAGCGGCAGATGCTGGCGGTGGCGCGCGCGCTGGTCGCCTCGCCCTCCGTGCTGATGCTGGACGAGCCATCCGCCGGGCTCTCGCCGAAGCTCGTCGGCGTGGTGTTCGAGCGGCTGAAGGCGGTGCGCGACACCGGCGTGACCATCCTGCTGGTGGAGCAGAACGTGAAGGCGGCCTTGGCCATCGCCGACCGCGCGGTGGTGCTGGTGGAAGGGCGCGAAAGGCTGGAAGGGCCGGCGGCGGAGCTGGTGAACGACCCGCGCATGGCCGCGCTGTATCTGGGAGCCGCCGCCTGATGCTGCAGCTGGTCGCCGACGGGCTGGTGGTGGGCAGCGTCATCGCGCTGGGCGCGGTGGGGCTGACGCTGACCTACTCCATCCTGCGCTTCGCCAATTTCGGCCAAGGCGAGTTCATGACCTGGGGCGCCTATTTCGCCGTCTCGACGCTGGCCTTCGTGCTGGCGGTGACGGGCGGCGGCGTGATGGAGCCGCTCGGCCCGTTCAGTTTCGGATGGCAGCTGATCGTCGCCATGCTGCTGGCGGCGGCGCTGACGGCGATCCTCGCCCTGGTGGTGGACTGGCTGCTGTTCCGCCGGCTGCGCCGCGGCAACGCCATCACGCTGGTGATCGCGAGCTTCGGCGCGGCACTCGCGCTGCGCAACCTGGTGCAGTTCCTCTACGGCACGCTGCCCGAATACTATTCGCGCGAGATCCAGATCGCGATCCGGCTGGTGCCGCGCGACGTGATGGGCGGGCTGCGCGTCACGCCAGACCAGATGCTGGTGATCGGGCTGACGCTGGTCCTGATGCTCGCGCTGCAATGGCTGCTGACGCGCACCACGCTGGGGCGCGCGATGCGGGCCACCGCGATGAACCCGGCGCTGGCGCGCGTGGCCGGCGTGGACGTGGAAGGCGTGATCCGGGCCACCTGGGTGATCGGCGCGGCGCTGGCCGCGATTGCGGGCGTCTTCGTCGGCATCACGCTGCAGATCCGGCCGATGCTCGGCTTCGACCTGCTGCTGCCGCTCTTCGCCGCGGCGATCCTGGGGGGCATCGGCAGCGTGCGCGGCGCGGTGGTGGGCGGCTACATCGTCGGGCTGGCGGAGAGCCTCTCGGTCCCGCTGGTGGGTGCCGAGTATCGCGCCGCGACCGCCTTCGCGGTGCTGATCGGCATCCTGCTGCTGCGCCCGAACGGGCTGTTCGGGGCGCGCGCCTGATGGAGATCCTGCCCGTCCTCAACTACCTCGCCTTCTTCATGGTCTTCGCCGGGATCTTCGCGGTGATGGCGCTGGGGCTGAACCTGCAATGGGGGTTCACGGGGCTGTTCAACGTCGGCGTCGCGGGCTTCGTCGCGGTCGGCGCCTATGCCTCCGCCATCCTCACCGGCCCGCCGGAACCGGAGCGCTTCGGCGGCTTCGGGCTGCCGATCCTGGTGGGCTGGCTCGGCGCGATGCTGCTCTCGGGCGTCGCGGCCTTCGTCGTCGCGGTCGCCGCGCTCCGGCTGCGCGAGGACTACCTGGCAATCACCACCTTCGGCATCGCGGTGGTGATCCAGCTCGTCGCCACCAACGCGCAGGGGCTGACCGGCGGTCCCTTCGGCATCCAGTCCATCCCGCGCCCCTTCGTGGAGGCACTCGGCACCGGCTTCGTCTGGAACCTGGCCTATCTCGGCCTCGTCGCGCTGGTGCTGGGGCTCGCGTGGTGGGCGCTGGAACGGCTGGTGGCGAGCCCCTGGGGCCGCGTGCTGCGCGCGATCCGCGAGGACGAGCTGGCCGCCGCCTCGCTCGGCAAGCGCGCCGCCGCGTTCCGGCTGCAGAGCTTCGTCATCGGCTGCATGCTGATGGGGCTGGCCGGCGCGCTCTACGCGCATTTCGTCGGCTACATCGCGCCGGAGGATTTCCTGCCGATTCTGACCTTCCAGATCTGGGCGATGCTGATCGTAGGCGGGTCGGGGAACAATGCCGGCGCGGTGCTCGGCGCCTTCCTCGTCTGGGCGATCTGGAGCGTCAGCGGGAACCTGATCCGCGAGGTGCTGCCGGCGGCCGAGCAGGCGCGCGGCGCGGCTCTGCAGGTCGTGCTGATCGGCGTGATGATCGCCGCGATCCTCGTGCTGCGGCCGCGCGGCATCCTCGGCGAGCGCGCGACGGTGTCGCGCCACGCGGGCAAGGACTGAGCCGCGAGGTCGTCCTCGCCCGGGCGGTCGCAGTCAGAACGCTTCCTTCACGAAGCGGCCGGCGAGCATGATGGCGGAGATGTGCTTCCCCTGCCCCGTCAGCAGGGAGAGGTCCTTCAGCGGGTCGCCCTCCACCACGATCAGGTCGCCATGCGCGCCCGGCGCGACGACGCCGACCTGGCCTTCCATCCGCAGCAGCTTGGCCGCATGCATCGTCGTGCTGCGGATGACCTCGATGGCAGGCAGCACGCGGCCGCGGATGACGAATTCCTCGGACTGGTGGCGGTGCATCTCGCCGAGCAGGTCGGTGCCGAAGGCCATGGTCAGGCCGGCGCGGCGCATGATGTCGAGGCTTTCCAGGCCGCGCAGCCGGACCGTGTCGATCTTGGCGACGGATTCCGGCGGCAGGCCGAGGCTCGCGCCCTCGTCCTTCAGCGCCTGGTAGGTGACCAGCGTCGGGCAGGCGATGGCGCCGGCCTCGGCCGCCTTCCGTGCCGTCGGCTCCTCGATCAGGTTGCAATGCTCGAGGCTGCGGACGCCACATTCCACGGCGCGGCCGATCGCCTCGTCGGTGTAGAGATGCGCGGCGACGTAGGTCTGCGCCATCGCGGCTTCCTCGACCGCGGCGCGGATCTCGTCCTTGCTGTAGCCGAGGAAGGCGATCGGGTCGGTGGGCGAGGCGACGCCGCCATTGGCCATGATCTTGATGTAGTCGGCGCCGCCCTTGATCTCCTCGCGGCAGGCGCGACGCACCGCGTCCACGCCGTCGGCGATGCGGCCCAGCGCGCCGAGGCGCTGTTCGGCCCAGTGGTTGTCGCGGGTGTCCCAGCGGCCACGGCCGTCGCTGTGGCCGCCGGTGGAGGAGATCGCCTTGCCGCAGAGCACCATGCGCGGCGCGTCGAAATGCCCTTCCTCCCGCGCGGCGCGCAGGCCCTGCGTCGCGCCGCCGAGGTCGCGGATGGTGGTGAAGCCGCGCATCAGCATGCCGTGCATGATCCGCGCGGCGCGGAAGGCGACGAGCGCATCGGGCAGCAGCGCGTGGCGGGCGAGGTTCACCTCGGAGGCGATGACATGCACATGCGCGTCGATCAGCCCGGGCATGAGCGTCCGGCCCGCAAGGTCCACGCGGCGCGCGGAGGCGGCTGCGATGGGTTTGTCGGAGACCTCCTTGATCCGCCCGTGCTCGACCAGGACATGGCCCTCCACCGCCTGGTCGTGGGTGCCGTCGAGGATGCGGGCATTGGCGAAGAGGGTGGCGGACATGGCGGGCTCCTTCGCGGCGCAGGCTAGAACGCGATGCCCTCCTCGGCCAGACGCGCCCTGACCAGCGTCTTCGGCACCTTGCCGTAGCCGGATTTCGGCAGCGCGTCCCAGACCACGACGCGCAGCGGCTGCTTGTAGCGGGCGATGCGGTCCTTGAGATGCGCGAGCACCGCGGCCTCGTCCACCGCCATGCCCTCGCGCGCAACGACGCAGGCGACGCCCGCCTCGCCCCATTTCGGATGCGGCAGGCCGACCACGGCGCATTCGGCGATGGCGGGATGCGTCAGGATCGCCTCCTCCGCCTCGCGTGGGTACACGTTCGACCCGCCGGAGATGTACATGTCCGAGGCGCGGCCGGTGATCCAGAGGAAGCCGCGCGGATCCATGCGGCCCAGGTCGCCGGTGTGGAACCAGCCGCCGGCGAAGGCCTTGCGGTTCGCCTCCTCGTTCTCGAAGTAGCCGGCGAAGACGGCGGGGCCGCGCACGCAGATCTCGCCGACCTCGCCGGGCGGCAGGCGCGTGCCGTCCTCGGCGAGGATCGCGACCTCCATCCCGGTACGGGGGACGCCGCAGCTTCCGGCGTTCTCGGGCGTGTGCTGGTCGGGGCGCAGGACCGTGATGTTCCCGGTCACCTCGCCGAGGCCGAAATACTGCACGAGGCAGGGGCCGAGCTTCGCAAGCGCCTCTGCCTGGTCGGCCTCGTACATCGGGGCGCCGGCATAGATGACGTGGCGCAGGCTGGAATGGTCATGCGCGTCCACGGCCGGGTGGCGGACCAGCGCGGTCAGGATGGTCGGAACGGTGAACATGTTCGCCACGCGATGCCGCTCCACCAGCGCCCAGGCCTCTTCGGGGTCGAGCTTCTCGCCCGAGGTCAGGATCGTGGCCGCGCCGCGCGTGACCTGGGTGAGTTGGTGGATGCCCGCGCCATGCGAGAGAGGTGCCACGACGAGTGAGGCGTCGCGCTCCGTCGTGCCGGGCAGCAGATCGGCCAGGTGGTTGGTGACGACGAAGCCCATCTGGCCATGCGTCAGCACCGCCGCCTTGGGCCGGCCGGTGGTGCCGGAGGTGTAGAAGAACCAGCAGGGATCGTCGTAGGCGACATCGGCTTCCTGGTCCGGCAGCGTGGGCGCGTTGGCGGCGAGCAGCGTCTCGTAATCCAGTTCGTCGGGCTGGCGGTCGTCCCAGGCGACGACGTGGCGCAGATGCGGCGAGGCGGCGCGCACCGCCTCCGCATGGCCGCGGAAGCCGGCATCGCGCAGCATGACGACGGCGCGCGAGGAGGCCCCGAGGTACGCGACCTCGGCCGGCGTGAGCCGGAAGTTGGTCGGCACCCAGACGGCGCCGGCCTTGAAGCAGGCCCACATGCTCTCGAACATGCGGTTCGAGTTGCGGGAATGCACGAGGACGCGGTCGCCTTTCGCCACGCCGAGCCCGCGCAGCGCCGCGGCGAGCCGGTCCACGCGGCCGTCGAGTTCGGCGAAGCTCCATGTCCGGTCGCGCCAGACCAGCGCCGGCGCGCCTGGCAGGCGGCGCGCGGTGTGTGTCAGCAGCCGGCCGAGGTTGGAGGCGGTCGCGATGCCTGGCATCAGACGGGCCTGTCGCCTTTCTGGACCTTGAGCGTGCGGTTGTCGGCGGCCGGCAGCATGCGTGCCGGGTCGCGGGTGACGACGATGTCGAGGATCGTCGGCGTGTCGGTGTTGGCGAGCCCTTCGCGCAGCGCGGCGTTCAGCTTCTCCGGGTCGGTGACACGGATGCCGTGGCAGCCCATCGCCTTGGCCACGGCGGCGTAGTCCATCTCGACCAGGTCGGAGGACTGGTAGTTCCCCGGCCCATAGACCGCGTGCTGCAGCGCCTTCACGTAGCCCGACGCGGCGTTGTTGAAGATGCAGCAGACGAAGGGCGCGCCGGCGCGGCGCGCCGTCTCCAGCTCGCCCATCGACATGTTGAAGCCGCCATCGCCGGTCAGCGAGACGACCCGGCGCCCGGCGCCGACGCCGAGCTGCGCGCCGATGCCGCCCGGCACGCCGTAGCCGATGGAAGCGAAGCCCCGATCGGCGACGAAGCCGCGGCCGAGCCGCTTGGTGTCGAAGAACAGCGCCCCCCAATGCGCGGCGAAGCCGCCATCGGCGACCAGCACGGCGTCTTCCGGCATGACCTTGTTCAGCTCGCCGAGCAGGCGGCCGACATTGATCGGGCTCTCGACCGATTCCAGCCGCTCCCGCGCGCCCTCGCGCCAGGCGGCCATGCGCTTCGGCACCTCGGCGCACCAGCCGGCGCGGGAGGCAGCGCGCGCCCCGCCGTAGCGCAGCGCCGCGGCAAGCTCCTCGAGCGTCGCGCGCGCATCGCCGGCCAGCGCGACATCGGTGCGCGTGGTGCGGCCGATCTCCTCGGGCAGCACGTCGAGATGGATCAACGGCACGCCCGAGGGCATCAGGGTGAACCGCTTGGTCGCGATCTCGCCGAGCTTGCAGCCGACCACCAGCAGGCAGTCCGCCATGGCGACCAGATCATTGGCGATGCGCGAGTAGCGACCGAAGACGCCGGCCGAGAGGGCATGGGTGCAGGCGATGGCGCCCTTGCCGGACATGGTGTGCGCGACGGGGATGCCCTGCGCCTCGGCGAAGCGGGTCAGCGCGTCCTGCGCCTCGCTGATGTGGATGCCGCCGCCGGCCAGGATCAGCGGGCGCTCGGCCTTGGCGAGCAGCGCCGCGGCGCGCGACAGGTCGCCGGCGTCGGGGCGCATCCGCCGCGCCTGCGCGCGGAGCGTGCCGGGGTCCACCCAGAAGTCGCCCGCGTCGAAATCATGCTCGCCATGCGCGATATCCTCCGGCACGGCGACCAGCACCGGGCCGGGGCGGCCGGAGGTGGCGACCGCGAAGGCGCGGCGCAGGTGCTCCGGGATGCGGGAGATGACCTCGACGCGGATCGCCTCCTTCACCAGCGGGCGCAGCACGTCGAACTGCCGCGCCTCCTGCGTCATGTTCTTCCAGGCATGCTGGCGGTTGGCGTCGCCGATGATGGCGATCATCGGCATGCCGGCGTTGAAGGCCTCGGCCAGCCCGGTGGCGAGGTTGGTCGCGCCCGGCCCGAGCGTGCCGTCCACCAGCCCCGGCTTGTTGGTCACTCGGGAAAAGGCGTCGGCCGCGAAGGCGCCGCAGCGCTCGTCGTTGATCAGCATGTGCTTCACGCCGAGCGCGCGGCACGCCTCGTAGAACGGAAGAAGCTGGAACCCGCCCATGCCGAACATCGGCCCGGACTCGTGCAGCTTGAGCATCTCGGCCAGGGCCTGGCCGCCGGTCATGCGGCGCGTGGCGTTCGAGGACATTCAGGCGTGCTCCAGCAGGGCGGCGACGAAGTCGCGCGCCGATTGGCCGATGCGCCCGCCGCGCGCGGCGGCGGTCGGATTGAGGGCGGAGACGAAGCCGTCCTGCCAAGTGCTCATCGCATCGCCGATGCGGGCCGAGAAGCAGGAGACGCAGGCGCCGGCGATGCCGCGCGCCTCGAGCGCCGGCAGGCGGGAGATGCCGGCATCGTCGGCGCCGATCCCGGCGTCGTTGTAGATCGCGGCCAGGACGGGCGCCTTCACCGCGGTCTCGGGCCGGCCGCCGAGCAGGCCGCCATGCGAGCCGGTGACGACGACATGGCCGGCATCCTCGGGCCCGACGAGGCCGTTCGAGTCCAGCGCGACCACGCGGATGCCGTGATGGGCCGCGATGTCCCGCCGCGCCTCGTCCATGTCGTCGGCGATCGTCGGCGCGGCGGGCGGCGCCGCGGCGAGGCGGGACAGCGCGTCGGCCGCCGGCATCCCCACCTCGATCCCGAGCGCAGCGGCCGGCGCATTGACGGTGGAGAGGCGGCCGCGCGCCAACATGTCGGCGCCGTCGCCGATGCGCGCGCTGCGATGGCAGACGGCCACGGCGGGCAGACCGCGCGCGGCGAGCCAGTCGAGGCCGCCCACGCCCGCCCGCTCCCGGCCGATCCCCGCATCGTGCAGGATCATGGCGGAGACGCCGCGCCGCGCGGCGTACCAGGCGGCGTAGATGCCGCCATGGCTCGCGCACAGCGCCACCCGGCCGCCGGCATCCGCCGGCAGATGCGTCACGCTGTCGAGCACCAGCGGCCCGTCCGACATTCAGGCTCCTCCCGTCTTGATTCCCTCGCCCACTGCCTCATGCTCGGCAAGCCCCCGGCAAGAGGGGTGGTTTAGGGGAACGGCAGGATGAACGCCGGCGGTGACAACCGGGCGAGGTTGCTTGCGCTCTACGGCACGATGTGCCGCATCCGTGCCTTCGAGGAGACGGCGCTGGCGGCGCACCGCGCCGGCGAGATTCCGGGACCGCTGCATGTCTCGATCGGCCAGGAGGGCGTGGCGGCCGGCGTCTGCCTGAACCTCCGCCCCGACGACCGCATCACCTCGAACCACCGCGGGCATGGCCACGCCCTGGCCAAGGGCGCCGGCGTCGCGGGGATGATGGAGGAACTGCTCGGTCGCGCCGGCGGGCATTGCCGCGGCAAGGGCGGGTCGATGCACATCGCCGATTTCTCGGTCGGCATGCTGGGTGCGAACGGCGTGGTGGCGGGCGGGATCCCGATCGCGGTCGGCGCGGCGCAGGGGCTGCGGCTGCTCGGCTCGGACGCCATCGTCTGCTGCTTCTTCGGCGACGGCGCCATCAATCGGGGCCCCTTCCTGGAAGGGCTGAACTGGGCGGCGTTGTATCGGCTGCCCGTCCTCTTCGTCTGCGAGGACAACGGCGTCGCGGCCTTCACCCGGGCGGAGAGCGTCACCGCCGGACCGGGCGTCGCCGCTCGGGCCGAGGCGCTCGGCGTGCCGGCCGTCCCGGTGGATGGCAACGACGCGCTGGCCGTGGATGCCGCAGCGGCGAGACTGGTCGCGGAGGTGCGCGGCGGCGGCGGGCCGCGACTGCTGCACGCCACGACCTTCCGCCTGATGGGCCACACCAGCACCGATCCCGCCGCCTGGCGCGAGGTGGGGGAGGTCGAGGCCGCGCGGGCCGAGGAGCCGATCCTGAGGCTGCGCGCGCACCTGCTGGAACAGGGCGTCGCACCGCGCACGCTGGATGCGATCGAGGGCGACGCGCGGGCGGAGATGAGCCAGGCGCGCGCCGCCGCGCTTGCCGCGCCATGGCCCGATGCGGCGGTCGCCTGGGAGGATGTGCAGGATTCCGGCGCCGTGGAGGCCGCCTGAGATGGCCGAGGTGACGCTGGTGGAGGCCGCCCGGCTCGCGGCGCTGCAGGAGATGCGGCGCGATCCGCGCGTCTGGGTGCTGGGCGAGGACGTGGCGCGCGGCGGGCTGTTCGGCCAGTACCGCGGCTTCATCGAGGAGTTCGGCGCGGCGCGCATCGTCTCCACGCCGATCTCCGAGAGCACGATCATGGGTGCGGGGCTCGGCGCCGCGCTGGTCGGCACGCGCCCGATCATCGAGATGCGCATCTTCGACTTCGTGATGTGCGCGATGGACGAGCTGGTGAACCAGATCGCCAAGATCCGCTACATGTTCGGCGGCCAGGCGCGGCCGGCCGTGGTGGTGCGGATGCCGCACGGCATGTGGCGCAACTCCGCCGCGCAGCATTCGCAGATGCTGGAGAGCTGGTTCGCGCATCTTCCCGGCGTGGTGGTCGCCGTGCCGGCGACGCCCGCGGACACCGCGGGCCTGCTGGTCTCGGCCATCCGCAGCGACGATCCGGTGCTGTTCTTCGATCCGAAGAACCTCTTCCCGCTGAAGGGCGAGGTCGGGGAGGCGATCGAGCCGATCCCGTTCGGGGAGGCACGTCGCATGCGGGAGGGCACGGACCTGACCATCGTGACCTGGTCGGCGATGGTGCCCGCGGTGGAGGAGGCCGCGCTCACCCTCGCCGCGCGCGGCATCTCCGCCGACGTGCTGGACCTCCGCACGCTCTGGCCCTGGGACGAGCGCGCGGTCCTGGCATCGGTCGCGCGCACGGGACGGCTGCTGGTCGCGCATGAGGCGGTGACGGTGGCCGGCTTCGGCGCGGAGGTCGTCTCGCGCGTCGTGGAGAGGCTCGGCCCCGCGCGCCTCCGGCGGGCGGCGCGCCTGGGGCAGCCCCGCGTGCCAGTCCCCTTCGCGCCGGTGCTGGAAGATGCGTTGAAGCCCGATGCGGCGAAGGTCGTCGCGGCGGCGGAGGCGCTGCTACGCGACTGACGACGGCTGGCGGCGCAGTGCGAGATGAAGCGCGAGCCCGCCGCAGCCCGCCCCGGCCAGGACCCATGCCATCGGCCAGCTCGACCCGGCGCCGAGCGCGCCGAGGGCGATGCCGACCACCGCGCCGCCGCCGAATTGCAGCGTGCCGATCACCGCGGAGGCACTGCCGGCGAAGCGGCCCATCGGAGCCATGGCGAGCGCGGAGGCCAGCGGCAGCACAGCGCCCATGATCGAGAGGTAGAGGAACAGCACGGCCAGCAGTACCCAGAGCACGCCGGTGCCGATCGCAAGCGGCACCAGCAGCCCGGCCACGGCGCAGATCACGAGGCTGCCGACGAGCAGGCTCGCCGGCGGGTGGCGGCGGACCAGGCGCGACACGACCTGGCTGGCAAGGATCAGGCCGAAGGCGTTGGAGCCGAAGGCGAGGCCATACTGCGTTGGGCTCAGCCCGTGCCGGACCATCAGCGCGTCCGGCGAGCCGACGAGATAGGCGAAGAGCCCGAGCATCGGCACCGCGCCCGCCAGCGCATGCGCGAGAAAGCGCCGGTCTCGCAGGATCTGGACGTAGACCGCGACGACCTGCGCCGGGCTGTCGCGCCGGCGGCGCTCCGGCGACAGGCTTTCCGGCAACGCCATCCAGACCAGCAGCAGCGCGGCGAGGCCATAGGCCCCGAGCGTCCAGAAGATCGACCGCCAGCCGAAGGCCGCGAGCAATGCGCTGCCGATCATCGGTGCCAGGATCGGCGCCGCGCCCATCACCAGCATCAGCGCCGCCATCATGCGCACCGTGCCGCGCTCGTCGCAAAGGTCGCGCACCACGGCGCGCGCGATGACCATGCCTGCGCAGCCGCCGATCGCCTGCAGCACGCGCAGCACCGTCAGCGCCTCCGTGGAGGCGGCGAGCGCACATCCGAAGCCGGCCGCGGCGAAGAGTGCGAGGCCGGCGAAGAGCGGCGGGCGCCGCCCAAGCCGGTCCGACAGCGGGCCGAACACGAGTTGTCCCGCGGCGATGCCGAGCAGGAAGGCAGCGAGAGTCCACTGGATCTCGCCGGGTGTCGCTTGCAGATCCGCCGCCATGACCGGGAAGGCCGGCAGGTACATGTCGACGCCGAGCGGGCCCAATGCGGTGAGCGACGCGAGCAGGGCGGCAAGCCACCGGTAGCCGTCGGGCATGCGCATCCCTGGGTTGTGGCGAGAGTCGGGTAACGCGATCAGGCCACGGCGTCCAGGGCGCCATGGTTGCGCTGAGCGCGAAACGCACGTTAGCCTGCCGTCAGACGCAGCCCCCGCGAGTGGGGCGCGTGGGAGGCTGCGGATGGCGAGTGTCTCGGTCCGACAGGTGCGCAAGCAGTTCGGCAGCACCCCCATCCTGCACGGCGTCGATGTCGAGATCGCGGATGGCGAGTTCGTGGTGCTGGTCGGCCCGTCCGGCTGCGGCAAGTCCACGCTGCTGCGCATGATCGCGGGACTCGAGAACATCACGGGCGGCGAGATCGCGATCGGCGGTCGGGTCGTGAACACGGTGCCGCCGAAGGACCGGGACATCGCGATGGTGTTCCAGAACTATGCGCTCTATCCCCACATGACGGTCCGGGAGAACATGGCGTTCTCCATGATGCTGGCGAAGGCGCCAGGGGACGTGATCGAGCGGGAGGTGCGGCAGGCGGCGCGAATCCTGGGCCTGGATGCGTTGTTGGACCGCTATCCGCGGCAGCTGTCGGGCGGGCAGCGACAGCGCGTGGCGATGGGGCGCGCCATCGTGCGCCACCCGCAGGTCTTCCTCTTCGACGAGCCGCTGTCGAACCTCGACGCCAAGCTGCGGGTGCAGATGCGCAGCGAGATCCGGGAGCTGCAGCAGCGCCTCGCGACCACGACGGTCTACGTCACCCACGACCAGATCGAGGCCATGACCATGGCCGATCAGATCGTGGTGATGAACGGCGGCCGGATCGAGCAGGCCGGCGCGCCGCTCGAGCTCTATGACAGGCCGGGCAACGTCTTCGTCGCCGGCTTCATCGGCAGCCCGGCGATGAACCTGCTGCAGGGCGAGGTCGCGGATGGCGGCTTCCGCTGCCAGGGCGGCGCGGTCCTGCCGCTGCCCCCGCATGCGCCGCGCAACGTCGCGACCTATGGCATCCGGCCGGAACACCTGGTCCTGGCCGCGGACGGAATCGAGGCCACCATCGCGATCGTCGAGCCGACCGGGTCGGAGACCCAGGTGGGCTTCCGGATCGCGGAGACGCCGATGATCGGCGCCTTCCGCGAGCGGATCGCGGGCCGCCCGGGCGAGACGCTGCGTGTCCTGCCCGACCTGTCGCTGGTCCACCTCTTCGGGCCGGATGGACGACGTCTCTAGAAGCGAAGAACAGGCAAGGAGGAAGCAAGTCCGATGGCACACCTCATCACGCGTCGCGCGGCACTCGCGGCCGGCGGCTCGGCCCTCGTCGCGGGCGGCGCGGCCGCCCAGATCCAGACCCAGCCGGCGACGGCGCCGAACTTGCCGATCGAGCGCGGGGCCAGCCTGCGCATGCTGCGCCCCGTGCGGTTTGTGGAGCCCGACGAGCAGGTCTGGCGCGCGAACTGCGCGCGCTTCGCGCAGCAGCACGGCATCGAGATCCGCGTGGACTTCGTCGGCTGGGAGGACATCACCCAGCAGACCGCGGTGACGGCGAACACCAATGCCGGGCCCGACATCATCGTCGGCTTCGACGCCGGGCCGCACCTCTTCGCCGAGAAGATCCACGACATGACGGATGTCGCGACCTATCTCGGCCAGAAATACGGTGGCTGGCGGCCGCTCGCGCGCGCCTACGGCATGCGGCAGAACCGCTGGATCAGCCTGCCCTTCGGCGCCTCCGGCGGCCCGGCCATCTGGCGGACCTCGACGCTGCGCGAGGCGGGCTTCGACCGGCCGCCGGAGGATCATGCGGGCTTCCTCCGCCTCTGCCAGGCGCTGCGGCGGATCAACAAGCCGGCCGGCTTCGCCCTCGGCAATGCGGTGGGCGACGGCAACGCCTTCGCGAACTGGCTCGTCTGGTCGCATGGCGGCTTCCTGGTGGACGAGCAGGGCGCGGTCGCGATCAACTCGCGCGAGACGATCAACGCGCTGAACTACCTTCGTGAGCTCTACCCGACCTTCGTGCCGGGCACGCTCGCCTGGGGCGACATCAGCAACAACCGCGCCTACTCGGCTGGTGAGTGCCACCTGACGCAGAACGGCGTCTCGCTCTACTTCTCGATGCTGAACGACCCGGCGCTGCGCCCGATCGCCGAGGACACGCAGATGACGCCGATGCCGAAGGGCCTGGCCGACAGCGCGCCGAATGCGGGCCTCACGCTGAACGCCATGGTGTTCCGCCACAGCCGCTTCCCGAACGCGGCCAAGGCGCTGCTGACCTTCCTGATGGAGGCGGAGCAGTACGACCCCTGGCTGCGGGCGAATATCGGCTACTGGTCGCAGCCGCTCAACGCCTATGCGGCGAGCGCGACCTGGACGCAGGACCCGAAGATCGCGGTGTTCCGCGACACCATGAACAGCAACTTCTGGAACGGCTTCAAGGGCCCGATCACCGAGGGCTCGGTGGCGGCGACGGCCGACTACGTCATGGTGCAGATGTGCGCCTCCGTCGCCTCCGGCCAGGCAACGCCGCAGGCCGCGGCGGCGGAAGCCGAGCGGCGCGCGCGGCGTTACTTCCGCAGCCGCTGACACCTGAAGGCGCGGCGCTTCGGCGCCGCGCCACCTCTTGCGGGATCACCCGATGTCCACAGCCACCGCCGCGCCCGCCTGGACCAAGGTCCGCCAGCAGCCCGGCGCGCTTGCCCGGCTGTTCGACAACAAGGCCTTCCTGATCGTCATCTGCCTGTTGCCCGCGGTCGGGCTGCTGATGACCTTCCTGACCTATCCGCTCGGCCTCGGCGTCTATCTGGCCTTCACCGACCAGACGATCGGGCGGCGCGGGATCTGGGTCGGCTTCGAGAATTTCGAGTTCCTCTTCGAGGATCCGATCTTCTGGAACGCGGTGTTCTTCAGCGTCTTCTACACGGCCATCGCGACGGTCGGGAAATTCGCGCTCGGCCTGTGGCTCGCGCTGCTGCTGAACCAGCACCTGCCGATGAAGTCGATCCTCCGCGCGATCGTGCTGCTGCCCTGGATCGTCCCGACGGTGCTGTCGGCCATCGCCTTCTGGTGGATCTACGATCCGCAATTCTCGATCATTTCCTGGATGCTGATCGAGCTCGGCATCCGCGAGACCAACGTGGACTTCATCAACAGCCCCTGGTCGGCGCGCTGGTCGCTGATCTGGGCCAACATCTGGCGCGGCATTCCCTTCGTCGCCATCTCGCTGCTGGCGGGGCTGCAGACCATCTCGCCTTCGCTCTACGAGGCGGCGCTGCTGGATGGTGCGACGCCCTGGCAGCGCTTCCGTCACATCACCTTCCCGATGCTGCTGCCGATCCTGGCGATCGTGATGACCTTCTCCATCATCTTCACCTTCACCGACTTCCAGCTGGTCTATTCGATCACGCGCGGCGGGCCGGTGAACTCGACCCACCTGATGGCCACCCTCGCCTTCCAGCGCGGCATCCCGGGCGGGCAGCTCGGCGAAGGGGCGGCGATCGCGGTGGCGATGATCCCATTCCTCGTCTTCGCCACGCTCTTCAGCTACTTCGCCCTCGCGCGGCGGAAGTGGCAGCAGGGCGAGAGCAACGACTGACCACGGAGCCGACCATGTCCGACGTGGCCGCCAGCCCCGGAAACACCAACACCGCCTCCGCCGCGCCGGAGATGATGGCCTGGGACAGCAAGTCACGGCGTGTCGTGACGCTCTATGTCCCGCTCGCCTGCTTCCTGATCATCCTGCTGTTCCCGTTCTACTGGATGACCGTGACGGCGTTCAAACCGAATGCCGAGCTCTACAACTTCGCCGAGCACAACCCGCTGTGGATCAGCTCGCCGACGCTTGATCACATCTACCATCTGCTGTTCCGAACGGCCTATCCGAAGTGGCTCTGGACCACGATGCTGGTCGCGGTCGCGTCCACCTTCCTCTCGCTGCTCTGCTCGACGCTCGCGGCCTATGCGATCCAGCGGCTGCGCTTCCGGGGCAGCCAGTATGTCGGGTTGGCGATCTACCTCGCCTACCTCGTGCCGCCCTCGATCCTGTTCATCCCGCTGGCGACGATGGTCGTGCAGCTCGGGCTGTTCGACACGCCCTTCGCGCTGATCCTGGTCTATCCGACCTTCCTGGTGCCGTTCTGCACCTGGCTGCTGATCGGTTACTTCAAGTCGATCCCCTACGAGCTGGAGGAATGCGCGCTGATCGACGGCGCCACGCGGCTGCAGATCCTGCGCCGGATCACCCTCCCGCTTGCCGTCCCGGGCCTGATCAGCGCCGGTATCTTCAGCTTCACGCTTTCCTGGAACGAGTTCATCTACGCCCTCGCCTTCATCCAGAGCAGCGAGAACAAGACTGTGCCGGTGGCGATCCTGACGGAGCTGGTGACCGGCGACGTCTACCAGTGGGGCGCACTGATGGCGGGCGCGCTGCTCGGCTCGCTGCCGGTTGCGATCTTCTATTCCTTCTTCGTGGACTACTACGTCTCCTCGTTGACCGGGGCGGTGAAGGAGTGACTCATAACTTCCGCTCGAGCTGGGCGACGTAGCTCCGGTTCCAGGTCGGTGTGATCCAGACCTCGTTCAGGGTCACGTGCGGCGGCAGGCAGGCGACGTAGCGGATCAGGTCGCCGACATCCTCGCTCTGCACCATCTTCGCCCGCTCCTCCGGCCCGACCGGATTCGGCCGCTTGTCGAGAATCGGCGTCGCGACCTCGCCGGGGCAGATCACGCAGCTGCGGATGCCGTTGACGCATTCCTCCATGTTGATGGTGTGGCTCATCGCCACCACGCCGTGCTTGGCCGCGGTGTAGCCCGGCCCGCTGAGCGGCGAGACGTTGCGGCCCGCCATGCTCGCGGTGTGGATCAGCACGCCGTCGCGCTGCGCGCGCATGAAGGGCAGCGCCACGGTCACGCAGTAGAAGGCGCTGGAGAGGTTGCCGCGCACCAGTTCGTCCACGCCCTCGGGCGTCAGCACGGCCCAGCGCCGCGGAGTGATGTTCAGCCCGGCATTGTTCACCAGGATGTCGAGCCGGCCGAAACGCTGCCCCATGAAGCCGCCCACGGCCTTCACGGCGGCAGGATCCATCAGGTCGGCGGGCTGCACCTCCACCGTCGCGCCCGCTTCGCGCAGCCGCTGCGCCAGCGCGTCGAGCGGCGCGCGGCGGCGGCCGGTCAGCACCAGCGCAGCACCCTCCTCCGCCAGCTTCACCGCCGCGGCCTCGCCGATGCCGCTGCCCGCGCCCGTGACCCAGGCGACCTTGCCGGCAAGCCGTGCCATGCCGTTCCTCCTCTTGTCGTGTCCCTGAGCCTAGAGCAACGTCGGCGCCCGTCCAGAAGAGGGGAGGAAGCGATGGCCGGCCCGAGGATCCTCACGCCCGCGGTCCAGGCGCCCGCCGGCTATGGCTACGAGATGGAGGCGCTCGAGCGGCTCGGCGCCGAGATCGTGGAATGCGCGCCGAACGAGGCCGCCTTCATCGCCGCCGCACCCGATGCCGACGCGATCTACGCCAAGGGCATGAAGCTGACCGCCGCGATGATCGAGGCGGCGCGCAAGGCCCGCGTGATCACCTGCGCGACGGTCGGCGTGGACTACGTGGACGTCACCGCCGCAACCGCGCGCGGCATCCCGGTCACCAACTGCCCCGACACCTTCATCGAGGAGGTGGCGGACCACGCCATGATGCTGCTGCTGGCGACGCATCGTCGCTGCATCGAGCAGGACCGCATGGTGCGCGAGGGCCGCTGGGCGGAGGGCCGGCCGCAGCTCAACAAGGTCCCCCGCCTGATGGGCCAGACGCTAGGCTTCGTCGCCTTCGGCCGCGTCGCGCGGCTGGTCGCGCTGCGCGCCAAGGCCTTCGGGCTGCGGCTGCTGGCCTACGATCCTTATGTGGACGAGCTCACCATGTCGGCGCTCGGCGTGGTGCCGGCGAGCCTCGACCAAGTGCTCAGCCAGTCCGACTTCGTCTCGATGCACGCGCCCGACACGGCGGAGACGCGGAAGATGCTGACGGCGAAGCACTTCGCGCGGATGAAGCCGAACGCGATCTTCATCAACACCGGCCGCGGCCCCACGGTGGACGAGGCGGCGCTGATCGAGGCTCTGCAATCCGGCCGCATCGCCGGCGCGGGGCTCGATGTGTTCGAGGTGGAGCCGATCAAGGCGGACAACCCGCTGCTCGCGATGCCGCATGTGATCCTGTCGCCGCACAACGCCAGCGCCTCGGCCCGTTTCGACGAGGCGCGCAAGCGCCGCGCGGGGCAGGAGCTGGCGCTGGTGCTGTCGGGGCGCTGGCCGATGTCCTGCGTCAACCCGACCGTGCTGCCCGGCTCAGGCCTGAAGCGCTGGCAGCCCTATGCGATGGAACGCGGGCCGAACAGCTGAGCCCCCCCCAAGGTTCACGCCGACGCCGCGCGGGCCTAGTCTCCGCGCCCTGCCAGGAGGAACGCATGTACCAGGACACGCAGCTCTTCATCGCCGGCCAGTGGCGCCCGGCGCGCTCCGGCCGGACCATCCCGGTGCTCAACCCGGCGACCGAGGAGGTCATCGGCACCGTCGCGCATGCGTCGAAGGACGACCTTGACGAGGCGCTGGACGCCGCGGCGAAGGGCTTCGCGGCCTGGAAGAAGGTCTCGGCCTATGACCGCGCCAAGCTGATGCGCAAGGCCGCCGACATCCTGCGCTCCCGCGCCGACGAGACGGCGCGGCTGATGACGCTGGAGCAGGGCAAGCCGCTGCCCGAGGCGAAGATGGAGGTGATGGCGGCCGCCGACATCATCGACTGGTTCGCCGAGGAAGCGCGCCGCGCCTATGGCCGCGTCGTGCCCGCGCGCGGCGAGGGCATCTACCAGCTGGTGGTGAAGGAGCCGGTCGGCCCCGTCGCCGCCTTCACGCCCTGGAACTTTCCGATCAATCAGGTCGTCCGCAAGCTCTCGGCCGCGGTCGCGACCGGCTGCTCGATCATCGTGAAGGCGCCGGAGGAGACGCCGGCGAGCCCCGCCGCGATGATCCGCGCCTATGCCGATGCCGGGCTGCCGGCCGGTGTCGCGAACCTCGTCTATGGCGTGCCGGCGGAGATCAGCGAATACCTCATCCCGCATCCGGTGATCCGCAAGGTGACCTTCACCGGCTCGACGCCGATCGGCAAGCACCTCGCGGCGCTGGCGGGGCAGCACATGAAGCGCGTGACGATGGAGCTCGGCGGGCACGCGCCGGCGATCGTCTTCGACGACGCGGATCTCGAGCATGCGGCGAAGACGCTGGCGGCGGCGAAGTTCCGCAATGCCGGCCAGGTCTGCGTCAGCCCGACGCGCTTCCTGGTGCAGGAGAAGCTCTACGCGCCCTTCGTCGAGAAGTTCACGGCGCTGGCCAGGGGGCTGAAGGTCGGCGACGGCATGGCGGAGGGCACGCAGATGGGCCCGCTCGCGCATGACAGGCGCGTTCCCTGGGTCGAGAGCCTGGTCGCTGATGCGCGGCAGAAGGGCGCCGAGGTCCACACGGGCGGCGAGCGCATCGGGAACAAGGGCTATTTCTACCAGCCGACGGTCATGACCGGGGTGTCGAAGGAGGCGCGCGCGATGAACGAGGAGCCGTTCGGCCCGCTCGCCATGATCGCGCCCTTCAGCGACCTCGACGAGGTGGTGGAGGAGGCGAACCGCCTGCCCTACGGTCTCGCGGCCTATGCGTTCACGCGCAGCGCCAAGACGGCGAATGCGGTCGCGTCGAAGGTCGAGACGGGGATGATGACCATCAATCATCTCGGCCTTGCGCTTCCGGAGGTGCCCTTCGGCGGCGTGAAGGATTCCGGCTACGGCAGCGAGGGCGGGTCGGAGGCGATCGAGGCGTACCTCAACACGAAGTTCGTGACGCAAGCAGGACTCTGAGGCGGGCGGGGCGCGGCGTTGTCGCGCCCCCCGTCCCCGGCTATTCCGCCGCGGCCTTAACGGTCGCGGATTGCGCTTCCAGCAGCTTCAGCAGCATCCGCCGCATCAGCACGCCCGGCCGGTCGGAGGGCATGTTCATCTCGATGCCGGCCTGGTCGAGCGGCACGTCGAAATCGGTGCTCTCCAGGATGTCGCGGTCCTCGTCCGTCACCAGCCGGTCGAAGGCGATGATGTCCTCGGCCTTCGCATCCGCCTCGCTGTCGTTGCGGAACACGAACTGCACGATCTGGCAGGAGCGGTCGTCGATCGGCGTCGCACCCGTGACGATGGAGTGGGAGAGGCCATTCGGGTAGCGGATGCGCAGCTTGCGCAGGAAGGGCATGTACCAGCGGCCGCGCATGTGGCGCACCGTGGTGTCGCTCTCCATCCGCAGCACCTTCTTCTGGATCTCGGGATTCCGCACCGGGACTTCGGTGATGAAGAGGAAGCCGTCGTCGTATTCCTCGACCTCCAGCTTCGCCGGTTCCGGGTGTCCCTGGTCACCGAAGCTCGCGCGGTGCACGAAGGAGAAATGCGCGTTGTCGAAGCTGTTCTCCATCACGCGCAGGCCGGCGCAGTTCCAGATCTCGTAGAACTCGTCGATGCGGCGGAAGCCTTCGGCCTCTTCCTCGAAATCGGGGATGTCGAAGAGCGGGTCCTCGAGCGCCACCCAGACATAGCCGTAGCGCGCTTCCGCCCGGTAGGCGGGCACGCGCATGTTGGTCGCCCCCTGCCTGTCCACCGGGCGCTGCGGCACGCGCATCACGCGGCCATCCGCGCCGAATTCCCAGCCATGATAGCCGCAGGCCAGCCAGCCATTGCTGTAGAAGCCCTTGGACAGCTTGGCCGTGCGATGGCAGCAGCGGTCGTCCATCGCGGCCGGCTTGCCTTCGCCATCCACCCACAGGACCAGGTTCTGGCCGAGCAGCGTGAAGGGCTTCGGCCCGTCCTTCAGATGCGACAGCGGGATCACCGGGTACCAGAAGCGCCGCAGGGCGGGGGTGGCGGTCTGCAGCATCGCTGCGTGGTTCCTTCCTCGATCGGTCGTCCGGCGCTGCCCAGCGTGCAAGCGGCGGACCAGAGGCGTCCAGCAGCCGGATGCCCGGCCGCGCAGAGACCTGCACGGAGATCCGGCAATCTGCCGAATCCTTGTGCGACCCGAGCGGCGCCATTCCGCGACGCGGCCGCCGCAGGCTGGTCCGCGCCTTGCTAATCCCGGGCCAAGTTTCACCCCGGAGACAGATCATGCGCCGCCGCGACGCCCTCGCCCTGTTTGGAGCCGCCACCGCCAGCCTCGCCGCGCCCGCCGTGCAGGCGCAACAACTGCTCGATGTCCGCTTCACGCTGGACTGGTCCTTCCAGGGGCCGCAGGCGGCCTTCCTGCTCGCGCTCGACCGCGGCTATTTCCGCGAGGCCGGGCTGAACGTGACGATGGACCGCGGCTTCGGCTCCGGCGACGTGCCGGTGAAGATCAGCGCCGGCGCCTATGATGTCGGCGTGGCCGACATCAACCCGACCATCCGCATGCGGCTGGAGCGGCCGGAGAGCGACCTCTTCACCCCCTTCCTGGTCTATGATTCCACCGCGCTCGCGGTGATGACGCTGCGGCGGGAGAACATCCGCACGCCGGCCGACCTCCAGGGCAAGCTGCTCGCCTCGCCGGAGACGGATGCCGGGCGCCAGCTCTTCCCCGCCTTCGCGCGCGCCGCCGGCATCGACGCCTCCACCATCCGCTGGCAGACCGTGACGCCGCAGCTGCGCGAGACGATGCTGGTGCGCGGCCAGGCGCAGGCGATCACCGGCTTCATCACCTCCGGCATCTTCTCGATCCGCGGGCTCGGCGTGCCGGAGCAGGACATCGTGACCTTCCGATACAGCGACGTGGGGGCGGATTTCTACGCCACCTCGCTGATCACCACGCGGCGCTGGGCGCAGGCCAATCCGCGCGCCGTGACCGGGCTGATCCGCGGACTGATCCGGGCGCAATACGACTGCCTGGCCGATCCAGAGGCGGCGATCGTCAATCTCCGCCGGCGCGAGCCGCTGACGGATGTGGCGCTTGAGACGGCGCGGCTGCGCATGGCGCTGGAGCAGCTGACCTTCACGCCGCATGTCCGGCAGAACGGCTTCGGCCGGGTGGACATGGCACGCCTCCAGCGCAGCGTGGACTCGGTGCGGGAGGCCTTCGGCATCTCGCGCGCGCTGGCGGCTTCCGATATCTACGACACCTCCTATCTCCCCCCGGCCAGCGAGTTGCGCCTGGCCTGACCGCAGAGGGCCCGCATGGCGCTCCCGACCCGCTACTGGCAGGACCTTCCCTGGCCGGCCTTCCGCACGCTGCCGGCCAACACGCTGGCGGTCCTGCCGGTGGCGAGCATCGAGCAGCACGGGCCGCATCTGCCGGTCTCGGTGGACACGACCATCAATGGCGGCGTCGTCGGGCGCACACTGAAGGTCATCCCGCCCGAGCTGCCGGTGCTGGTGCTGCCGACGCAGGCGGTGGCGCTGTCGGTCGAGCATCTGCGCTACCCGGGTACGATCACCACCAGCGCGGAGACGCTGATCGCGCTGGTGACGGATATCGGCGCTTCGGTGGCGCGGGCCGGGGTGAAGCGGCTGGTGATCGTCAACAGCCATGGCGGGAACGTCGCGGCGCTCGACATCGCGGCGCGACGCATCCGCATCCAGTCCAACATCCTCTGCGTCAACGCGATGTGGGCACGGATGGGCAAGCCGGAGAGCCAGCGCGACCCGGTGGAGAGCACCTACGGCATCCATGCCGGGCGCGACGAGACCTCCGTGATGCTCGCGCTGACGCCGCATCTGGTGGACATGGCGAAGGCGCGGAACTTCGTCAGCCGCTGGCAGGGCGCAGCGAATGTCGCGCCAAGGCTTGCGCCGCCCGCCGGGGCGCCGCTCGCCTGGCAGGCCCAGGACCTGAGCCCGGCGGGCGCGGTGGGCGACGCCTCCGCCGCCACCGCCGCGCAGGGCGAGGGGATCCTCGACTTCGCCGCCGCCCGCATGGCGGAGCTGTGGCAGCAGGTGGCTGCCTTCGATGTGGAGGCCTGGCTGGCGAACGAGCCCGATGCGCATGTCTGACGTCGCCGACCTCGCCGCCGAGCTCGACGGGATCGAGCTCTCGACCGACCGCGCACTGCTCAAGCAGAAGAGCCGCGACTTCTACTGGTACAGCCCCATCCTGAAGGCGCAGCTCGACGGCAAGTCGGCCGAGCTGATCGCGCGCCCGAAGGACGAGACCGAGGTGCTGCGCGTCCTGGCGGCCTGCCGCGCGCGGCGCGTGCCGGTGACTGTGCGTGGCGGCGGGACGGGCAATTACGGGCAATGCGTGCCGCTCGAGGGCGGCGTGCTGCTCGACATGACGGCGATGTCGGCGCCCATCGCGCTGAAGGACGGCGTGGTGGAGGTCGAGGCCGGGGCGAAGATGATCGACCTCGACCTCTGGTGCCGCGAGCGGGGCTGGGAGCTGAAGCTCTGGCCCTCTACCAAGCGCACCGCGACGATCGGCGGCTTCGTCGCCGGCGGCGGCGCCGGCGTCGGCGGCATCGCGCATGGGACGATGCGTGAGCGCGGCAACCTGATCGGGGCGCGCGTCGCGACGATGCAGGACCCGCCGCGGGTGCTGGACCTGGAAGGCCTCGCTGCGAACCCGGTGAACCGCACCTATGGGACCACGGGCGTGCTGACGCGCATCCGCGTGCCGCTCGCGCCGGCGCAGGCCTGGCGCGACGTCGCCATCGCCTTCCCGGACTTCGTGCCGGCAAGCCGCTTCGCGCTCGACCTCGCCTTCTCGGACGGCATCCCGAAGAAGATGTGCGGCGTCTTCGACAGCCAGCTGCCGCCCTTCTTCAAGGGGCTGGCGGATGCGGTGCCAGCCGGCCATGCGCTGGTGCTGGCGATGGTCACGCCGGCGGGCCTCGGCGCGCTGGCCGAACTGGCCGCCGAGCATGGCGGGCGCATCGTCGCGGAACAGGATGCGGTGGCCGCCGAGCGCGATCCGGATGCGACGCCCTTCTACGAATACTGCTGGAACCACACGACGCTGCAGGTGCTGAAGAAGGATCGCGGCGTCAGCTACCTGCAATGCCGCTTCCCCTTCGAGGACACGCTGAAGGCCGTGGAGGCGGTGCGCATCCCCTTCCGCGACGAGGTCTGGATGCACACCGAATGCGTCCGCTTCGGCGGCCGCACCACCATGTCCGCGCTGCCGGTGATCCGCTGGCGGAGCGCGGAGCGGCTCTACGAGATCATCCGCGCCTTCGAGGCGGCCGGCATCGGCATCGCCAACCCGCATGTGCTGACGATCGAGGAAGGCAGCGGCTACCGCCGCGTGCCGGGCGACCAGCTCGGCTTCAAGCGCATGGCCGATCCGTTGGGCCTGCTCAATCCCGGCAAGATGCGCGATTTCACCATCGAGGAGCATGCGGCATGAGCGTCGCCGCGGTGATGGAGGCCCTGCCGGGCCTCGCCTGGACCACCGATCCCGCGCTGGTGCGGCAGAAGTCGCGCGACTTCTTCTGGTACTCGCCCGTGCTCAAGCGCCAGCTCAACAAGGTGACGGGTGAGGCGGTGGTGACGCCGCGCAACGAGGCCGAGCTGCGCGCGCTGCTCGCGGCAGCGCATGCGCAGGGCGTGCCGGTCACGCCGCGCGGTGCCGGCACCGGCAATTACGGCCAGGCGATGCCGCTGCGCGGCGGCATCGTGCTGGAGATGACGGAGTTCAACCGCGTGCTCTGGGCCAAGCCCGGCGCGGTGCGGGCGGAAGCCGGCGCGAAGCTGATCGAGCTCGATGCCTACCTCAAGCGCGAGGTCGGGGGCGAGCTGCGCTTCCACCCCTCGACGCGGCGCACCGCGACGCTCGGTGGCTTCATCGCCGGCGGCTCCTCCGGCATCGGCAGCACGACCTACGGCATCCTGCGGGAGCCCGGGAACATCCTCGGCCTCAAGGTGATGACGATGGAGGCCGAGCCGCAGGTGATGGAGCTGCGCGGGGCGGACATCCAGAAGGCGAACCACGCCTACGGCACCAACGGCATCATCACCGAGCTCGAGATGCCGCTCGCGCCCGCCTGGGACTGGGTGGACGTGGTCGTTGCCTTCCCGACGCTGATGGGCGCCGCGCGCTTCGCGGACAGCTTCTGCCGCATGGACGGGGTGGTGAAGAAGCTCGCCTGCGTGGTACCGGCGCCGATCCCGCAGCAGCATTTCAAGGCCTGGGGCGCGAAGGTGCCGGCCGGCCATTCCGTCGCCTGCCTGATGGTGGCGCCGCCCTTCCTCGAGATCCTCGCGCCGATCATCGCCTCCCATGGCGGGACGGAGATCCTGCGTGAGAACTCGGACGCGGCGGAGGTGCCGCTCTACGAGCACAGCTGGAACCACACCACGCTGCAGGTGCTGAAGACCGACAAGTCGATCACCTATCTCCAGACGCTGTTCCCGGCGCCGAACCACCTCGAGCTGATCGCGAAGCTCGAGCGGATGTTCGGCGAGGAGGTGCTGCTGCACCTGGAATTCGTGCGCTTCGGCGGCACGGTCTGCGCCTTCGGCCTGCAGGTGGTGCGCTTCACGACCGAGGAGCGCCTGGCCGAGATCATCCGCCTGCACGAGGAGGCCGGCGCGCCGATCTTCAACCCGCACACCTATACGCTCGAGGATGGCGGGATGAAGCGCGTGGACCAGGAGCAGCTGGACTTCAAGCGGCTGGCCGATCCGAAGGGGCTGCTCAATCCCGGCAAGATGGCGGCCTGGGACGATCCGGACTGGAAGCCGGGCAAGGCGCAGAGCGTGCACCTCTACGAGACCGACTACGAAGCGCCGGCCGAGGTGCTGGAGTAGCGATGGCGTCCCTCCCCCGCTTGCGGGGGAGGGTTAGGGTGGGGGTTGGTGGATCAGGACGCGTCGCCTCACGCCCCCCACCCCGATCCTCCCCCGTAAACGGGGGCGGGAGAAACGGTTGCCTACCCGTCGAGGTAGAGCGCCTGGATCGCGTTGCCGAGCTCGATGTTGCGGTCGATCTGGGCGGTCAGCCAGTCATGCAGGCCCCCCGCCATCACCGCCTCGACACGGCCCTTCGACAGGTCGTCGGTGATCTCGGCCGCGATGCGCTGCGGGTCGCCGCGGCGCCCACCGGTGCGCTCCGCGATCCGCTCCAGCGCGTTCAGCACGCGGGCATGGCAGGAGATCAGCGACCGCGGCAACTCCTCGCGGAACAGCATCAGCTCGACGACCAGACGGGGGTCGAGCCGCGTGTGATAGACATGCTGGAAGGCGCGGAGCGCGGAGACGGAACGCAGCAGCGCCTGCCATTCGGCATAGGCGACCGCGCCTTCCGCGCCCGGCCCGCTCAGCGCGCGATGCTTTGAATCGAGCAGCCGCGCGGTGTTGTCGGCGCGCTCCAGCATCACGCCGAGATGCACGAACAGCCAGCCCTCGTCGCGCAGCATGGTGTCGGCCGCGGCACCGTTGAACAGCAGCGTCCGCGCGCGCACCCAGTCGAGGAAGCCGGGCAGCGCATCGGCGTCCGTCGCGCTCGCAGCGCGGGCGCGCATCTCGCGCCAGGTGTCGTTCAGCGCCTCCCACATGTCGACGGTCAGCGCGGTGCGCACGGCGCGGCCGTTGCGCCGCGCGGCCTCGATGCAGTTGGCGATGGAGGACGGGTTGGCAGGATCCAGCGCCAGCCAGCCGATCACCGCGTCCGGCGTGACCTCCTTGCCGGTGGCGCGGAAGCCGGGCTCGGCGCCGGCCGAGACAAGCAGCGCGCGCCATTCGTCGCGGTCGCGGCCCAGGCTGCCGGCGAGGCCTTGCATGCGCAGCGCCACCTGCATGCCGCGTGCGATGTTGCCGGCGCGCTCGGTGTAGCGGCCTACCCAGTAGAGGCTGTCGGCGGTGCGCGAGAGCATGCGGTTCAGCCCTGGCGCTGCGACTGCGACGACACCGGGCGGTCCTCGACGACCCAGGTGTCCTTCGTGCCGCCGCCCTGCGACGAGTTCACGACGAGCGAGCCTTCCCGCAGCGCGACGCGCGTCAGGCCGCCCGGGACGATCCGCACCTCCCTGCCCATCAGGACATAGGGGCGGAGGTCCACATGGCGCGCGGCGATGCCGGCCTCCGCCAGCGTCGGCACGGTGGAGAGCGCGAGGGTGGGCTGCGCGATGTAGTCGCCTGGCCGCGCCTTGATGCGCGCGGCGAACTCCTCGCGCTGCGCGGCGGTGCTGTGCGGGCCGACCAGCATGCCGTAGCCGCCCGAGCCCCGCGCGAGCTTCACCACGAGTTCGCCGAGGTGATCCAGCACGTAGCGGCGGTCCTCGTCGCGCTCGCAGAGATAGGTCGGCACGTTCTGCAGCAGCGGCTCCTCGCCCAGGTAGAAGCGGATCATCTCCGGCACGAAGGGGTAGATCGCCTTGTCGTCCGCGATTCCCGCGCCAGGCGCATTGGCCAGCGTGACGTTGCCGGCGCAATAGGCGGCGAAGATGCCGGGCACGCCGAGCATGCTCTCCGGCTTGAAGACGCGCGGGTCGAGGTAGTCGTCGTCCACGCGGCGATACAGCACGTCCACGCGCTTCGGCCCGGCGGTGGTGCGCATGTAGACGACGTCGTCCTGCACGAAGAGGTCGGCGCCTTCCACCACCTCGACGCCCATCTCGTCGGCCAGGAAGCAGTGCTCGTAGTAGGCGCTGTTGAAATGGCCGGGGGTTAGGATAGCGACGCAGGGCGCGCCCTTGCAGTTCGGCGGCGCGGCTTCCTTCAGCGTCTCCAGCAGCTCCTCCGGATAGTGGCCGACCGGGGCGAGGCGGTGGTCGGCGCAGAGCCCGGGGAAGAGCCGCAGCATCGCCTCGCGGTTCTCCAGCATGTAGGAGACGCCGGAGGGCGTGCGGCAATTGTCCTCGAGCACCCAGAAGTCGTCGGCGCCGGTCCGCACGAGGTCGATGCCGGAGATATGGGTGAAGACGCCGGCCGGCGGGCGCATCCCGACCATCGGGCGGCAGAAGGCCTCGTTCTCGTTGACCAGGGCGGCGGGCACGCGGCCGGCGCGGATCATCTCCTGCGCGCCGTAGACGTCGGCGATGAATGCGTTCAGCGCCTTCACCCGCTGCGTCAGGCCGCGCGCCAGGCGGTCCCATTCGCTGCGCGCCAGGATGCGCGGGATGACGTCGAAGGGGATGAGGCGTTCCGGGTCGCCGCCTTCGCCGTAGACGGCGAAGGTGATGCCGACGCGGCGGAACAGCGCCTCCGCCTCGGCCCGCTTGGTGGCGAGCGCCGCGAGGCCGTGTCGGTCGATCCAGGCGGCGATCCCGGCATAGGCCGGTCGGATGCCGGCCACGTCCTGCATCTCGTCGAAGGCGCGGGTCGGTTGGGTCGCGCTGAGTTCGTTCACCTGGTCAGTCCGGCTTCCCCGTCGTTCCCTGTCTTGTCGCGGAATCGTGAGGCCGTGGGAAGAGGAAGACAGGCGGGCCCGGCCGGAACGACCCGGCCGCTGCACAGATGCCGGGCGGGCCTGCCACGACCTTGGGCAACGCCTCAGCCCTGGGTGGAAGTCAGTCCGGCGATCTCGCGGATCAGCTTCGCCCGCATCGCCCTCGCGAAGTCCCGCCGGTCCTCGGCCCGCATGACGAAGGCGCCCGGCCCGCCGATCACGTCGCGTTCGTAGAGGGCCGCCAGCCTTCCGTCGCGCCAGTTGCTGGACACCTCGACGGCGAGCCCGTTCACCACGACGCCCTGCGCCACGAGGGCGTCGCGTGCGGCGGGCGCCGGCACCAGGCTGCGCATGTCCGGCCCGTCGCCGGAGACGTCGATGGTCCGCTCCGCCGCACGCCAGGGCGCGGCGGCGAGCAGCGCGCCGGCCAGCACCAGCGCATCGCCGATAGCGTTCCAGGACTGGCGGGAGCGCGGTGCATCCCGCAGGGCGGCGGCCGCCGCCTCGGCCGAGGCCGGGTCGGCGACGCGCATCCAGTCCACCACCGTCTCCGCCCCGCCCGGCGAGCCCCACTCGACCATGGCGATGCCGATGGCGCCGCGCGGCTTCGAGCGGATCGCCGAGAGCACGGCGGGGTGCTGCACCGCCTCCGCGATCCCCTCGCGCTGCAGGGCGAACTCGTCCTCGTCGATGGAGCCGGAGGCATCCACGGCAAGCACCAGCAGCAGGTCCACCGCCGCGGGCTGGGCGACGGCCGGGCCGGCCAGCAGCGCCGGCGCGGCCAGGACCGAACGGCGCCGCAGGCGCGCACGCAGCTTGCTCATCGGCCTCTCCCGGTCGTTCCGGCCGCCTCTGTCGGGCGAAGCCGCGCGCCGCGTCAACACGGAACCCGGGGGCCATGCGGCGCGTCCCCTTCGCGCGATGCACGCCGACCGGCCGATCCGACTTGCCCACAATGCGACGGTGCTGCGCGGCCTGCGTCTCGACTCGCACAGCCTCGACCTGCCGGAAGGCGACGGGCAGCTCGGCGACCGGGCGAGCCACCGCGCGCTCGATGCCATCCTCGAGCGCTGGCGACAGCGCATGCGCCGCGTCGGCGCACCCGATCCCTTCGGCCACGACCCGGCAGACGGCGTGAGCCGGGAGGAGATGGACCGTGCACTGGCCGACGGGACACCCGAAGCCGCCGGCGTCGTGCATGGGGTGATCGAGGACTACGCCCGCACGCTGGCCGAGGTGACGCGCCGCTTCCTCACGCTGCCCGAGTGGCAGAGGACGGAGCGGATCGCCGTCGGCGGCGGGCTGCGCTCGGCCCGCATCGGGGAGGTGGCGATCGGCCGCGCCGCCGTCCTCTTGCGTACAGCCGGTTCGCCCGTGCGCATCACGCCGATCCGCCACCACCCCGACGAGGCCGGGCTGATCGGCGCGGCCATGCTGCTGCCTGAAGCCGCGCTGGCCGGCGGCGATGCGGTGCTCGTCGCCGATCTCGGCGGCACCTCCTTCCGCGGCGGCGTGGTGCTGCCGCGGCTCGGCGTCGCGCCCGACCTCTCGGCCGCCGGCGTCTGGCGCAGCAAAAGCTGGCGGCACGCGGAGGAGGAGGTGGAGCGCGACGCGGCCGTGGCACGGCTGTGCGGGCTGCTGATGGAGCTGGTGGAGGAGGCGCGCGCGGCCGGGCTGCATCTCGCGCCCGTCGTCGGCGTGGGCGTGCCCGGCGTGGCGGATGCCGAGGGGCGCATCCTGCGCGGCGCGGAGAACCTGCCCGGCGACTGGCACAACGAAGCGTTCCGCTTCCCCGCCGCGCTGTCCTCAGGGCTGCGCGGCTTCGAGGTGCTGATGCACAACGACGCTGTGGTGCAGGCGCTCTCGGAAGCCCCGCATATGCGCCAGGTGCCGCGCTGGGGTGTGCTGACGGTCGGCACCGGGCTCGGCAATGCCCGGTTCACCACGCTCGCGCTGGCGCGCTGACGGTCAGCGCGCCGCCGCGAGCGCCTTCGCGCAGGCCTCGAAGGCCGCGAGGTCGGTCCAGCGCTCCGCCTCCGGCACGTCGCGGCGGATGAAGACGCCGCCGGCCTCGTGCAGCCCGCCATCGATCATCAGGTTGTCGCCGAGGCCGAAATCCTCGAGCGCCATGCCCTCCGCATCGCGCCAGCGCCCCTCGGCGTCGCGCGACGCCGCATCGCCGAGCGCGGCGCGGGTGCGCGGCAACAGCCCGGCGGCGGCATTGCTGTAGCCCGCGAGCCGCTTGCCGAGCGCCCGCATGAAGCCGAGTTCGTAGACCGTGCCGGGATCGGCCGAGGGGCCGCGGAACGGGGTGAGGTTGGCGATCACCGCATCCGCGTCGCGCATATGCGCCTCGTTGCGGCGGTAGATGTGCAGCCAGAGTGGCGTGTCGCCGGTGCCCGGATGCGCCGGGTGGTTGTCCACAGGGAAGATGCCGGTCAGGCCATGCGCGGCGCAGATCGCACGCTTGCGCGCCGCCATGCCGAGCGGGTCGGGCAGGAACACGTCGGGACCGGCGAGATAGACCTTCATCCGTTCCTTCTGCCCGACTGGCGATTGCTGTGGAACCGGGCCTTGCGAGCGCCGCCGCGGCCGGCTTGCATGCGCATCCGGGAGGGTCGGCGATGGACCTCGAGCTGGAATACAACAACCGCGCCCGCGTGCCGGAGCACCCGCAGCACATCGCGGGCTGGCAGCGCGACGCCGCCGCCTGGCGCGAAGCCTGCCCGCGCGCGGAGCTCGGCCTCGCCTATGGCCCGGGCGAGCGCGAGAAGCTTGACATCCTGCATCCCGGACCGGCCAGCGACGCGCCGCTCGCGCTCTTCATCCACGGCGGCTACTGGAAGGCGCTGGACCGCAGCTTCGCGAGCCACTGCGCGCGGGGGCTGAACCTGCGTGGCGTCGCGGTCGCCCTGCCCTCCTACGATCTCTGCCCCACCGTGCCGGTGGCGACCATCGTGGACCAGATGCGCGCAGCGGCGCGGTTCCTCTGGGCGCGGCGGCGACAGCGCATGCTGGCGATCGGGCATTCGGCCGGCGGGCACCTCGCCGCCATGCTGCTCGCGACCGACTGGCGGGCGCTGGATCCGGCGCTGCCGGCCGACCTGGTGCATGCCGCGCTCCCCGTCTCCGGCGTCTTCGACCTGGAACCGCTGCTGGCCACCACGATCGGCGAAGGGCTGAACCTCACGCCGGAGACGGCGCGCGCCGTCTCGCCGCGCCTCCTTCCCTCGCCCGGCCGGCCGATCCACTGCCTGGTCGGCGGCGCCGAGAGCAGCGAATTCATCCGGCAGAGCCGCGACATGGCGCAGGCCTGGGGCGGGACATGGGAGGCGCTGCCCGGCGCCGACCACTTCACGGTCATCGCGCCCTTCGCCGATCCCACCAGCGCGGCAGTGGCGACCGCGGAGCGGATGCTCGCGCGGTAAAGCCTTCACAGATTTACAGGCGCGGCTTGTAAAGCGGCGCACAGCTTTCGCCGGGCCCACCCCACAACGCCCGTTCCCTCCTTCGTTCTGGCGCCGCACATCTGCGGCCCCAACACGGAGGGAACCCATGTCGCTTCTGTCCCGTCGCGCGATCCTCGGCACCGTGCTCGCCGCGCCGCTCGCTGCGCCCGCGCTCGCAGCGCCCTGGCGGCCGGACAGGCCGGTCGAACTCGTCGTCGGCTTCGCACCGGGCGGCGGCACCGACATCGTGGCACGCCTCTTCGCCCGGCATCTGGAGACGCGGCTCGGCCAGCCGATCACCGTGGTGAACCGCCCCGGCGCGTCGAGCGAGGTGGCGCTGACCTACGTCTCGCGGTCCCGCCCGGACGGGCAGGTGTTGGGGCTGACCAACATGCCCTCCTTCGTGACGGTCCCGGTGGAGCGTCGCGCCCAGTACACGCTCGACAGCTTCGCCTTCCTGGGCAACATCATGACCGACCCGACGGGTGTCGTGGTGCGCGCCGACGGCCCCATCCGCGACCTCGCCGACCTGATCGCGCGGGCCAAGGCGGACCCGGAGGGGATCACCGTCTCCACCTCCGGCATCGGCACCGACGACCATCTGATGATGGCGATGATCACGCGCCTGACCGGCGCGCGCTTCACGCTGGTCCACTTCACCGGCGCGCCCATTCAGCGCACCAACCTGATGGGCGGCCAGGTGATGGTGAACACCATGTCCATCGGCGAGGTCATGCCGGACCCGCGGGGCCTGCGTCTTCTTGCCCATGGCGGCGCGGAGCGCAGCCGCTTCGCGCCCGACGTGCCGACCTTCCGCAGCCTCGGCCTGGACTTCGAGATGTATTCCGAGCGGGGGCTCGTCGTGCCGGCCGGCACCCCGGCGCACATCGTCGAGCGTCTGCGCGAGGCCATCCAGGAAGCCTGCTCCGACCCGGCGACGGTGCGGACCTTCGAGGCGCAGCACATTGCGCCGACGCTGGAGCCGGGGCCGGTCTGGGAAGCGCGGATGCGCGCCGCCCAGCAGCAATACGCCTCGCTGTGGCGCGAGGCGCCCTGGATCAGCTGAGGCGCTGCGACGACCGTCGGGCCGTTCGGCCCGGCGGTCTGGACCGGCGCGGCAAGGCTGCGCCGAGGGGTCGCGCGGTGTAGTCTCCCAGCCTCGTCCGGGAGACTGACATGGCAGGGCTCGACCTCAACGCGGTGATCGACCAGGGCCGCGGCCTGGCGCCGGCCGATCTCGTGCTGAAGGGCGGGCGCGTCTTCGACCTCGTCACCGGCGCGCTGGTGCCGACCGACGTCGCGATCTGCGGCGAGCGGATCGTCGGCACCTTCGGCAGCTACGCCGGGTACCGCGAGATCGACGTGGCTGGCCTCGTCCTGGTCCCGGGCTTCATCGACACGCATCTGCATGTCGAATCCTCGCTGATCACGCCCTTCGAATTTGACCGCTGCGTCACGCCGCGCGGTATCACCACCGCGATCTGCGACCCGCACGAGATCGCCAATGTCGCGGGCGTCGAGGGCATCCGCTATTTTCTCGCGGCAGCCGAGCGGCTGGTGATGGACCTCCGCGTGCAGCTTTCCTCCTGCGTGCCCTCCTCGCCGCTCGAGACCTCCGGCGCGCGGCTGACCGTCGAGGACCTGCTGCCGCTCGCGGGCCATCCCAAGGTCATCGGGCTCGCGGAGTTCATGAACTATCCGGGGCTGCTGGCGAAGGACCCGGAGTGCCTCGCGAAGCTCGCCGCCTTTCAGGGGCGGCACATCGACGGCCACGCGCCGCTGCTGCGCGGGATGGACCTCAACGGCTACCTCGCCGCGGGCATCCGCACCGACCACGAGACGACGAGCGAGGCGGAGGCGCTGGAGAAGCTCTCCAAGGGCATGGCGGTGCTGATCCGGCAGGGATCGGTCTCGAAGGACCTCGCGGCGCTGCTGCCGATCCTGACGGAGCGCCATGCACCGTTCCTCGCGCTCTGCACCGACGACCGCAATCCGCTCGACATCGCCGAGCATGGGCATCTGGACCACATGATCCGGACCGCGATCGCGCGCGGGGCGGAGCCCTTGGCCGTCTACCGCGCCGCGAGCCATTCGGCGGCGCGCATCTTCGGGCTGCGCGACAGGGGCCTGATCGCGCCCGGCTGGCGCGCCGACATCGTCGCGCTGGACAGCCTGGAAGGCTGCCATGCGCAGCTCGTCCTGGCGGGCGGGCGGGTGGTGGACGAGGCGGCGTTTGCGGCACGCGAGACGATCCCGCCGGTGGCCCGCCGCAGCGTCCGCGCGCCGCGCGTGACGGCGGCCGACTTCCGCAAGCCCGCGCCGAATGCGGCGACGCCGGTGATCGGCGTGGTCCCTGGCCGCATCATCACCGAACGGCTCGAGGCAGTGCTGCCGGTGCGGGAGGGTGCCTCGGTGGCCGATCTCGGCGCCGACATCCTAAAGGTCGCGGTGGTCGAGAGGCACGGGCGCAACGGCAACCGCGCCGTCGGCTTCGTGAAGGGCTTCGGCCTGCAGCGCGGCGCGATCGCCGGCACGATCTGCCACGACCACCACAACATCGTGGCCGTCGGCGCCGACGACGCCGCCATCGCCCTGGCCTGCAACCGGCTGGGCGAGATCGAGGGCGGATTCGTCGTCGCGGCGGGCGGACAGGTCCTGGCTGAACTCCCGCTGCCGGTCGCGGGGCTGATGAGCCTCGGTACCTTCGAGGAGGTGCGCGACCGGCTGGTCGCGCTGCGCGCCGCCGCGCGGGAGATCGGCGCGACGCTGGAGGAGCCCTTCCTCCAGCTCGCGTTCCTCGCTCTGCCGGTGATCCCGCACCTGAAGATCACCGACCGCGGCCTGGTGGACGTGGACCGCTTCGAGCTGATCGGCTGAGCGCTACTCCGCGGCGCGCGGCAGGTCCTTGCGCTCCGGCGCATGGCTCTTCGGCCGCGCCTTGAGCTTCAGATCGCGCAGATCGGCCTGGTTGCGCGCCTCGTTGCGCATCAGCGCGTCCCTGCCCCAGAGGTATTGCGGCGGGCAGGCGATGTCCCGCACGCCGTACTGCGCCGCCGCATGGATCGTGAAGAACGGGTTGGTCAGGTGCGGCCGCGCCAGCGCGACGAGGTCCGCGCGGCCGGCGCCGAGAATGGTGTTCACCTGGTCGGCGGTGGTGATGTTGCCGACGCACATCGTCGCGATGCCGGCCTCGTTGCGGATCATGTCGGACCAGGGCACCTGGAACATGCGGCCATAGACGGGTTCGGCGTCGTGGACGGTCTGGCCCGTCGAGACGTCGATCAGGTCGGCGCCGGCGGCTGCGAAGGCGCGCGCGATGGCGAGGCAATCCTCGTCCGTGAGGCCGCCATCCTTCCAGTCGGTCGCGGAGATGCGCACCGACATCGGCCTGTCGGCAGGCCATACCGCGCGCATGGCGCCGAAGATTTCGAGCGGGTAGCGCAGGCGGTTCGCGACGCTGCCGCCGTACTCGTCGGTCCGGACATTGGTCAGCGGCGACAGGAACGACGCGAGCAGGTAGCCGTGGGCGCAGTGCAGCTCGAGCATGTCGAAGCCGCAGGCGATGGCGCGGCGCGTGGCCGCGACGAAGTCCTCGCGCACCTGGTCCATGTCGGCGCGCGTCATCTCGCGCGGGACCTGGCTCTGCGGGAAGTAGGGCGTCGGGCTGGCGGAGATCACCGGCCAGGCGCCCTCGGGCAGAGGCTGGTCGATCCCCTCCCACATCAGCTTGGTCGCGCCCTTGCGGCCGGCATGGCCGAGCTGCAGGCAGATCTTCGCCGCGCTGTGCCGGTGCACGAAATCGACGATGCGCGTCCAGCCGGCCTGCTGGGCGTCGTTCCACAACCCGGTGCAGCCGAGCGTGATGCGGCTTTCGGGCGAGGGGCAGGTCATCTCGGTGAAGACCAGCCCCGCGCCGCCCAGCGCGCGGGAGGTGTAGTGCTGGAAGTGGAAGTCGCCGGGCAGCCCGTCCTCCGCGGAGTACATGTCCATCGGCGAGACGACGACGCGGTTCGCAAGCTGCATGCCGCGCAGTGCGAAGGGTTGGAACATCGGCGGGCGGCCGTCCTTCGCCGCATGGCCGTTGGCGCGCGCCTCCGCGGCGAAGACCTCCCGTGTCGCTTCGACGAATTCCGGCGCGCGGAGCTGCAGGTTGTCCCAGGTGATCGCCTTCGACCGCGTCATCACGCCGAAGGCGAACTTCGTCGGGTGGAAGTGCCAGAAGCGCTTCACATGCTCGAACCAGACGAGGCTGACATCCGCAGCGTGCTGCGTCTTCTCGACATCCTCGCGCCGTGCCGTCTCGAACCGCCGGAGGCAGGTCGCGACGTCACCGCCGGCCATGAAGGCCTGGTGCAGCGCAATCGCGTCCTCCATGGCGAGCTTGGTGCCGGAGCCGATGGAGAAATGCGCGCTCGCCTTGGCGTCGCCCAGCAGGACGATGTTGTCCTTGACCCAGCTGCCGCAGCGGATCGCCGGGAAGCGGCGCCAGTTGCTGCGGTTGATGATCAGCTTGTGACCCTGCAGGTCCTCGGCGAAGACGCCTTCCAGGAAGCGCGCGCTCTCCGCCTCGTCCATGCCGTCCAGCCCGGCGCGCGCGAAGGTCTCGGGGTCGGTCTCCAGTACCCAGGTGCTCGCGCCCGCCTCGTACTGGTAGCAATGGGCGATGAAGATGCCCTCCGGCCTTTCCTTGAAGAAGAAGGAGAAGGCGTCGAAGGGGCGCGTCGAACCCATCCAGGCGAAGCGGTTCGGACGGAGGTCCACCTCGGGCTTGAAGTGGTCACGCCAGCGCTCGCGGATCGGGGAGTTGATGCCGTCGGCCGCGACGATCAGGTCGGCGTCGGGGAAGTCCTCCGGCTGCGCCTCCCGCCGGAATTCGAGTTCGACGCCAAGGCTGCGTGCGCGCTCTTGCAGCAGCAGAAGCAGCGTGCGGCGGGAACAGCCGCAGAAGCCGTTGCCGCCGATGCGATGCGGCGGCGCCTTCAGGCTGCCGTCGGCGTTGCGCTGGACGATCTCGATGTCGTCCCAATAGGCAAAGCTCTCAGTGATGGCGCGGTAGGAGGGCTCGTCCGCGGCCTGGAAGATGTCGAGCGTCGCGTCGCTGAAGACCACGCCGAAGCCGAAGGTGTCGTCGGCCCGGTTGCGCTCCACCACGGTGATGCGGGCGCTCGGCATGTCGCGCTTCATCAGGATGGCGAAGTAGAGCCCGGCCGGGCCGCCGCCGATCACCGCGATGCGCATGGTGGCACCTCTTCCTGTCCCAGATAGTTTAGGCTTCAAAGATTGGCGCGTCCATGGAAATGCAAGGTTGCGCCACGGGCTTTCGATGTTTTAAGCTTGAAGCATCGGAGGGCGGATGCGGACGGACCTGACGGGTCTCGAGGCGCTGGTGACGGGCGGCGGCACGGGCATCGGCGCGGCCTGCGCCGCGGCGCTGACCGCGGCCGGCGCGCGGGTGACCGTGATGGGCCGGC
>NZ_JAKJIB010000060.1 GCF_021864505.1 Falsiroseomonas oryziterrae
GGGCCCACGACCGGCCGCGCGGGCAGCGCGCGCCGGTGTCAGGCCGCGCTGGCTGCCCGCCTGTAGAGGCGTTCCACCAGGGGCAGCGGGCGCGCGACCGCCGGGCGCGCAGCGCCGGAGGGCTGGGGGCTGACGATGACCGCTCCCCGCGCGTCCCGCGGCGTGAGGCCATGCGCCTGCCGGAAGGCGCGCGTGAACACCGACGCGTCCGGGAAGCCATGCGCCTCCGCGATCTGCGCGATGCTCCGCCCCGCCTGCGCCGGGTCCGAGAGCGCCACGCGCGCATAGGCCAGGCGCACCGACTGCACGTAGCGCGCGACGCCGCCTTCCTCCTCGAAGAGGCGATAGAGGCTCGACCGGGACATCCCGGCCAGCGCGGCAAGGCGATCCGGCGTCAGCCGGGCAGAGCCGATATTCTCGCGGATCGCCCGGCGCACGCGCTCCTTCTGGGACACCGAACCCTGCACGGGCGCCAGCGGAACCGCGCCGCCGAGAAGGCAGCCCGCCAGCACGGCGCGCATGGTCTCGGCAAGCGGCGCAACCTGGTCGGGCTGCGCTTCCTTCAGCCGGGCCGGCAGGTTCAGCAGCAGGTCGCCGAGTAGCGCGCCGGCGGGACCCTCGATCGGGCCCTGCCGCATCCGCGACAGGCCCTCGCTCAAGGGCGGGTCGAGGTCGCGCGGCAGCGTGAGCGACACCCATTCGGCGCGCGTCCAGCGGCTCGCCCAGGTCTCGTGCATGGAGAACAGCACCGGCCGCCCCGCCTCGACGGTGCCGCAGAAGCCGCCGACGCTCAGCCGGTTGGTCCCGTGCCGCAGCACGCGAACCACCCAGTGGTCCAGGCCGTCCCGGCGCACATGCTCCGGCGTCCGCAGGAAGACCGACGGCGTGACGCGGTTGACGGCCAGCACCATCCCGCCGAGGCGCCAGTTCTCGCTGCGCGACGACACCTCGTTGTCCTGCTCGGGCGAGACGCGGATCTCATTGAGCCGCCCGAAGGCATCGTTCCAGGCGTCGATCCGCTCGGCGGGCGCGACATTCTCGGTGCAGAACAGAATCGGCTCGGCCGCCTGACGCGATGGCGCGGAAGTCGTCGGCCGGCCGGCTTCGCCGCGGTCGCGTCGATCCTCGAGCATCCTGCAACCCTTGGGGCGCCTCCTCCGGGGGATACCGGGCCGGCGATTCATTGTCGCTTTTGCGCAATTGCCGCGCAATCGGAATTGCCGGTCGCAGCGTCCCACGGGCCCGCCCGGTGTCCCGGCGCTGCCCGGCCCTCCCAGGGCGCCGCGCCCGGCACGCTCCTCAGTTCAGCCGGTGCCGCAGCTCCTCGAGCAGGCCGCGCACGCGACCGGCCTGCGGGCCATCGGGGGAGAGTTGCAGGAAGCGTTCCAGGCTCATGATCGCGGCCGTGACATGGCCGAGGCGCTGGTGCATCAGCCCCGCCTCGCGCCAGAGCGGCGCCGCCTCGGGCGCCAGGCGCAGCATGTCCTCGGTGCAGGCGACGGCGCCCGCAAGGTCCCCCTCGCGCAGCCGGCGCACCTTGATGTTGTTCTGCAGCCGCAGCAGCACGGCCCGCTTGCCCATCGCCGCCATGCTGTCCCGGCCGAGCTCCGCGCTGTCGCCGGCGAAGCGCTTGAGCAGCGCGCGCAGGTCGCGCGCCTCGAGCGGCGCGCCCCCGCCGAAGACGTCCACCACCACCTGCCCGCGGCCCGACAGCGCGACTAGGAAATGGCCGGGGAAGTCGACGCCATGCGCTTCCCACCCCGCCGCCTCGGCCGCGTGCAGCCAGAGGATCCCGAGCGCCACCGGCAGGCCGCGCCGGCGCTCGATCACCTTCAGCAGGTTGGCGTTCGACAGGTCCTCGTAGCTCTCGGTGTCGCCGGCATAGCCGAGCGTCCCGTGCAGCAGCTCCGCCAGCGCGGCGCGGCGGCGACCGACGTCGCCGGCATCGGCCTCCGGATCCGCCGCCGCCATCTCCACCGCGGCGCGAGCGATGTCCGACAGGTGCCGCTCCGCAGCCCGCCAATCGGCCGCCGGCGCATCGACGCGGGCGAGCTGCAGCGCGACGGCGGCGATGTCGAGCTCGGCATCCGGCAGCCGCCCCGCGGCTTCCAGCGCCGCGCGGGCCTCGACGAGCGGATTGGTCATCGGGACGGCCTTGCGCGGATGGCTCGGGCGGTCAAGCGCGACGTCGCTCAAGCCTCGGCGCGCGGCACCATGCGGCCGATCCGCCGGCCGCCGAAGATGTGGACGTGGAAGTGCGGCACTTCCTGCCCGCCATCCTCGCCCATGTTCGACAGGATGCGGTAGCCGCCCGCCTCGAGCCCGAGGTCACGCGCCACCTTGCCGACCGCGCGCCAGAAGCCGGCGATCTCGGCATCGGTGGCGCTGGCGGTGAAATCCGCATGCGAGCAGTAGGCGCCCTTCGGGATCACCAGCACATGCACCGGCGCCTGCGGGTTGATGTCGTGGAAGGCGAGGGCGAAGTCGTCCTCGTGCACCTTCTTCGACGGGATCTCGCCGCGCAGGATGCGGGCGAAGACGTTGGTCGGATCGTAGGGCGGCAGGCCGGTCACGCGCATGAAGGGTCCCCGTTCTGGCTGCGCCTTCTGTGGCGAAGCCACGCGCGGCCCGCAAGCCGGATCAGGGCAGCTTGGTGGTCTGCGCCGACCGCAGGATGCCCTTGGGCCGCGCCGCCTTCTCCGCGATGCCGGAGATGCCCTGGCGCCGCGCCAGCTCCGCCCACACCTCGTCGGGGCGGATGCCCGCATCCACCCACAGGACGACGAGGTGGTAGAGCAGGTCCGCGCTCTCCAGGATCGTGGCGGCGCGGTTGCCCTGCGTCGCCTCGATGACGCATTCGACCGCCTCCTCGCCGAGCTTCTGCGCGACCTTCGCGGTGCCACGCGCCAGCAGCCGGGCGGAGTGCGAATGCTCGACATCGCCGGACAGCCGCCGCGTCTCCACCGTGCGCCACAGCGCATCCAGGATGTCCGGCCCGGCCAGCGCCGAGAAGGGCGCGAGCGCCGATGCCGCGGGGTCCACCTTCGCCGCGACGGGCAGCGCGGGGCGCGGCAGCGCGGCAGGGAGCGGCAGCATCCGCGCCTTCTTCTTCGGCTTCGGCCCGGCGCCGGCCTTCGCGGCCTTCTTCCGCTTCGGCTCCGCCTTGTTCGGCTTCGCCGGCGCCTTCTTGCGCTTGGCGGGCTTCTTCGCGGCCTTCGCCATCAGGGTGCCTCCGAGACCGGGCGGATCGGCAGGCCCGCGGCGGCCAGCGCCGCCTTGGCCTCCGCGATCCGCATCTCGCCATAGTGGAACACGCTGGCGGCGAGCAGGCCGGTCGCCCCGGCCCGCGCGCCGTCCACGAAATGCGCGGTCGTCCCGACGCCGCCGGAGGCGACCAGCGGCAGCCGCACCGCGGCCCGCACCGCCCGCAGCAGCTCCAGGTCGAAGCCCTGCTTCGTGCCGTCGCGGTCCATCGAGGTCAGCAGGATCTCGCCCGCGCCGCGCGCCTGCATCTCGCGCGCCCAGCCCACGGCGTCGATGCCGGTGCCGCGGCGACCGCCATGGGTGAAGACCTCCCAGCCCCCTTGCCCCCCTGGGCCGCTGCGGCGCGCATCGATCGCGACCACGATCGCCTGGCTGCCGAACGCCTCGGCGCCGCGCGTGACCAGCGCCGGATCGGCGACCGCGGCGGAGTTGACGGAGACCTTGTCGGCGCCGGCCAGCAGCAGGCGCCGCATGTCCTCGACGCTGCGGACGCCGCCGCCGACGGTCAGCGGAATGAACACCTCGGCGGCGGTGCGCGAGACGACGTCGTACATCGTGTCGCGGTTCTCATGCGTCGCGCCGATGTCGAGGAAGGTGATCTCGTCCGCGCCCTCCCGGTCATAGGTGCGGGCCTGCTCCACCGGGTCGCCGGCGTCGCGCAGCGAGACGAAGTTGACCCCCTTCACGACCCGGCCGTCCTTGACGTCCAGGCAGGGGATGACGCGCAGGGCCAGCACCGCGGCGCTCCGGGGCGGACGCGCCCGCCGGCGTCAGGCCGGGGCTGGACGGTCCGGGTTGCGGGGATCGCGCCGAGGCGCGATCCGCGCGATGTGCGCCGGACCGCAAGACGGGTCAAGCAGGCCGGCGCGGTCCCGCGCCGCCCGGACGGCCTCTGGCTACTCCCGCCGCGGCGCCTGCAGCGCGCGGGCCTGCTGCAGGTGCTGCGCGACCACCGGCTGGTACTTCTGCGCGAAGGCACGCAGCGCCGGCACGTCGCCGTTGGCGGCGTAGGCCTGCATGACGGCCAGCGTCTCGTCGTGGCCCTGGATCTGCTGCTGCACGTAGAGGCGGTTCAGCATGTCCTCGTTCTCGGCCTCGCGCAGCTGGGTCAGCATCGCGGCGTGGCGGTCGTCGAGCTGGGCCGGCGTGCGGGTCGTCGCCTCAGGCAGCGAGAGCAGTTCGCGCGACGACATGGCGTGGTGCTCGATCATCGTCTGCGCGAACTGGCGGATCTGCGGGTGCTGGCTGCGGGCGAGCAGGATGCGGCTCGATTCGATCTCGAAGTTGTCGCTGATGCTGACGATCTCGACGAAGCTGTTCGCGCCGAAGCTGGTCCCGGCCAAGCGCTCCAGCAGCGTCTGCGCCGGTGCGACAGCGGGCAGCCCGAAGGCCAGGGCGGCGATGGGCAGGGCAAGCACGGCGCGGCGGCGCATGGCGGAACTCCGGCTGTTCTGGGTCCGCGTGGAAACGACGCCGAGGCGGTCCCGGTTTCGCCCCCGGTTTTCGCCCCTGGTTTTCGCCAGGCCGGCGCCCCGCCGCCTCAGCGGCCCCGGGTCAGCGTCGCGCGGATCCGCCGGCCGCCGCCGCGAACACGCTCGATCAGCCTGGCCTCCATCCCTTCCACCTTCGCGACGGCGTCGGGCCAGCGCGATTCCACCCAGCCCAGTCCGCGATGCGCCCAGAGATACTGGTGACGCAGCACGAAGGTGCCGAGCACGAGGAACAGGAAGCCCTGCAGGAAGGGCAGCACGGTGCCGAACACGCCGAGCACGATCAGGCACCAGCCTGTCGCCTTGCGCGCGACAGAGGGACGGAACTCCATCATGGCGGCCCAGATGGTCCCGCCCCGCCGTGCCGGCAATGGCGCCGCGTCACCGCGGCGCCGCCGGCACGGCGTGTCAGATGTGGATCGGCCGGCCGTCCACGGCGAGCGCGGCTTCCTTCACCGCCTCGTTCAGCGAAGGATGCGCGTGGCAGGTGCGCGCGACGTCCTCCGCACTCGCGCCGAACTCCATCGCGATGGCGATCTCGGCGATCAGCGTGCCCGCATCCGGCCCGATGATGTGCGCGCCGAGGACGCGGTCCGTCGCCTTGTCGGCGAGGATCTTCACGAAGCCGTCGGTGTCGCCCATGGCGCGCGCGCGGCCATTCGCCATGAAGGGGAACTTGCCGACCTTGTACGCCGCGCCGCGGGCCTTCAGCTGCTCCTCGGTCTCGCCGATGCTCGCGACCTCGGGCCAAGTGTACACGACGCCGGGGATCGCGCCGTAGTTGACGTGGCCGTGCTGCCCGGCGAGCAGCTCGGCCAGCGCGACGCCCTCCTCCTCGGCCTTGTGCGCCAGCATCGGGCCGACGATGGCATCACCGATCGCCCAGATGCCCGGCACGCTGGTGGCGTAGTGCGCGTCGGTCTTCACCCGCCCGCGCTCGTCGAGCGCGACGCCGGCCTCCTTCAGCCCGAGGCCCTCGGTGTAGGCGCGGCGGCCGATCGCGAGCAGCACGACATCCGCCTTCAGCTCCTCCGCCTTGCCGCCCTCGGCCGGCTCGAGCGTCAGCGTCACGCCGTCCTTGCCCTTCTTCGCGCCGGTCACCTTCGTCTTCAGCCGGAACTTGAAGCCCTGCTTGCCGAGCACGCGCTGGAATGCCTGCCCGACCTCGTTGTCCATGCTCGGCACCAGGCGGTCGAGGAACTCGATCACCGTCACCTCGGCGCCGAGGCGGCGCCACACGCTGCCGAGCTCGAGCCCGATATAGCCGCCGCCGATGACGACCAGGTGCTTCGGCACCGCGTCCAGCTCTAGCCCGCCGGTGGAGGTGACGACCTGCTTCTCGTCGACCTCGACGCCGGGCAGCGGGATGCTCTCGCTGCCCGTCGCGATCACGATGTTCTTCGCGTCGTAGGTGGTGCCGTCCACCTCGACCTTGCCGGGCGCCGCGATGCGCGCCGCGCCCTTGATCCAGGTGACCTTGTTCTTCTTGAACAGGAACTCGATGCCCTTGACGTTGGCGGACACGACCTCGCCCTTGCGCGCCTGCATGCGCGCCAGGTCGAGCGAGACGGAGCCGACATTCACGCCATGCTCGGCGAGCTTGTGCTTCGCCTCCTCGAAATGCTCCGACGACTGCAGCAGCGCCTTCGAGGGAATGCAGCCGACGTTGAGGCAGGTGCCGCCGAGCGTCGCGCGCTTCTCCACGCACGCGACCTTCATGCCGAGCTGCGCGGCGCGGATGGCGCAGACATAGCCGCCAGGGCCGGCGCCGATGACGATGACGTCGAACTGCTCGGGCATCAGGGGATCTCAACCTTGGGAGATGGGAGTGCTTGGGCCGCAACGACCGGTCCCGGACCATGACGCCCGCAGGGTAGGAGTCAAGTCGGCGGCCGGCCTCGGAATCGCAAGCGCGATCAATCCCATCCGGGGCAGGATGCGGCCATGCAGACCGCCCCCTCCAAGCCCGCCACCCGGCTATCCTACGCACGGCGGATCGCCCGCGCCGTCGCCCTGATCGCGGCCGACCCGGCCCGCGCGCCGACGCTGGAGCAGCTGGCCGATGCCGCAGCCTTCAGCCCCTTTCACTTCCACCGCATCTATCGCGAGCTGACCGGCGAGACCCCGGCCGAGACCCTGGCGCGCGAGCGCCTCTCGCGCGCCGCCGTCCTGCTGGTGCGGGACGCGCTGCCCATCGCCGAGGTCGCGAAGCGCTGCGGCTATGGCAGCGCCGCCGCCTTCACCCGCGCCTTCCGCGCCGCCTACGGCATCCCGCCCGCCGCCTATCGCGACGCCGGCGGCATCGGCGCGACGCTGCCCGCCCCCAAGCCCAGCCAGGAGGAGACCGCCCTGCACGAGATCATCTTCCGAGACGAGCCCGCGCTGCGCCTCGCCGCGCTGGCCCATCGCGGGTCCTACGCCACCATGGGCACGAGCTTCGACCGGCTCGGCGCATGGGCCGCCGCGCGCGGGCTGATCGGGCCGGAGACGCGCTTCCTCGGCCTCTATCACGACGACCCGATGACGGTGCCGGAGAAGGACCTGCGCTCCGACGCCTGCCTCACCGTACCGCCGGGCGTCGAGGGCGGGGACGGCGTGCGGATCGTCGAGCTGCCGCCGACGCGCTGCGCGGTGCTGATCTTCCAGGGTCCCTATGCCGAGCTGGAGCCGGTCTACACCTGGCTCTACCGCGACTGGCTGCCGGCGAGCGGCGAGGAACCCGCCGACCAGCCGCCGCGCGAGGAGTACCTGAACGACCCCAAGGCCCTGCCTCCGGCCGAGTGGCTGACAGCGGTGATGCTGCCGCTGAAGGAACGCGTGGCGGCCCCGGCATGACAAAGGGCGGGTCCGGCCGGGCCCGCCCTTCGATGCAGCTGGCGAGGGCGGCCGAGCCGCCCCCGACCATGCGCGATCAGACGTCCAGCATCAGCCGGCGCGGATCCTCGATCGCCTCCTTCACGCGGACCAGGAAGCTCACCGCTTCCTTCCCGTCCACGATGCGGTGGTCGTAGCTGAGCGCGATGTACATCATCGGGCGCGCCTCGATCTTGCCGCCCACTACCATCGGCCGCTCCTGGATCTTGTGCATGCCCAGGATGCCCGACTGCGGCGGGTTCAGGATCGGCGTGGACATCAGCGACCCGTAGATACCGCCATTGGTGATGGTGAAGCTGCCGCCCGTCAGCTCGTCGAGCTTCAGCGCGCCGTCGCGGGCGCGCTTGCCGAAGTCGCCGATCGCCTTCTCGATCTGCGCGAAGCCGAGCTGATCGGCGTTCTTCAGCACCGGCACGACAAGGCCGCTCGGCCCGCCGACCGCGATGCCCATGTGGACGAAGTTCTTGTAGATGATCTCGTCGCCCTCGATCTCCGCGTTCACCGCGGGGAACTCCTTCAGCGCGGCGACGCAGGCCTTCACGAAGAAGCTCATGAAGCCGAGCTTCACGCCGTGCCGCTTCTCGAAGACGTCCTTGTACTCGTTCCTGAGCGCCATCACCGCGCCCATGTCCACCTCGTTGAAGGTGGTGAGCATCGCGGCGGTGTTCTGCGCTTCCTTCAGGCGCCGCGCGATGGTCTGGCGCAGGCGCGTCATCTTCACGCGCTCCTCGCCCTGCTCCAGCGCGCGGGCCGGGCCCTTCGCCGCGGGCTGCGCGGCTGGCGCGGCGGCGGGCTTGCTCAGGAAGGCCAGCACGTCGCCCTTGGTCACGCGGCCGTCCTTGCCGCTGCCGGCGCCGATCTGCGCAGCGGTGACGCCCGCATCCGCCATCGCCTTCGTCGCGGCCGGGCCGTTCGGCAGGTCGCCGGGACGGGAGACGAGGCCGGACGGCGCGTGCGGCGCCTCGACATGCGGCTGCGCCTTGGCGGCCGGGGCCGGCGTCGGCGCGGTCGGCGTGCCGGACGAAGCCGGCTTCGGCGCTGCGGCGCCATTGGCGTTGATCGTGCCGAGCACCGCGCCCGGCCCGACTTCCGCGCCTTCATTCGCCGCGATCGCCTCGATGACGCCGGCGGAGGGCGCGTTGACCTCCACCGTCACCTTGTCCGTCTCGAGCTCGACCAGCGGCTCGTCCGCCGCGACGGCCTCGCCGGCCTTCTTCAGCCAGCGCGCCACGGTGGCGCTGGACACGCTTTCCCCCAACGGGGGGACAAGGATCTCGGTCATCTCCGTTCCTGCCTCTCGCGTGCTCAGGCCAGCCTCAGGGCCTGGCGCACCAACATCTCTTGCTGCTGTGCATGGATGCGCGCGAGGCCCGTCGCCGGGCTCGCCGCTTCCTCGCGGCCGACATAGCGCGGCCGCTTCGCCTTGTTCTCCAGGCTCGCCAGCACCTTCTCGATGCGGCGGTCCACGAAGGTCCAGGCGCCCATGTTCTCCGGCTCCTCCTGGCACCACACCACCTCGGCGTTGACGTAGGGCGCCAGCGCCTTGCCCAGGCTGGTCTGCGGGAAGGGATAGAGCTGCTCCAGCCGCACCAGCGCCACGTCCGTCACGCCCTTCTCGCGCCGCTCCTGCAGCAGGTCGTAATAGACCTTGCCGGTGCAGAGCACGACGCGCTTCACCTGCTCGTCCGGCGCGATCGCGTCCACCTCCGGGATCACGTAGCGGAAGCCACTGCCCGGGCTGAAATCGGCCAGCGAGGACACCGCGAGCTTGTGGCGCAGCAGCGACTTCGGCGTCATCAGCACCAGCGGCTTGCGGTAGTTCGCCTTCAGCTGGCGCCGCAGCGCGTGGAAGTAGTTGGCCGGCGTGGTGATGTTGCAGACGCGCATGTTGCGCTCCGCGCAGAGCTGAAGGTAGCGCTCGAGCCGCGCCGAGGAATGCTCCGGCCCTTGGCCCTCGTAGCCATGCGGCAGCAGCATCACCAGGCCCGACATGCGCAGCCACTTGGTCTCCGCGCTCGCGATGAACTGGTCGATGATGACCTGCGCGCCGTTGGCGAAGTCGCCGAACTGCGCTTCCCACAGCACGAGCGTGCGCGGATCGGCCAGGCTGTAGCCGTATTCGAAGCCGAGCACGCCGAACTCGCTCAGCAGGCTGTTGAAGGCCTCGAAGCGCGGCTGGCCGGCGCGGATGTTGTTGAGCGGGACGTATTCCGCCTGGGTGTTCTGGTCGATCAGGTAGGCGTGGCGATGGCTGAAGGTGCCGCGCTGCACGTCCTCGCCCGACAGGCGCACGCGGTGGCCTTCCAGCAGCAGCGAGCCAAAGGCCAGCGCCTCGCCGGTCGCCCAGTCGATGCCCTCGCCGGTCTCGATCGCCTGCTTCTTCTGCTCGAGCTGGCGCGCGATCTTCGGGTTGACGGCGAAGTCGGCCGGCACGCGGGTCAGCGCCGCGCCGACCTCGCGCAGCGTGTCGAGCCCGACCGCCGTCTCGTGCAGCTTCTCGACCTCCTCGCCGGTCGTTACGGCCTTCAGGCCCGACCAGTGGCCCTCCAGCCAGTCGGCCTTGTTCGGCTTGAAGCTCTGCGCCGCCTGGAAGGCCTCCTCGAGCGTCGCGTAGAACGCATCGAGCATCGCCTTCGATTCCTCGGCCGGCAGCGACCCCTCCGCCGCGAGCTTCTCGGCGTACTTCGTCCGGGTCGTCTTCATCTCCTTGATCCGGCCGTACATGATCGGCTGGGTGAAGGCCGGCTCGTCCGTCTCGTTATGGCCGTGGCGGCGGTAGCAGACGATGTCGAGCACGATGTCGGCGCCGAACTGCATGCGGAACTCGGCCGCCATCTTCGCGCAGAACACCACCGCTTCCGGGTCGTCGCCGTTCACGTGCAGGATCGGCACCTGGATGCTCTTCGCCACGTCGGTGCAGTAGAGGCCCGAATAGGCGTGCGCCGGGACGGTGGTGAAGCCGATCTGGTTGTTCGTCACGATGTGGATCGTGCCGCCGGTGCGGTAGCCGATCAGCTGGCTCATCGCGAGCGTCTCGTACACCACGCCCTGGCCGGCGAAGGCGGCGTCGCCATGCAGCGTGATGCCCATCACGCTGCGCCGGCCCTTGGTGTCGCCCGCCATGTCCTGCCGCGCGCGCACCTTGCCGACCACCACGGGATCGACCGCTTCCAGATGCGACGGGTTCGGCTGCAGCGACAGGTGCACCATCCGCCCGGCGATCTCGATGTCGGTCGAGGTGCCGAGGTGGTACTTCACGTCGCCCGAGCCCTGGACGTCCTCGGGATGCGCCGAGGTGCCCTTGAACTCGCTGAAGACGGCGGAGAAGGGCTTCTTCACCACGTTGACCAGCACGTTCAGCCGGCCGCGATGCGCCATGCCGATCGTGACCTCGTTCACGCCGAGGCCGGCCGCCGTCTCGATCACCGTCTGGATCGCCGGGATCGTGCTCTCGCCGCCTTCCAGGCCGAAGCGCTTGGTGGTGGCGTATTTGCGCGCGCAGAAGGCCTCGAAGCCCTCGGCCTCGGTCAGCTCCTGCAGGATGTTCTTCTTGGCCGCCGCGTCGAAGGCGTTGAGCCAGGGCGCGCCCTCGATGCGGCGCTGGATCCAGGACTTCTGGTCGGGGTCCTGGATGTGCATGAACTCGACGCCGATCGAGCTGCAGTAGCTGGCGCGGCAGATCGCCAGGATCTCGCGCAGCGTCGCGTATTCCTTGCCCAGCACGAAGTCGAGGAAGATCGGCCGGTCCATGTCGGCGTCGGTGAAGCCGTAGGTCGCCGGCGTCAGCTCGGCATGCGGCTTCGGCTTCTGCAGGCCGAGGGGGTCGAGCTGCGCTTCCAGATGGCCGCGCACGCGATAGCTGCGGATCAGCATCAGCGCGCGGACGGAATCGAGCACCGCGCGCTGCGCGGCCGCCTTGTCCATCGTGTCGGTCTTCGGCAGCACCGGCGCGGCGCCCTTGCCGTCCTTCTTCGCCGCCGGCGGCGGCTCCGGGTCCGGGCCGAACTTGCCGCGGGTGCGCGGCGCCCAGCTTGCGCCGGTCGCATCGGTCAGCACCGACCGCGCCTCGTCGTTCAGCGCGGCGAAAAGCTCGGCGAAGGAGGGATCGACGCTGTCCGGCTTCTCCGCCCAGCGCGCGTAGAGATCGGCCAGGAAGGCGGCATTCGCCCCCGACATCGCGCTCGCGAGGATGTCCACACCGGCCATCGCGTCCTCCTCGGCGGAGAGTCTCCGCCGGCCTTCCTCAATCCGTTGCCGGGGTGGCCCCCGGATGTGCGACCGCCCCCGTTCGGGGGCGGCCACGCGTCACATACATAGGGCGAAGGGCGGGATTGGGGCAGCCCTTGCGCTCCCCGGCCCCGCCCCGCATCGTCAGCGCGCCAGCGCCTTCACCATGGTGGAGCCGAGGGAGGAGGGGCTGTCCGCCACCCTGATCCCGGCTTCCGCCATCGCCGCCATCTTCGCTTCCGCCGTGTCCTTGCCGCCTGAGATCACCGCGCCGGCATGGCCCATGCGCCGCCCCGGAGGCGCCGTCGCACCGGCGATGAAGCCGACCACCGGCTTGTTCGGCTTGCCGGGACCGAAGTTCTCCTTGCGGAGGAACTCGGCGCCGACGACCTCGGCCTCGCCGCCGATCTCGCCGATCATGATGATCGACTTGGTCTCGTCGTCCTTCAGGAACATCTCGAGCACGTCGATGAAGTCGAGGCCCTTCACCGGGTCGCCGCCGATGCCGACGCAGGTGGACTGGCCGAGGCCCGCGGCGGTGGTCTGCGCCACCGCCTCATAGGTCAGCGTGCCGGAGCGGCTGACGATGCCGACCGAGCCGCGGCGATGGATGTGGCCCGGCATGATGCCGATCTTGCAGGCGTCCGGCGTGATCACGCCCGGGCAGTTCGGCCCGACCAGCAGCGACTTCGAGCCCTGCAGCGCGCGCTTCACCTTCACCATGTCGAGCACCGGGATGCCTTCGGTGATGCAGATGATCAGCGGCACCTCGGCGTCGATCGCCTCCAGGATCGCATCCGCCGCGAAGGGCGCGGGGACGTAGATCACGCTCGCATTCGCCTTGGTGGCGTGCACGCATTCGGCCACCGTGTTGAACACCGGCAGGTTCAGCTCCGGGTGCATCGTGCCGCCCTTGCCGGGCGTCGTGCCGCCGACATAGGTCGAGCCGTAGGCGATGCCCTGGCTGGCGTGGAAGGTGCCCTGGGCCCCGGTGAAGCCCTGGGTCATGACGCGCGTGTTCTTGTCGACGAGGACAGCCATCTGCGTCAGCCCTTCTTCACCGCGGCCACGACCTTCTGGGCCGCATCCGCGAGGTTGTCGGCCGCGATGATGGCCAGCCCGCTCTCGGCCAGGATCTTCTTGCCGAGCTCCACATTCGTCCCTTCGAGGCGCACGACCAGCGGCACCTTCAGCGACAGGTTCTTCGACGCCTCGACGATGCCGGTCGCGATCATGTCGCACTTGGCGATGCCGCCGAAGATGTTGACCAGGATCGCCTTCACGTTGGCGTCCGAGGTGATGATGCGGAACGCCTCCGTCACCCGCGCGGCATTCGCCGTGCCGCCGACATCGAGGAAGTTCGCCGGCGAGGAACCATAGAGCTTGATGATGTCCATCGTGGCCATCGCCAGGCCCGCGCCGTTCACCATGCAGCCAATCTCGCCGTCCAGCGCGACGTAGTTCAGGTCGTGCTTCGTGGCGTCGAGCTCCTTCGGGTCCATCTCGGACTCGTCGCGCAACGCCTCGAGGTCCTTGTGGCGGAACAGGGCGCTGTCGTCGAAGCTGACCTTGGCGTCGAGCGCCACGATCTCGCCCGCGCCGGTGACGACCAGCGGGTTGATCTCGACGATCGCGCAGTCGAGCTCGAGGAACGCGTTGTAGATCGCGGTGACGAACTTCGTGAAGCTCGCCACCTGCTTGCCTTCCAGGCCGAGCCCGAAGGCCAGCTTGCGCGCATGGAAGCCGGAGATGCCGGAGGCCGGGTCCACCGCGACCTTCAGGATCTTCTCGGGGTGGTTCGCCGCCACCTCCTCGATCTCCATCCCGCCCTCGGTGGACGCCATGATGAGGACGCGCGAGGTCGTGCGATCCACCAGCAGGCCGAGATAGAGCTCGCGCTTGATGTCGCAGCCATCCTCGACATAGACGCGGCTGACGACCTTGCCCTGCGGGCCGGTCTGCTTGGTGACCAGCGTCTTGCCGATCATCGCCTCGGCCGCGGCGCGGACGTCCTCGATCGACTTCACGACGCGCACGCCGCCCTTGCCGTTCGGATCCTCCTTGAAGCGGCCCGCGCCGCGGCCGCCGGCATGGATCTGCGACTTCACGACATAGACGGGGCCGGGCAGCTTCTTCGCCGCTGCCGCGGCCTCCTCGGCCGTCCATGCGACATGGCCGTCGAGCACGGCCACGCCGTAGCGGCGCAGCAGCTCCTTGCCCTGGTACTCGTGGATGTTCATCCGGGACTCCGGTCGAAGGAGGGCGGCCGAGGGGCCAGTGCCCCCCGACCGGAGGGATCAGACGCCGAGCTTCTTGAAATCCTCGATCAGCTTCTTCACGGCGTCGCAGGACTTGTCGAAGGCGGCCTTCTCCTCCGGCGTGAACTGCACCTCGAGGATGCGCTCGACGCCCTTGGCGCCGATCACCACCGGCACGCCGACATAGAAGTCCTTCTGCCCGTACTCGCCGTTCAGCAGCACCGCGCAGGGCAGCACGCGCTTCTTGTCGAGCAGGTAGCTCTCCGCCATGGCGATCGCGCTGGCCGCCGGCGCGTAGAAGGCGCTGCCCTTCTCGAGCAGCTTCACGATCTCGCCGCCGCCATTCGCGGTGCGTGTCACGATCGCGTCGATCTTCTCCTGCGTCGTCCAGCCCATCTTCACCAGGTCGGGCACGGGCACGCCGGCGACGGTGGAGTAGCGGGTCAGCGGCACCATCGTGTCGCCATGGCCGCCGAGCACGAAGGCCGTCACGTCCTCGACGCTCACGCCGAATTCCTGCGCGAGGAACAGGCGGAAGCGCGCGCTGTCCAGCACGCCGGCCATGCCGACCACGCGCTCCGGCGGCAGGCCCGACTTCTGCTGCAGCACCCACACCATGACGTCGAGCGGGTTGGTGATGCAGATGACGAAGGCGTTCGGGCAGTAGGTCTTGATGCCCTCGGCCACCTGGCTGATCACGCCGGCGTTCTTCGTCAGCAGGTCGTCGCGCGTCATGCCGGGCATGCGCGGGAAGCCGGCGGTGACGATCACCACGTCGGCGCCCGCGATCGCGCTGTAGTCGCCGGTGCCGGTCATGTGGCTGTCGAAGCCGTCCACCGGGCCCGACTGCATGATGTCGAGCGCCTTGCCCGCCGCGACGCCCGGGAAGACGTCGAACAGCACGACGTCGCCGAGCTCCTTCAGGCCGATGAGATGGGCAAGCGTGCCGCCGATGTTGCCGGCGCCGACGAGGGCGATCTTCTTGCGGGCCATGCGCGGTCCTCAACCTGGCCCGGCGATGCGGTTGGTCCCGGGCGCGTCGTTTTTCAAGGGCATTGAGCCCCGCCGGTTCCTACTCCCGCAGCGCAGCATCGGCAAGGCGCCGACCCGCGTTCACTCATTGTTCGAGTACACAGCCAACGAAAAAGGCGCCCGCAGGCGCCTCCTTTCCAATCCCTTCCTCCCCCCGACGCCCTGTCGCGGCTTCGCCGCGACAGGATGAGCCATCACCGCAAGATCAGCATCCTACGGGGCCCCGCGGCAACGCGGAGCGTTGTCGTGGGGAAGATCAGATGGGCATGCAGCGCACGACGTTCTCGTGCCCGCGGGCCAGCGTCGCGAAGGTGCCCTCCGGGCACTCGCGCTGCGCGTAGTCGACCGGCATCAGGCCCGACTGCCAGCCCGCGACCGAGCTGCGCGCCGACGCCTGCCGGGGCTGCCCGCAGACGGTGCGGCCGTTGCGGCGCGTGCAGCTCGCCGCCTCGCGCGACACCGTCGCGGCGTTCGCGCTGCGCACCAGCATCCCGCCGCCCGAGGTCCGCACGTCGCCCGGCTGGAGGTCGGCCCGGCGGGG
>NZ_JAKJIB010000600.1 GCF_021864505.1 Falsiroseomonas oryziterrae
CCGGCGGGTTCCGGGCCCGGCGGGTTCGCGCCTCAGGCGTGGGCGGCGCGGGGGGCGTGGCCGGCGAGGTCGGGCGGCGGGGGCGGGAGGCGGCCGCCGGTTGGGTCGCGGAGCACGTAGCCGCGGCCCCAGACGGTCCCGATCAGCTCCCCGGCGCCGGCCTGGGCGAGCTTCTTGCGGAGCTTGCAGATGAAGACGTCGATGATCTTCACCTCCGGCTCGTCCATGCCGCCGTAGAGGTGGTTGAGGAAGGCTTCCTTGGTCAGGACGTTGCCCTTGCGCAGCGTCAGCAGCTCCAGCACGGCGTATTCCTTGCCGGTGAGGTGGACGTTGCGCCCCTCCACGCTGACCTCGCGGGAGCCGAGGTTGAGGGTGAGCGGCCCGACCGAGAGGGTGGGCTGGGAGAAGCCCTTGGTGCGGCGGACGATCGCCTGGATGCGGGCCACCAGTTCCTGCTGGTCGAAGGGCTTGGTGATGTAGTCGTCGGCGCCCATGCCGAAGCCGCGCACCTTGGCCTGGGGGCGGGTGACGCCGGAGAGGATGAGCACCGGCGTCTCGACCCGCGCGGCGCGGAGCCGGCGGACGACCTCGTAGCCCTCCATGTCGGGGAGCATAAGGTCGAGGACGATGATGTCGTAGTCGTAGAGGCGGGCGAGCTCGAGGCTCTCCTCGCCCGTATCGGATGTATCCACGATCATCGATGCAGCCTTGAGCGCGAGATTGATCCCGCGGGCCACAATCGTGTCGTCTTCAACCAAAAGGACACGCATCTGGGCGATCTCCACATCCCATGCGTGCAGAGATAACACGGAACGGGGCGATTGGAAGGCGTGTTCACGAAAAAAACGTTCAGAGGAAGGAGCTTGGAGATATTTCAAGAAAATTCACTAATTTAAAGACGATCGCCCTGGTTGATCGGGCCGCCACGGCATGCGCGCTCCTCGCGCGCGTCCCGCCGACCATCGCCGAAGGGCGCCTGCAGGTCGCGACCGCCCACCGGTTCGACGTCGTCGGGCTGCGGCCCGCGCCGGCACTCGGCGAGCGGCTCCTGGTCGGCCACGGCGCCGAGGCGGTGCCGGCCGAGATCGTCGCCGTCGGGCCTCGGGGCGTCGC
>NZ_JAKJIB010000601.1 GCF_021864505.1 Falsiroseomonas oryziterrae
TGGCGGAGGCCGAGGCCGCCGGGCTGCCCGCGACGCGCCGGGCGGCGGGCGGCCAGCCGGGGCGGGAGGTGGCGGTGCATGTCGCCGACACGCTCGGCGAGCTCGGCCTGTTCTACAGGGTCGCGCACGCGGCCCTGGTCGGCGGGTCGCTGGTGCCGCATGGCGGGCAGAACCCGCTGGAGCCGGCGCGGCTCGGCTGCCCCATCCTGTTCGGCCCGAACATGTGGAATTTCGAGGAGCCGGTGCGCCGGCTGCTGGAGGCCGGGGGGGCGGTCCCGGTGCCCTCCGCCGCCGCGCTGGCGCCGGCGGTGCGCGGCGTGCTATCCGATCCGGACCGGGCGCGGTCCTTGACCGAGGCCGCCGCGACGGTCGCCGATGGCCATGCCGGCTTGCCGGACCGGGTGGCCGGGGCGCTGCTGGATCTGTTGCCGCCGGTGGCGGCGGTCCCTGCCGAGGCCGGGGCCTGACAGGGCAGCCAACGACAACGCGTTGAGACGACGAGGTTGGATGCGGGCACCCGGGTTCTGGACGGGCGGCAGCGGGGGGATCGCGCCCCTGCTCCTCTCTCCCTTCTCCGCCATCTACGCCGGCGCCACGGCGCGGCGGATGTCGCGCACGGGCTGGAAGGCCCCGGTGCCGGTGATCTGCTGCGGCAACGCGACCGCGGGCGGGGCGGGCAAGACGACGGTCGCGCGCGACCTTGGCCGGCGGCTGGCCGATCGCGGGGTGGCGGCGCATTTCCTGCTGCGGGGCTACGGGGGCACGCTGAAGGGCCCGGCGCGCGTGGATCCGGAGGCGCATGACAGCACCCAGGTCGGCGACGAGGCGCTGCTGCTGGCGGAGGTTCGCCCGACCTGGGTCTCGGCCGACCGCGGCGCGGGCGGGCGCGCGGCGGTGGAGGCCGGGGCGCAGGCCATCGTCATGGATGACGGGCTGCAGAACCCGACGCTCGAGAAGGACCTCTCGCTGCTGGTGATCGACGGCAGCTTCGGCTTCGGCAACGGGCGGGTGATCCCCGCCGGGCCGCTGCGCGAGCCGGTGGCGCGCGCCGCGTCGCGCTGCCGGGCGGCGGTGCTGATCGGCGGCGACGAATGCGGCGCCCTGGAGC
>NZ_JAKJIB010000602.1 GCF_021864505.1 Falsiroseomonas oryziterrae
CTGCGCCCGCCGCCCGGCGGGTCGGAGGGGTCGGAGTCGCTGATGCCGGTCCGCATCTGCTGCGTCCGGACGCCGCCGCGCCCGCCGCCGGGCGGGTCGGACGGATCCGCATCGCTGATGCCGGTGCGGCGCACCACGCCGCGGCCGAAGCCGGGCGCGTCGGAGGGATCGTTGTCGGTCACGCCGCTGCCGCGATGCCCGCCACGCCCGCCGCCCGGCGGATCCGACGGATCGGCGTCGCTGATCCCGGTGCGGCCCGGGGCGAAGGCCTGCGGCGGGGCGTAGTAGACAGGCTGCTGCTGCGGCACGCAGGCCGCCGTCGCGGACGTCGCGCCGCCCAGCGCCGCCAGGCGCAGCACGAACAGCCGGCGCTTCAGGACGGGCCGGTCCGTCCGCTGCTCCTCGGGTCTGTCGTCTTCGGGAACGTTGCCCATGCCGAATCCCCCCATGCCGGCCCGCATGGTGGCGCGGAAATCGCGGCGCGTTGATGGAGCAACGGCGCGGATGAACAAGAACTAATGCAGCTCGCGCGCAGCGCGAGACGCCGCGCGCCGGCACACCCGCTGGCCCGTCAGGGCGCCGGCATCACCACGATGGTGACGGCGCGCGCGCCCGGCTCCTGCGCACGCCCACTGAAGGCGCCGACCCGCGCCTCGGCGCGGATCCGGTCGCGCTCCACCCCTCGGGCGACCAGCGCGTTGGTCACCGCGCGCGCCCGCTGCGCCGCCAGCTGGACGGAGGTCTGCGCCCCCTGCCCGCGATCGGCGTGGCCGAGCACGCAGACATGGCGGTCCTGCATCTCGAGGATCAGCGCGACGGCCGCGTCCAGCGGCGCCCGCGCCGCATCGCCCAGCCGGTCGGCGCCGCGCGCGAAGGGGACGGCGAAGACGTCGTCCTCCAGATCCTCGGCGCCGACGCAGGAGAACGGGCGCGGCTGCGCCAGCGCGACGCCCGGCAGCAGCAGCAGCGCGAGGACGGCCGCCTTCATGCCGCCGGCGCGAGCAGCCCGGCGCCCGACAGCTTGCCGAGCAGCGCCTCGGCCTCCACCGCCGGATGGGCGCGCGCGAGCTCCGGCGCGGTGACGTCGGGGCGCGCCAGCAGCCAGG
>NZ_JAKJIB010000603.1 GCF_021864505.1 Falsiroseomonas oryziterrae
GCCTGACCCGGCCTACTGGCGCCCGGTCGGCGCCGGCGCGCCGCCGGTCGGGCCGCCGGGCTGGCTGCCGCCGAGGCCGGGGCCGACGCGCCCGATATTGCCGAAGAGCTGCTGCAGCAGGGTCCGCTCGTTGCCCGGCGTCGGCGTGACCCGCTGCACGACGCGCACCTGGCGCGCATCCTCGGGCCCGAGCTTGCGGACCTCCTGCACGATGCCGGCATCGTTGAAGCGGACGACGACGGTGCGCTGGTCCTCGACGGCCAGCGTCATCCCGGGGCGCTGGCGCGTGATGGAGCCGATGTAGAACCACTCCCGGTCCTCGAAGGTGCCGGTGGCGGTCGGAGAGCCCAGAACCGTCTGGACATCGTCGCGCGAGGAGACGCCGACGGTGATCTGGCGCAGATCCTCGTCGTCGACCATGTGGCCGCGCACCTGGGCCGGGCTGGAGAACAGGCTGGCGCCCGGCAATGACGGCGCCGCCGGCAGGTAGGAGCAGCCGCCGAGCCCGAGCAGCCCGGCAAGCCCGAGCGCGAGGCGGAAGACCGGCCGCGCAGGCGGGCTGACCAGCGGCGCGTTGACCATCTGCGTGTGGCGCTCCATCTGGGCCGCATGCCATCGCGGCGCGGCAGGGTCAATCGGAGCCGCGCGAACGGAGTCCTCCATGGGCCTTCTCGGCCTCTTCCGCCGCAAGCCATTCGAACGCGCCGGCTTCGAGCTCTACGGCGCCGCCGTCGCCGCCGCGCGCAACCCGCTGTTCTTCGCCGAGCTCGGTGTGCCGGACACGCTGGACGGACGGTTCGACCTCGTCTCGCTGCACAACGGGCTGCTCGTCTGCCGCATCCTGCGCGAGGCGGATCCGCGCGCGAAGGATCTCGCCCAGGCGGTGTTCGACGCGATGTTCGCCGACATGGACCTGAACCTCCGCGAGATGGGGGTGGGCGACCTCGCCGTCGGCAAGCGCGTGAAGCGGATGTGGGAAGCCTTCCATGGCCGCGCCCAGGCCTATGAGGCCGCGCTGCGCGCCGGCGACCGGGCGGCGCTCGAGGAGGCGCTGTCGCGCAACGTCTGGCGCGGCGCGGCGCCGGCGGGGTCGCCGGCGCGCCTC
>NZ_JAKJIB010000604.1 GCF_021864505.1 Falsiroseomonas oryziterrae
CGGCCTCCGGTCCCTGCGCGGCGGGGCAGATCAGGCCGAGCTCGCGCGCGCCGGCGGCGATCGCGGCAGGCAGCACGCCGGCGACCGGCGCGAGCGTCCCGTCGAGCGCAAGCTCGCCGAGCGCGGCGTGTTCCGCCACCGCGTCGCGCGGGACCACCTCCATCGCGGCGAGCACGCCGAGCGCCAATGGCAGGTCGAAATGGCTGCCTTCCTTCAGCAGGTCGGCCGGGGCGAGGTTCACGATGACCCGCTTCGGCGGCAGGGAGAGGCCGATGGCGGTCAGCGCCGCGCGCACGCGTTCGCGGGATTCGCCAACCGCCTTGTCGGGAAGCCCGACGACGAGGAAGGCGGGCAGGCCGGGCGCGATCTGCACCTGCACCTCCACCGGCACGGCTTCGATGCCGCTGAAGGCGAAGGTCGGGATGCGGGCGATGGTCACGGAACCCAGGGTTGATGGTTCCGTGCCGAGGATCAACCGAAATCAGCCATCCCAGGCGCCGAGGAAGCGCGCGAGAAGCGCCCCGATGACGTCGACGTTGTAGCCGCCTTCCTGCACGATCGCCGTCGGCAGGCGTGAAGCGGAGATGGCGGCGGCGGCGCGGGCGAAGCCGTCCTCGGTCACGCGCAGGAAGCCGAGCGGCTCGTGCTCCGACGCGTCGAAGCCGAGCGAGAGCACCAGCGCGTCGGCGCGGAAGGCGGCGATGGCGGCGAGGCCCGTCGCGATCGCGGCGAGCCAGTCGGCGTCGCCGCTGCCCTGGGCGAGCGGGAGGTTTAGGTTGCATCCATCGCCGGGGCCCGCGCCGTGCTCTTCCCGGTGGCCCACGAACCACGGGTAGTAGCGGTTCGGGTCGCCATGCACCGACACGGTGAGCACGTCGCCGCGCTCCCAGAAGATGCCCTGCGTGCCGTTGCCGTGGTGGCTGTCGATGTCGAGCACGGCGACGCGCGCGGCACCGGCCTCGCGCAGCGCCTGGGCGGCGAGGGCGGCGTTGTTGACGTAGCAATGGCCGCCGGCCCGCGCCGCATAGGCGTGGTGGCCGGGCGGGCGGCAGAGCGCATAGGCCGTGCGGCCCTGCGCGGCTTCGCCCGCAGATCCGGAGAG
>NZ_JAKJIB010000605.1 GCF_021864505.1 Falsiroseomonas oryziterrae
CCCGCCGCCCGCCGCCCAGCACGCCCCGCTCACGCCAGCCTCCGCCCTCCGAGGATCCGGCCGCGAAGCGGCCGGCGCGCCGCGACCGACCGCGCGGCCGCGTGCGGCATGTCTGCGGCGCGCGAGCCAAGCCGCCGGAGGCGGCGCCGGCGCCTGAGGTCACCCAAAGATAAACCCCACCCGGTCCTCCTCCAGCACCGCGCAGGTCAGCGGGCCGCCGAAGACGGCGCCGGTGTCGAGGCCGATGCGGTGCGGCAGGATCTCCGGCCCCTCGCTCGGCGTGTGGCCATGGACCACCACCGCCTCGAGCGGGCCGCGCCAGGACAGGAAGGGCTCGCGGATCCAGGCCAGGTCCATCGCATCCTGCCGGTCGAGCGGCACGTCCGGCCGGACGCCGGCATGGGCGAAGAAATAGCCGCCGATCGCGAAGCTCGGCTTGAGGCGCGCCAGGAAGTCGAGGTCGCGCTGCGGCACCGCCCGCCAGCTCCGCAGGTCGCGCGGGTCGGCGCCATAGCTCTCGAGCGTCGGCCCGCCGCCATTGTCGAGCCAGAAGGCGATCACCTCCTCCTCGGCCTGCGGGTCGAGCGCGGCGAGCATCATCTGCTCGTGGTTGCCGGCGAGGTTGACCAGCGCGGCGCCGCGCACCGGCGGCGCGCGCAGCAGATCGAGCACGCCGGCGCTGTCCGGCCCGCGATCCACGTAGTCGCCGAGATGCACAAGGAGGATGCGCTCCACGGGCTCCGCCGCGGCATGCTCGGCGATGCGCTCGTGCAGCGCGGCCAGCCGCTCGGCGCAGCCATGCGGGTCGCCGATCGCATAGACGCGCAGGCCCCCGGGCAACCAACCGGGGGATAAGGATTCGGCAAGCATGGCAGGCGCAAGGGTAGAGCAGCCGCCGCGCGCCGTCGCCCTCGGGCCGGCGCGGCGGCGGACACATGCCCGGGACGGCCATGCAGGATGCTCCCCCGACCGCGCCGATCGCGCTCGCCCGGCCCGTGCAGGAACAGCCGGGCCGGGAGGTGGGCGCGGCGCTCCGCCACGCGCTGCGCGACGCGGGCGGCAAGGTGGTGCTGCGGATCGAGCCCGGCGCGCCA
>NZ_JAKJIB010000606.1 GCF_021864505.1 Falsiroseomonas oryziterrae
CCCGCCAGCGCCAGCGCGACGCGGCCGAGCGCGAGCAGCCCGGCGATCAGCAGCAGGTCGCCGAGCGGCGCCAGCGCCATGCCGCGCGCGAAGGAGGGCACCAGCGCGATCGCCGCCAGCGCCGCGCCCGCCGCGACATAGGGCGCGCCGCGGCTGATCCAGCTTGCGTTCTCCGCCAGCACCGGGCGCTTGCGCAGCAGCTTCAGGATGTCGCGCCAGGGCTGCAGCGGCGAGGCGCCGACGCGGCCCATCATGCGCGCCTTCAGCCACCGGATGCCGCCGACGACGAGCGGCGCCGCCGCGACCACCAGCGCGACATGCAGGATCTGCGCGAGGAGCGCGCCGAACGCCGTCATGCGCCGCCGTCCAGCGTTGGTACGGTCACGTGCAGCCCTCCAGCGTCGGCACGGTCACGCGCCGCCCTCCAGCGTCGGCACGGTCACGTGCCGCCCTCCAGCCAGGCGATCAGCAGCAGCAGCGCGACGAGCGCCGCGAAAGGCAGCATCAGCGCCTGGCGGATCGAAAGGTCGCGCAGCCGCTCCGTCCGCAGGATTACGGCGTCGCGCGCCGCCGCGAGAGGCTGCAGGAGCAGCGCGAAGGACGGGTCGCGGAAGCCGGCCTCGATGCGCGCCGGCGCCGGGTCGCCCGGCGGCGGCATCGCCACGCTCTCGTGCACGCCGAGCGCCGGCTGGCCCAGCATGCGCCGCAGCGGCTGGCCGAAGCCGGCGGCGGAAGGCTGCGTGACGGGATCGCCGAAGGGATGGTGGGGCGGCGGCGCGGCGAAGCCGCAATCCCAGGCGGGTCCCTCCGCGCTCTCCACGCGCGTGCCCAGGCCGCGGCGACGGACCGCGGCCCAGGCCGCGGCCCCGCAGGCCGCCAGCAGCAGCGCGATGCCGAACGGCCAATAGGCGGCGGCCCCGTCGCCGACGGCGATGCCGAACAGCCCGGCGCGGCCATCCATCGCCTCGCCCGACAGCGTCGTCAGCGCGCCGCCCGCCAGCCCGAGCAACGGCCCCGGCAGGACACCGATCGCGACTGTCAGCGCGGCCGGCACCGCGAGCGCGATGCGCGACAGCAGCGGCGCATTCGACGC
>NZ_JAKJIB010000607.1 GCF_021864505.1 Falsiroseomonas oryziterrae
CCCTGGCTTCCCCCGCGATCGCCTCGCCCCCGCTGCTCCGCATCGCGCTGCTCGGCGACGCCGCGCCCAGCGCCGCGATGCGCCTGCTGCTGGCCGGCGCCGCCGGGCCGCTGGCCGGCCTGCTCGGCCTGCCGCAGGCCTTGCTGCTCGGCGCCGGGCTGGTGCTGATCCCCTATGCAGGCCTTGTCGCCGCGCTCGGCCGCAGCGCCGCGCCGTCCCGCAACGCCGTCCGCGTGGTGATCGCGGTGAATGTCATCTGGGTGGCGGACAGCCTGCTGCTGCTCGCGCTGCCGGCCTTCGCGCCGACCGCGCTCGGCGTCGCCTTCGTGCTGGCGCAGGCGATGGCCGTGGTGGGCTTCGCCGCGCTGCAGGCGATCGCGCTGCGCCGCGGCGCGCCGGTCACCGCCTGACCGCAGGCGCCGGCAACGAAAGCCCTCTCCCCTCGCGGGAGAGGGTACTCCGCCCCGCTACTTCTTCCCCGCGAACTCCGGCAGCGCCTTCAGCGCATCCGTGGTGTCGAAGTCGCGCAGCACGGCATCGCTCGGCATCTCCGCCTCGACCAGCCGCTCGGCATGCTTCGCGGCGATGTGCCGCGCGCCGACATCGCCGGTGACCGCCAGCATCTCGTCCAGGAATTCGCGCGACCAGAGCATCGGGTTGCCCTGCTTGCCGCGATAGGTCGGTTGCACGATGGCGCGGCCTTCCTCCGGGTCGAAGGCGGCGATCAGCCGGTCGAGCATCGGCCCGTCCACCAGCGGCATGTCGCCGAGGCAGACCAACATCCCTTCCGCCTCCGGCGGCACGGCGCGGAGCCCCGCCTTGAGCGAGGCGGAGAGGCCTTCGGCGTAATCCTCGGCATGGGCGAAGATCACGGGGCGGCCGGCCAGCGCCTCCTCCACCCGTTCGCGCTCATGGCCCGTCACCACGATCACCGGGCGCGCGCGCGAGGCGAGCACGTTGTCCACCACGCGCGCGATCATCGGCGCGCCCTTGCCGTCCGTCACCAGCAGCTTGTTGAGCGGCGCCATGCGGCGCGAGCGTCCGGCCGCGAGCACCACGGCGCAGACCTGGCGCGCGCGGCGCGGCG
>NZ_JAKJIB010000608.1 GCF_021864505.1 Falsiroseomonas oryziterrae
CCGCCGCGCTGCTCGCCGGCTGCGACTCCCTCGACAGCGTGTTCGGGGAGCGCAAGCGCCCGCTGCCCGGTGACCGCCAGGCGGTGCTGCCGCCCGACCCGCCGGTCACCGCAGACGCCGGTGCCCCGGCCGTGGCACTGCCGCCCGCGCAGCCTGTCGCCGAATGGCCGATGTCGGGCGGCCCGCCCAGCCACTCGCCCGGCCATGTCGCCCTGCCGGAGCGGCTTTCCGTCGCCTGGCGCGGCTCGGCCGGCAGCGGCTCCGGCTATCGCCAGCGGATCACGGCGGGGCCGGTGATCTCGGGCGGCACGGTCTACACGGTGGACGCGCGCGGCCGCGTGGCCGCCCATGCGCTGGCCGACGGACGGCAGCGCTGGAGCGTCGACACCTCGCCGGAGACCGAGAGCGCGACCTCCCTCGGCGGCGGCGTCGCGGTCGAGGGCAACACCGTCTTCGTCGCGACCAGCCTGGCCGAGGTGATCGCGCTCGACCCGGCCAATGGCAGCGTGCGCTGGCGCGTCCGCATGCCCGCCCCGGCGCGCGGCGCGCCGACGGTGGCCGGCGGCCGCGTCTTCGTGCCGACCACGCAGAACGAGTTGGTCGCCGTCTCCGCCGAGGATGGGCGCCGGCTCTGGACGCATCGCGCCGGCACCCTCTCCACCATCCCGCTCGGCCTTCCGGCGCCGGCGGTGGATGGCGAGGCGGTCGTGGCGGGCTTCGGCACGGGCGAGCTGGTGGCGCTGCGCGCGGCCGACGGCCGCCTGCTCTGGGCCGAGAGCGTCGGGAGCGGGAACCTGAGCCTCGCCGACATCGTCGGCATCGCGGGCCTGCCGGTCATCGACCGCGGCCGCGTCATCGCGGTCGGCGTCAGCAACACCGCCATCGCGGTCGATCTCCGCAGCGGCCGACGGCTGTGGGAGCGCAACTTCGGCAGCAATGCCGGCGTCGCCGCCGCGGGCGACTTCGCCTTCGCCGTCACTCGCGGCGGCGAGGCGCTGGCGATCGGCCGCGAGGACGGCCGCATCCGCTGGGTCAGCCCGCTCGACCCGCCGCCCGAGGGCGGCCGCCGGCGCGACGAGCCGGCGC
>NZ_JAKJIB010000609.1 GCF_021864505.1 Falsiroseomonas oryziterrae
CCGGGGTTGGCGGGCGTCGCGGCCGCGGCCGGGCGCTGCACCTGCGAGGGCGTCGCCGGTGTGGCGGGGGCGGCCGGCGCCGTCCCCTGGGCGAAGGCGGGTGCGACGAGCACCGCGGAGAGCGCGGCAGCGAGCGAGAGGCGGGTCATCTGGCGCATCGTTTTCCTCCTGTGGGTTCGATGGCAGGAGGCAGACTGCCGGCCGACCGCGGCAGGGCTTCGGCGCCGCCGAGGTATCTTCGCGGCGTCCGGGGCGACGTCGCGTCAGCGGTGGCGAAACCGTGCCGCCGGTGGCGGGACGAAGGCGCGACGGTCAGCGCCGCGGCGCCGGGATCCCGAACAGCCGCGGATCCCAGTCGAGCGGCTGCGGCCGGCCCACGCGGATACGTGCGGCATCCGGATGCGTCGGGTTCACGACGTAGTTCGCCTCGCGCGGCACCACGGCCGAGGGCACGCGCAGCAGCGCGGTCCGGCCCTCGGCCAGCCATCGCGCTCCCGCCGCCACCGCCGCCGTGCTGCCGAGCGACCGCCACGCCGCGGGGGGCGCGGCAAGCAGATCCTCGACCGGCAGGCCGTCCGGCACCTCCGCCTCCACCACCAGCGTCGCCCCGAAGCCGCGCCGCTGCACCAGCCGTTCCAGCATCGCCAGCGCGAGCGATCCGGCGGCGTAGATCACCGGTGTCCCGATCGGGTTCCAGCGCCCGCCATGCGCGGCCGCCCCCGCGCCGTCCCAGACCGGATGCGCCGCCGTGCCGAGCCGGTAGAGCCGCAAGGTCAGGCGGAACCGCGCGGCATGCGCGCCGCGCCCGCCCTCCGCGCGCCGGCCGCGATCACACCGGCAGCCCGTGCTCGATGTTGTGCAGCACCCGCTCCACCATCCGCGCGCCGAGGTCGGTCGCCGCCACCTCGATCGGCGGGCGGTCGCCGAACAGCGGATGCGGCGCCGTCAGCCACGCCTTCGCCTCCGCCGTGTCGCCCAGCGCCTGCGCCGCCAGCGCCGCGACGCGCGCCAGGCGGTCCGCTCGTTCGGTCGCCGCCGGCGACAGGCGCGGGCTGCGCTTCAGTGTGGCCGGCGAGGCGACG
>NZ_JAKJIB010000061.1 GCF_021864505.1 Falsiroseomonas oryziterrae
CCGCGCCAGCTCGCGCGTCTCCGGCAGCGGCGCGCCGACCGTATAGGACCGCGCGCGGCCGATCGGCGGATCGCGGCGCAGCAGCCGGCGCGGCTCGCGCGGGGCCGGCGGCGTCGCGCCGGTGGTGTTCGCGGCATAGCTGCCGAAGAAGATCATGCGGATCGCCTCGGCATCCAGGCCGCCGGTGCCGGGCATCATCACCGCCGTCTCGCCGAAGCAGGCCGTCACGGCACCGGCCATCGCGGCGGGCGACCAGCCCTCTGCGCGCCAGGCCTCGGCCTCCTCGTCCAGGTCGCGTGCGCCGATCGCGTCGAGGAGTTGCACGGCGTCGGCCGCGCGACGGTCCTCGACCTCGGCCGAGACGACGATGCCGCCGCGCAGCACCGCCTCGCGATGCGCGGCGAAATCCTCGCGCGACAGGAACAGCGCGTCGAGCAGCGCGGGCATGCCGCCCTCCCCGCCGACCGAGCCGCGCGTGGCGCGCGGCGGCGGCGCGTGGCGCGCCTCGTGGAAATGGACATGCCGCGCGCCGAGCCGCTGCAACCCGGCCTGTGCGCGCTCGGCGGTCTCGCGATCGTGGAAGGCGGCGGTGACGATGCGGGCCATCGGCGCAACCCCGTGCTGTCACGCAGCCAGAACCGATCGCGCCCCCCGTGGGTTCCCGCGCGCGCAGGAAAGGGCAGTCCCGCCGCCATCGATCCGCCCCCCGGTGCCCTGCCGTGGCGTCGCCACGGCAGGACGAGCCCCGCCCGGAAGGCCTGGAGCCCATCCGGGGCCCCCGCGGCGTTGCGGAGAGGCGCGCCGCAGGCGCGACGCGCAGCAACGTCATGGGGAACTACGCCACGCCCTTCCCCCGCCGCTTCTTGGGGTCGTTCGCGACCTTGTCCTCATCCACCTGCACCTCGGTGCGCCGGACGGTGTCGCGGACCGTCTCGGTGCGCTCGGTGGCGTCCTTGTTCACTATCACCTCGCCGGTGACGCGCGCCTCCTTGTCCACCACCGCTTCCTCGATGGTCTCCTCGGCCTCGATCACGCGCTCCCGGAACAGGTCCTCCCCGGCGATGCCGGGGCTGTCGGCCGGCCGGCGCTCGACGCGCACACGCTCTTCGCGCAGCCGCACCCGCTCCTCGACCGGCGTCTCCACCACGTAGCTGCGGACCCGCACGCGGCCCGCCTGCGCGACCCGCTTGCCGACCCGCAGCCGCTCCTCCGCCAGCGGGATCGACCGCTCGCCGCCCTCCAGGCCGGCGCTGCCGGCCTGGGCCTTGCGCCCCGCCTGGTTCCGACCAGCCTCGCTCTCCGGATGCGCGCCGGAGATGTTGGTGCCGGCCACCTGGTCCACGCCGCGGCTCATCATCGTGCCGGGCGGGTTGTCGCGCGTGCCGTCCGGCGCATCGCCGGTGGCGACGCCGGCCATCGAGGCGCCGGTCCATCCCAGGCTGCGCCACTCCGCCTCGCGCTGGTCGAGATCGACCGCGCCGGCGGCTTCCATCGCATCCATGGCGAGGTCCACGCCGTCCTCGTCCACCTGCGCCACCACCATCGCACCGCCGCGCCGGATCCCCTCGTGGTAGGTCGCGCGATCCTCTTCCGGCATCCACATGCTGCCGATGGTCGACGTGTTCAGCCGATCGTCGTCCTGGTTCATGGACCCGACCGCGCCGGCCGAGGACGCGTCCTGCACATGTACATCCGTCGCACGGACGTTCAGGCCCTGGAGCGCCGCCGCGGCGCGCTCCGCCTCGGCGCGGCTGTCGAACAAGGCCGTGATGGTACGCTGCATGAATGACTCTCCTGACATGTTGTCGCCGGAGGCACGCTCGACCGACACCTCCTGCCGCCGCACCTTGGCCGGCAGCGTCACCGCCTCCTCCTCGGTGCGGAGGCGGAAGCGGATCTCCTCGGTGACCACCAGTCGGCGGAGGAGCACGACGCGCTCCTCCACCACCGGCACGACGAGCGTGTCGCCCTAGTGCCGGACGGGCGGCGGGGCCTCGACCTCGCGGTCCACCCGCACGCGCTCGACCTCGGCGAGCTGGCGGCGGAGCGTGGCGTGCAGCTCGCACACCTCCTCCACCGTGCGCACCGCGACGCGCACGCGCCGCCGGATCCGCCGCCGGCCGAGGCGCAACCTCTCCTCGGCGATCGGAAGGCGACCGATCTCGGTCTCCTCGGCCATCCGGATCCTCCGACGGGTCCGGCCTCAACGACGCGCGAGCGGCGATGTTCCAGCCGCGCGCGCAACATCATGACCGGACGTTTAATCAGCGCACTTGCGAGCCGCGTCGCGCGATGCCTAACCTGACCCCAACCAAGGACGGCCGCGTCTCGGCCGGGACAGAGGAGGAGCGGGATGGCCAAGGGTTTGACGCGCCGTGGCGCGATGAGGGCGGGCGCCGGCGTGCTCGCCGCGGGCGCCGTCGGCGCGCCGATGGTACATGCGCAAGGCAGCGCGGGCAGCCTGCGCTTCGCCTTCTGGGACCACTGGGTGCCGGGCGCCAACGGCGCGCTGCAGCAGCTCGCCCAGCGCTGGGGCGAGCGCAACCGCGTGAACATGACGCTCGACTTCATCAACACCACCGGCAACCAGCTGCAGCTGACCATCGCCGCCCAGGCGCAGTCGCGCAGCGGCCATGACGGCATCAGCCTGCTGCCCTGGGATCCGGGCACCTACGCGAACCAGCTCGAACCCGTCGACGACGTGATGGGCCGGCTCTCGCAGAAATACGGCCAGGTGAACCCGATCGCGGAATTCCTCGCCAAGCGTGGCGGGGCCTGGCGCGGCGTCCCGGCCACCTCCGGCACGCAGACCAAGCCGGCGCTCGCGCGCTTCGACCTGCTGCAACAGCATGCCGGCCTCGACATCCGCGCCATGTGGCCCGCCCGCAACGAGCGTGGCCCGGGCTCCGACCAGTGGACCTGGGACACCTTCCTGCGCGCGGCCGAGGCCTGCCACCGCGCCGGCGTGCCCTTCGGGCTTCCGATGGGCCAGTTCACCGACGCGGTGGACTGGGTCGGCGCCCTCTTCGCGTCCTATGGCGCGCGCCTGACCGACGAGCGCGGCAACCCGACCGTGCGCAACAACCAGGAGCTCCGCCAGGTCCTCGACTACGCGGTGCGCCTGTCGCGCTTCCTGCCGAACGACGTCTGGGCCTGGGACGACGCGTCGAACAACCGCGCGCTGATCTCCGGCCGCTCGGCGCTGATCTTCAACCCGCCCTCGGCCTGGGCGGTGGCGAAGCGCGACGCGCCGCAGGTGGCGGAGAATTGCTGGACCATCCCGATGCCGTCCGGGCCGCGCGGGCGCTTCCTCGCCTACCTGCCCTACGTCACCGGTATCTGGGCCTTCGGCCGCAACAAGAACGCCGCCAAGGCCTTCCTCGAGTTCATCACCGAACGCGAGAACGCCGAGTTCACCTCGACCTTCAGCCAGGGCTACGACATCCCGCCGTTCCTGAGCATGGCCGACTTCCGCGTGTGGGAGACGGAAGGCCCGCCGGTCGGCACGATCTTCAACTACCCGCTGAAGCCGCACCACCAGGCGAGCTACTCCATCGCCTTCTCCCCGGCGCCGCCGGATCTCGCGCAGCAGATGTATATCCAGGCGCTCAACACGAAGCTCATCGCCCGCATCGCGCAGGGCAACGAGAGCGTGGACGCCGCCCTCGGATGGGTCGAGCGCGAGATCAACAACATGCGGCGCGGCTGAGGCTGCGACCCCTGGCCGGGCGGCGCGCCGCCCGGCCTTCCTGACACCGGAGCGGCGCGATGGCAGACGGCTCGACCCTCGCGATGCCGGCGGCGTCCGCGCCGGCCGGCTCGCTGCAGCGCTTCGCGCGGCGGCGCTCCACCATCGCCTTCCTGATGACGCTGCCGCTGATCCTCGTGATCTTCGGCCTCGTCGCGTGGCCGGCCGGCTACGCCATGTACCTCGCCACGCTGAACCGGCGGATGACCGAGTTCATCGGCCTCGGGAACTTCGAGATCCTGCTCGATTCCGAGACCTTTCGGATGGTCATCTTCCAGTCGGTCTTCTTCGCCGTCACCGCCGTGATCCTGAAGGCGCTGATCGGCTTCTGGCTGGCGCACATGCTGCACCACATCCCGACCAAGGGGCAGCGCAAATGGCGCGGCATGCTGCTGGTGCCCTGGGTCATCCCGCCGGCTCTCTCCACGCTCGGCTGGTGGTGGATGTACGAGCCCTCCTATTCCTCGCTGAACTGGCTGCTGGCGATCTTCGCGGTGCCGCCGGTGCCCTGGCTCGGCGAGCCCTGGTGGGCGCGCATCTCCGTCATCATCGTCAATGTCTGGTACGGCGCGCCCTTCTTCATGATCATGTACCTCGCCGCGCTGAAGTCGGTGCCCGAGCAGCTCTACGAGGCCGCGGCGATCGACGGCGCCACCAGCTGGCAGCGGCTGCGCTACGTGACCCTGCCGATGATGCGCAACATCATCTCGATCACCGTGCTGTTCAGCCTCATCGTGACCTTCGCGAACTACGACATCGTCCGCGTGCTGACCAATGGCGGGCCGCGCGACCTGACGCATGTCTTCGCGTCCTACGCCTTCCAGGTCGGCATCCTGGCCGGCAACATCCCACGCGGCGCGGCCGTCAGCCTGTTCATGTTCCCGATCCTCGCCGTGATCGCCTTCTTCGTCCTGCGCGGCATCAACAAGCGGAACCGGGAGGAGGCGTGATGAGCACGACGACGGCGGCCGCCGCGCATCCGCGCGGCATCTTCCACAAGGCAGGCAGCCTGCGCGCCGAGCGGCGCTGGGCGCTCGTCACCGCCTACATCTCGCTGGTCATCGCGGCGATCATCATGCTCGCGCCGCCGGTCTACATGTTCCTGACCTCGATCAAGACCAGCGCGGAGATCGCCGACCTCTCCGGCAATCCCTGGTGGGTGCGCGACCCCACGCTCGAGAACTACACGGCGCTGATCTTCAACCCGATGTTCCGCGGCTTCTTCTGGAACAGCGTGAAGGTGACGCTGCTGGTCGTGGCGCTCACCATGGCGATCTCCATCCTCGCCGCCTTCGCGCTCGGGCGGATGCGCTTCTGGGGCAGCCAGTGGCTCGCGACCGGCGTGTTCCTCACCTACCTCGTCCCCGACACGCTGCTCTTCATCCCGCTCTACCAGATCGTCGGCGGGCTCGGCCTGCTCGATTCCACCTGGGGGCTGGTGCTGGTCTATCCGACGCTGACGGTGCCCTTCTGCACCTGGATCATGATCGGCTACTTCGCCTCCATCCCGAAGGAGCTGGACGAGGCCGCGCTGATCGACGGCGCGAACTGGATGCAGATGCTGACGCGGATCTTCATCCCCGTGGCGCTTCCCGGCATCATCGCGGCCACGATCTTCGCCTTCACCGTCAGCTGGGCGGCCTTCGTCTATCCGACCGCCTTCATCACCTCGCCGGCCGAGATGCCGATGACGATCGGCGTCGTGTCGCAGCTGATCCGCGGCGACACCTTCGCCTGGGGCCAGCTGATGGCCGGCGCGCTTCTGGCGGCGCTGCCGCCGGTGATCGTCTATGCGTTCCTCATGGACTACTACATCGCCGGCCTCACCGCCGGTGCGACCAAAGGATAAGCTTGCATGGCCCAGGTTTCGCTCCGCCGCGTCGTCAAGGCCTATGAGGGCGGCGTGCAGGCGGTGAAAGGCATCGACCTCGAGATCGCCGACCACGAATTCGTCGTGCTCGTCGGCCCCTCCGGCTGCGGCAAGTCCACGACGCTGCGCATGATCGCCGGGCTGGAGGAGATCACCTCCGGCGACATCGCGATCGGCGGCACGGTGGTGAACGACATCCCGCCGCGCGACCGCGACATCGCGATGGTGTTCCAGAACTACGCGCTCTATCCGCACATGTCGGTCTTCGACAACATGGCCTTCGGCCTGACGCTGCGGAAATTCCCGAAGGAGGAGATCAAGCGCCGCGTGGACAACGCCGCGCGCATCCTCGACATCACGCCGCTGCTCGACCGCAAGCCGAAGGCGCTCTCCGGCGGACAAAGGCAACGTGTGGCCATGGGCCGCGCCATCGTGCGCGACCCCAAGGTCTTCCTGTTCGACGAGCCGCTGTCGAACCTCGACGCGAAGCTGCGCGTGCAGATGCGCACCGAGATCAAGAAGGTCCATCAGACGGTGAAGACCACCACCGTCTACGTCACCCACGACCAGGTGGAGGCGATGACGCTCGCCGACCGCGTGGTGGTGATGAACCACGGCGTGATCGAGCAGGTCGGGCCCCCGCAGGAGCTCTACCACCGCCCCGCGACCCGCTTCGTCGCCGGCTTCATCGGCAGCCCGGCGATGAACTTCATCCCCGCCCGCGTCGAGAACGGCTCCGGCGCGCTCCGCCTCAACCTGCCCAACGGCATCGTCCTGCCCGTGCCGGAGGAGCGCACCAGCCGCTACGCGCAGGCCGCGGGCAAGGAGGTGCTGTTCGGCATCCGCCCCGAGCACCTGACCGAGCCGAAGAACCTCGACCGCTCGAACATCGCGGTGTTCGAGCTGACGCCCGAGGTGATCGAGCCGATGGGCATGGAGACGCTGGTCCATCTCTGGCTGCAGGGCGCCGAGGTCTGCAGCCGCATCGATCCGACCACGCCCGCCGAGCCCGGCCGCCCGATGCCGGTCGCGGCCGACCTGAACCACATGCACCTGATCGACCCGGAAACCGGCCGGGTCCTGTAGCCCGGCGTCTTGCGGCACGCGGCCGGCGGCTTGATCCTGCCGGCCTTCGCCTGCACACGGATACGCCATGGCTCCCGCACCCGTCCTCGTCGAGGCCGCCCGCCTCGACGCCTTCGTCGCCGCGATCTTCCGCGCCATCGGCTGCGATGACGCCGAGGCTTCGCGCATCTCCACCCACCTGCTCGGCGCCAACCTGGCCGGCCATGACAGCCACGGCGTCGCCCGCGTGCCGCGCTACGTCGAGTGGTGCGAGGCCGGCTACGTCGTGCGCGGCCAGAAGGCCGAGATCGTCACCGATGGCGGCTGCTTCGCGCTCGTGGACGGGCATTTCGGCTTCGGCCAGACCGTCGCGCCGCAGGCGGTGGATCTCGGCATCGCCCGCGCGCAGCAGCACGGCATCAGCGTGGTCGGTCTGCGCAACGCCGGCCATATCGGCCGCGTCGGCGACTATGCCGAGACGGCGATCCGCGCCGGGCTGATCTCCGTCCACTTCGTCAACGTCGCCGGCAGCGTGCTCGTCGCGCCCTTCGGCGCCACCGACCGCCGCTTCTCGACGGCACCCTTCTCGGTCGGCGTGCCGCTGCCCGGCCGTCCGCTGGTGCTCGATTTCGCGACCTCGCTCGTCGCCGAGGGCAAGGTCATGGTCGCAGCCAATGGCGGCAAGCCGCTCCCGCACGACGCGCTGATCGAGCCCGATGGCCGCCTCTCCTCCGATCCGCGCACGCTCTACGGCGACTACGCACCGGTCGGCCCGCGCGACCCCTCCAAGGGCGCCGGCGCCATCCGCGCCTTCGGCGAGCACAAGGGCAGCGGGCTGGCCTTCATGTGCGAGATGCTGGCCGGCGCGCTGACCGGCGGCGGCACGTCGGGCCCGGTGGACAAGCGCGCGCGCATCGCCAACGGCATGCTGAGCTTCTACGTCTCGCCGAAGCATTTCGGCACCGAGGCTGAGTTCCACGCCACCGGACGCACCTATGTGGACTGGGTGATCGCCGCGAACCCCGCGAAGGCCGGCGAGCCGGTGCTGGCGCCCGGCGACAAGGAAGCCGCGACGCGCGCCGACCGCCTGGCCAACGGCGTGCCGCTGCAGCCCGACACCTGGGAGAGCATCCTGCAGGTCGCGCGCCGCCTCGGCGTTCCGCAGCCGGGATGACATCGCGCGCGGGCGGGTCCATCTCGCGCGCATGGACCCGCTGACGCGCTGGCTGATCCGCCTCGTCGAGATCTACCGAAACCCGCCTTCCAAGACCTGGCTGATCATCGCCGGCGTCGCCGTCGCGGTGTCGCTCGCGCTGTTCGCCGTCGAGCGCTTCCTCGGCTGGCCGGACTGGTTGCGGACGGAACCCGTGCCGATGCAGATGCGCCCGCGCTGAGCCGGCGCCCCCACTTGCCTCCCGCCCGCGGCGGCGCGACCCTCGCGCCAACGATCAAGGGAGGACCGTCATGTTCACGCGCCGTCTCGCGCTGACCGCCGCGCTGGCCACGCTCGCCACGCCGGCGCTGGCCTTCCCCGATCGCACCATCACGATCGCTGTCGGCTTCGCGCCCGGTGGCTCCACCGACGTCACCTCCCGCCTGCTGGCCGACCGCATGGGCCCGCTGCTCGGCCCCAACGCGCGCGTCGTGGTGGAGAACCGCCCGGGCGCGGCCGGCATGGTCGCCAGCGACTGGCTCCGCCGCCAGGCGCCCGACGGCCATACGCTGATGCTGGTCGAAGCCTCCTCGCACGCGCTCGCGCCCAACGCGGTGCAGGGCGGCACGCGCTACGACCCGATCGCCGACTACACGCACATCGCCATGGTCGGCACCGGCCCGATGATCGTGGTCACGCAACCCAACTTCCAGGGCCGCACGCCGCAGGAGGTGATCGCGCGCCTGCGCGGCTCGCCGCCCGACACGCTGCCCTTCGCCTCCTCCGGCGTCGCCTCCATGCCGCATCTCTCGGCCGAGATGCTGGCCTCGGTGATCGGCATGGGCGGCCGCTACACGCACGCGCCCTACCGCTCCGGCGGGCTGATGGTGGAATCCATCGCGCGCGGCGAGACGCAATGGGGCGTGGCGGTGCTGGCGTCGGCCGCCGGCCAGGTGCGCGACGGCCGCGTGCGCGGCGTGGCCGTCACGGGGCTGGAGCGCTTCCCCTCCTTCCCCGACATCCCGACGCTGAACGAGGGCGCGCTGCCCGGCTTCGACCTCGAGAACTGGTTCGCCGTGATCGGCCCGCCGGGCATGCCAGCGCCGGTCACCGCCGCGCTGAACCGTTCCATCCGCACCGCCATCACCGAGGCGCAGCTGCGCGAGCGCCTGCTGGTCGCCGGCGTCGCGCCCTGGACGCGTCCGAACGAGCCCACGGACACCACCGCCTTCTTCCGCGCCGAACTCGCGAAGTTCCGCCAGGTCGTGGACCGCACCGGCGTGCGGCTGGAGCCGTGAGCGACACGCAGGGCGCCGCGATCGGCGAAGCCGACATCATCGTCGTCGGCGGCGGCAGCGCCGGCTGCATCGTCGCGACGCGCCTGTCCGAGGACCCCGCCACCCGCGTCCTGCTGCTGGAAGCCGGCCCGCCCGATTCCAGCCCCTGGGTTCGCCTGCCCGCGGGCTACGCGAAGCTGTTCGGCAGCGGCATCTACGACCCGCGCTTCATGACGGAGCCGGAGCCCGGGCTGAACGGCCGTGCCATCCACTGGCCGCGCGGCCGCGTCCTCGGCGGCTCCGGCAGCGTCAACGGCCTGGTGTTCCTGCGCGGCAGCCCGCATGACTACGACCGCTGGGCGCAGGCCGGGGCGCGCGGCTGGTCGCATGAGGACGTGCTGCCAGCCTTCCGCCGGCTCGAGACCTGGCTCGGCCCGCCATCCGAGACGCGCGGCACCGACGGACCGATCCGCGTGATGGAGCCGCGGAAACTCGCCCGCGCGCCGCAGGCCTTCGTGGACGCGGCGGTCGCTGCCGGCTTCCCGCGCTTCCGTGACGTGAACGGCGGCGGCTCGATCGAGGGCTTCGGCCCGGTCCAGCTCAACGTGGACGGCCATTGGCGCTCCTCCTCCGCGCGCACCTATCTGCGCCCGGCCATGTCGCGCCCGAATCTCGAGGTCCGCACCGGCATCCACGCGCATCGCCTGATCTTCGAAGGCACGCGCTGCGTGGGCGTCGCGACGGCCGAGGGCACCTTCCGCGCGCGCCGCAGCGTCGTCGTCAGCGCCGGCGCGATCGAGACGCCGAAGCTGCTCATGCTGTCCGGCATCGGCGACGGCGCCGCGCTGCAGGATCTCGGCATTCCCGTCGTCGCGCACAGCCCCGATGTGGGCCGCAACCTGCAGGACCACCTGATCGCCAAGTTCATCTTCCGCACCAAGCCCTGCGGCACGCTGAACGAGATCCTGCAGAGCCGCGTGCGCCAGGCCGGCATCGGCCTCGACTGGCTGCTGCGCAAGGCCGGCCCGCTCGCAATCGGCGCCGGCGAGGCGACCGGCTTCGTGCGCGTCACCCCGGGCGCCGAGGAAGCGGAGGCGCAGCTTCTGTTCGTCAACTTCGCCACTTTCGACTACGCGAAGGGCCTGACGGACTTCCCCGGCGTGATGCTGAACTATGGCGCCTGCCGACCGCTCAGCCGCGGCATGCTGACGCTGCGCAGCCCGGACCCGGCCGACAAGCCGGTGATCCGGCCGAACTACCTCGACCATCCGGACGATCTGCGCATCATGCTCGGCGCCGCCGAGGCCTGCCGCCGCATCGTCGCGCAGTCGCCCTTCCGCGACCTGGTGGAGGAGGAGCTGCGCCCCGGCCCGCAGGGCGCGGACGAGGCCGCGCTGGTCGAGAACATCCGTGCCACCGCGAGCACCGTCTTCCATCCCTGTGGAACCGCGCGCATGGGTAGCGACGACCGCGCCGTGCTGGACCCGGAGCTGCGCGTGCGGGGCGTGGAAGGCCTGCGCGTCGCCGATGCTTCCGTCTTCCCGCTGATCCCGTCCCCGAATATCCAGCCCGCCGCGCTGATGGTTGGCGAGCGCTGCGCCGAATTCCTGAAGCGCGCCGCCTGACGACCCGAGGACACGCATGAGCACACGCCGAACCGCCCTGATCACCGGCGCCGGCCGCAACATCGGCCGCGCCGTCGCCCTCGGCCTGGCGCAGGACGGCTTCAACATCGTCGTCAACGGATCGTCCGACCGCGACGCCGCCGAGCGCGTGGCCGCGGAGGTCCGCGCACATGGCGTCGACGCGCTGGTCGTGATGGGCGATGTCGGCAGCGAGGCTGAATGCGCCCGCATCGCGGCCGAGGCGCTGGCCCGCTTCGGCACGGTGGAGGTGCTGGTCAACAACGCCGCGCTGCGGCCCGCCAAGCCCTTCCTGGACAGCACTGCCGAGGATTGGCGCCGCGTCATGGCGGTGGACCTGGAAGCCGCGATCTGGCTGTCGCGCGCGCTGCTGCCCGGCATGGTCGCGCAGGGCTGGGGCCGCATCGTCAACTTCACCGGCATGAACGCGATCCACGGCTATGCGGGACGGGCGCCGGTTTCTGTCGCCAAGCACGGGCTCTGGGGCCTGACCAAGGCGCTGGCCAAGGAATTCGCGACGAAGGGCGTCACGGTGAACGCGATCTCGCCGGGGCCCATCGCGGCCGATGACGACGTGCCGGGCGTGGAGAACGCCCGTACCGGATACGTCGCCAAGGTCCCGATGGCGCGGATGGGCACGCCGGCAGAGGTCGCCGCGGTTGTGCGCATGCTGGTCAGCGAGGGCGGCGCCTATGTCACCGGCCAGATGCTCGCGGTGAACGGCGGCGCGCAGACCTGATCCGCGGGGCGGCACTTTCGCTGGACAGGCGCCGCGAAGCCAGAACAGGATGGGAACAAGGCTCGCGGTCCCGCCAGGGACCGCCGCTCTTTGAACCCGTGCATCCGTCCTCCTGAGTTCTGTGGCATCGCGCCTTCGGTCCGCGCGCCTCATCTCCGGTGGGCGAGAGGACAGTCGACCCGCGCACCGCGGCGATCCGATCCTATTCTGGCCGCCCCGCCTAACCCCGACCCTAGCCTCCGCACTGTCGGCTGAAGCCGACCGCTCCGGCGCCAACGCGGTGCGTCGGCCCCCCCGCGGGTGGAGAGGGGGGAATTTGTCCGAAACCGGCATCCCAAAGCCCTCTCCCACCTCGGGGGGGCGGGGTGAGGGGGGCGAGCGGCACGTCGCTCCTACCCCTGCATCGGCTGACGGCCCCCACAGCGAGCAGACAATTTGTCCGAAACTCGCCGCACGCGCCGATCCAATCCTGGCCGCCCCCTCACACCGCGACACCGAAGGCTGCTGCGCTCTCCCCTTTGCGTGGAGAGGGGGATTTGTCCGAAACCGACCCGCAGGGACCGCGCCCAAAGCGACAAAGCGCCAAAGCGATAAAGCGCCGCCTCAGACAGGCCCCGCGACGAACTCCCCGCGCCGCATCAGCGGCTCCACCGCGCCCGACTGCGTGATCCCGTCCAGATCCACCTCGCCGGAGCCGATCATCCAGTCGATGTGGATGAGGGACGCATTGGCCCCGCGCTTCGCCAGCTCCTCCATCGGCACGCCGGCGCTGTCGCGCAGGCACGTCGTGTAGGCCTGTCCCAGCGCGATGTGGCTCGCCGCGTTCTCGTCGAACAGCGTGTTGCGGAACAGGAGACCGCTTTTCGAGATGGGCGAGGAATGCGGCACCAGAGCCACCTCGCCGAGCCGCGCCGCGCCCTCGTCGGTCGCCAGCACCTTCCGCAGCACTTCCGCCCCCTTGGACGCATTCGCTTCCACGATCCGCCCGCCCTCGAAGCGCACGGCGATGTCCTCGATCAGCGTGCCCTGGTAGGCGAGCGGCTTGGTGCTGCGCACCACGCCCTCCACCCGGTCCTTGTGCGGGGTGGTGAAGACTTCCTCGGTCGGGATGTTCGGGTTGCAGACGATGCCGTTCTTGGCGGCCTCGGCGCCGCCCGACCACAGGTGGCCGTCCGCGAGCCCGACGCGCAGATCGGTGCCCGGCCCGCGGAAGTGCAGCGCGGCGTAGTCCTTGCCGTTCAGGAAGGCCGTGCGCGCATGCAGCGTCGCGTTGTGGCGCGCCCATTCGGCCACCGGATCGGCGACGTCGGCGCGGCAGGCGGCGAAGATCGCGTCCCACAGCTTCGCCACGGCCTGGTCGTCGGGCAGCCCCGGGAAAACTTGCCGCGCCCAGCCGGGCGTCGCCGCCGGCACCAGGTTCCAGTTGATCGCGAAGCCGGTGATCAGCTCGAGCGCCGGGCGATAGGCGATGCTGCGGGCCTTGTTGGCGCGTGCGACCTTCGCCGGGTCCTGCGCGGAAAGCAGCGTCGGGTCCTCGCCCACCACCGCGAGCCGCGCCGCACCGCCCCGGAACGCCTCGGCCATGGCGTTGAACAGCCAGCCCGGCGCGACGTCGAAGGCGTCGTCGCGTGCATGGCGGTAGCGCGCCAGCGCCACCTCGTCGTCGCCGATCAGCGGCGTGACCAGCGTGGCGCCCGCCTTGTAGGCGTGCTCGGCGATGCGCCGGACCAGCGGCATCGCCTCGAGCGGCGCCGTCATCACCACCTCCTGCCCCTCGCGCAGGTTCAGCCCGACGCGCACCGCGAGCATGGCGAGCGCATCGAGCCGCGCGTCGAAGGTCGCGGCGGGCCTCATGTCATCGGGCATGTGAGTCCTCCGTGTGTGCGAAATGCTCGCGCATTTCGCCCTCAATCGCCGGCGCGTCGTGCCGGAGGCACGCCTGCGGCGTGACGCCTCCGCGCGGCTTGGCGTCGTGCGAACAGCACGACTTTGGCGCGACGCCGCACTGGCGGCGGGCCGCATTCGCGGCCTCGGCCGGCTTTGCCGGCCGCCATCGGATCACAACAGACGGGCGCCTGCATCAGGTGCTGTTCGTCGTCGGCGTCGCGCCGCGCACAAGGCGGCGGATCGCGGCAAGCATCTCCGGCCGGTCCCATTCCGCCTCACCCTCCAGCCGCGCCACCTCCATCCCGCGCCGGTCGAGGATGATGGTGGTGGGCAGGCCGCGGATGCCGAAGGCGCGGCCCGTGGCGCCGCGCGGGTCGAACCACATCGCCAGATGGCGCAGCCCCGTGCGCTGGTAGAAGGGCTCCACCTGCGCCCGCCCGCCACGGTCGGACGACAGCGCCAGCACCTCGATCCCGTCGCGCGCGAGCGCCGCATGGGTGCGGTCCAGCGCCGGCATCTCCGCCACGCAGGGCGGGCACCAGGTGGCCCAGAAGTTCACGATGAGTCCCCGCCCGCGGAAGGCGTCGAAGCGGGTCTCCCGCCCCTCGGCGTCCTGGAAGACGAGGTCCGGCGAGATCGCGCGGCCTTCCGGCGTCTCGCGCAGCCGCGACAGCCCTCCATCGCCGGCCGCCCCTGCTTGACGCGCCATCGCGGCGGTGGCCAGGGTCGCCGCGACCGCGGCCATGGCGTGACGCCGCTTCAGCACAGGACGACCCCCTTCGTGGACGAGCAGACCGACAACGCGCAGAACTCCCTGTGGGGCGGCCGCTACGCGGAGGGCCCCGGCGCCATCATGCGTGAGATCAACGCCTCGATCGGCTTCGACCGCAAGATGTGGCGCCAGGACATCCGCGGCAGCCTGGCCCATGCCGCGATGCTCGCCCATGTAGGGATCATCTCCGCCGAGGACGAGGCCGCGATCCGCAAGGGCCTCGCCGCGATCGCCGCCGAGATCGAGGCCGGCCGCTTCGCCTGGTCGGAGGCCCTCGAGGATATCCACATGAACATCGAGGCGCGGCTGACCGAGCGGATCGGCGAGGCCGGCAAGCGCCTGCACACCGGCCGCAGCCGCAACGATCAGGTGGCGCTAGACGTCCGCCTCTGGGTGCGCGACGCGATCGACGGGCTCGATGCGCAGATCGCCGACGTGATGCGCGCGCTGGCCGACCGCGCGGCGGAGCATGCGGCGACGGTGATGCCGGGCTTTACCCATCTGCAGCCCGCGCAGCCGACCACGCTCGGCCACCACCTGCTGGCCTATGTCGAGATGCTGTCGCGCGATCGCGGCCGGCTGGCCGATTGCCGCAGGCGGCTCAACGAGAGCCCGCTCGGCGCCGCCGCGCTCTGCGGCACGGGCTTTCCGATCGACCGCCACATGACGGCGAAGGCGCTCGGCTTCGACGGCCCGACGCGCAACAGCCTGGACAGCGTGGCGTCGCGCGACTTCGCCGCCGAGTTCCTCTTCGCCTGCGCGATGTGCGCCACTCACCTGTCGCGCTTCGCGGAGGAGATCGTGATCTGGACGAACCCGTATTTCGGCTTCGTCAAGCTGTCGGACGCCTTCACCACCGGCAGCTCGATCATGCCGCAGAAGCGCAACCCGGACGCGGCGGAGCTCGTGCGCGGCAAGACCGGGCGCATGCTCGGCAACCTCACCGCCATGCTCACGGTGCTGAAGGGCCTCGCGCTGACCTATTTCAAGGACATGCAGGAGGATAAGGAGCCGGTCTTCGACACGGCGGAGAACCTCGCCCTCTGCCTCGCCGCCACCGCCGGCATGGTGCGCGACATGCGCCCACAGGCGGAGCGGCTCGAGGCCGCGGCCGGCGCCGGCTTCTCCACCGCGACTGACCTGGCCGACTGGCTGGTGCGCGAGCTGAAGATGCCCTTCCGCGACGCGCATCACGTCACCGGCAAGCTGGTGGCGATGGCGGAGGGGAGGGGCGTCGACCTCGCCGGCCTGACGCTCGCCGAGATGCAGTCGGTGGAGCCGCGGATCGGCGACGGCGTGTTCGGCGTGCTGACCGTCGCGGCCTCCGTCGCGTCCCGCACCAGCTTCGGCGGCACGGCGCCGGCCAATGTCGCGCGCATGGCGGCCGAGTGGCGGGAGCGGCTGGCATGACGCGCCTCGCCACGCTGGCCGCCGTCGCGCTGCTGCTGGCCGCCTGCGGCCGCG
>NZ_JAKJIB010000610.1 GCF_021864505.1 Falsiroseomonas oryziterrae
TCCGCGCCGCGCGCTCGCGCTGCTCGCGGCCGCGCTGCACGCCGCGCAGCCCGCGACCCTGGTCGCGGTGACGGGCACCAACGGCAAGACGAGCACGGTGGATTTCCTGCGCCAGATCTGGACGCTGGACGGACGCCACGCGGCATCGCTCGGCACGCTCGGCCTCGTCGCGCGGGGCTTCCCGCCGGGGCCGTCGCTGACCACGCCGGATCCGGTCGCGCTGCACGCGACGCTCGCCGCGCTCGCGGCGGGTGGCGTGACCCACGCGGCGATGGAGGCGTCCTCGCACGGCCTCGACCAGCGCCGCCTCGACGGGGTGCGGCTGGCGGCGGCCGGCTTCAGCAACCTGACGCGCGACCATCTCGACTACCACGGCACGATGGAGAGCTACCGCGCCGCCAAGCTGCGGCTGTTCGGCGTGCTGCTGCCGGCGGGCGCGACGGCGGTGGCGAATGCCGACATGGAGGCGCCAAGCCTCGCGGAACTCCGCGCCATCGCCGCGGCGCGCGGGCATCGCCTCATGACCGTGGGAGAGGCCGGCGAGGCGATCCGCCTGCGCGCGCAGCGTCCCCGGCCTGACGGGCAGGAACTGGACCTCGAGGTCTTCGGCACGCGCGCCACGGTGGCGCTCGCCCTGCCCGGCCGCTTCCAGGCCGACAACGTGATGATGGCGGCCGCGCTGGCGGTCGCGACCGGCACCGATGCGGCGCGCGCGGTCGCGCTGCTGCCGCGGCTCGGCGGCGTGCGCGGGCGGATGGAGCTCGCAGCACGGCTGCCGAACGGGGCGGCGGTCTATGTGGACTACGCCCATACGCCCGATGCGCTGGAGCGGCTGCTGGCCGCGCTGCGCCCGCATGTCGCGCCGGGTGCCAAGCTGCATGTGCTGTTCGGCGCGGGCGGCGACCGCGATCCCGGCAAGCGCCCGCTGATGGGCGCGGCCTGCGCTGCGCACGCCGATGTCTGCTGGGTGACCGACGACAACCCGCGCAGCGAGGATCCGGCGGCGATCCGCGCCGCGGTGCTGGCGGCCTGCCCCGGCGGGATCGACGCCGGCGAGCGCGCCGGCGCGATCCC
>NZ_JAKJIB010000611.1 GCF_021864505.1 Falsiroseomonas oryziterrae
GAGTCGGCGCAGCCGATGGGCGCGCCGCCTCCGCCGCGCCCCGGCGCCCGCGACGGCGTCGCCGACTTCGTCCGTGCCGAGATGCGCGCCTGGGCGGAGCGCCGGCTCACCACCACCGAGCCCTTCCGCGAGCGGCTGGTGGATTTCTGGATGAACCACTTCACGGTCAGCCGCCGGAACGGCCAGGTCGCGACGCTGCCCGGCGCGCTGGAGCGCGAGGCGATCCGGCCTCACCTGACCGGCCGCTTCGCCGACATGCTGGTCTCCGTCACGCGCCACCCGGCGATGCTGCTCTATCTCGACAACCAGGGATCGGTCGGGCCGAACAGCCCGGCCGGCCAGCGCAGCCGGCGCGGCCTGAACGAGAACCTGGCGCGCGAGGTGCTGGAGTTGCACAGCGTCTCACCGGCCGCCGGCTACTCCCAGGCCGACGTCACCGAGTTCGCGCGGATCCTCACCGGCTGGTCGGTCGCGGCGGAGCAGGAGCCCTTCGGCTTCGTCTGGCGCCCGCAGACGCATGAGCCCGGGGAGAAGACGCTGCTCGGCCGGCGTTTCGAGGCCGGTCCCGACAGCCAGGAGCAGGCGCTGCGGATGCTCGGCACGCATCCGGCCACCTATCGCCATCTCGCCACCAAGCTCGCCCGCCACTTCGTGGCCGACGCCCCCCCGGCCAGCCTCGTCCGCTCGATCGAGCACGGGCTGCAGGCGACGGAGGGCCGCCTGAAGCCGGCCTACCAGGCCCTCGTCATGCACAACGAGGCCTGGATGCCGCCGCGCAAGCTGCGCACGCCCTCCGAGCTCGTGCTCGCCGCCGCCCGCGCCGGCGGGTTCGAGCGCGGCGAGCCGGTGGTCGGCTGGCTCGGCACGCTCGGCCAGCCGCTCTGGAACGCGCCGCAGCCAAATGGCTGGCCCGACATCGCCGACGACTGGACCGGACCGGAGGCGCTGATGCGCCGCGCCGACTGGGCCTACACCTTCGCCGGCCGGCTCGGCCGCGCCGACGTGGCCGCGGTGACGCAAGCAGCCCTCGGCCCGCTGGCCCGGGCCGAGACGGTGGCCGCCATGCGCA
>NZ_JAKJIB010000612.1 GCF_021864505.1 Falsiroseomonas oryziterrae
CGCGCGTCGCGCTCCAGCCGCTCCGGCCAGTCCACCGCGTTGCGCCCCGCCGCCACGCCGGGGCCCGCGACGCCGGGCCGCACGCGCAGCCGCAGCGCCTGCCGCGGCGAATACCGCGCGACATAGTCGGGCGGCAGCGGACGCGGGCCGACGAGGCTCATCTCCCCGCGCAGCACGTTGACGAGCTGCGGCAGCTCGTCCAGGCCCGATCGCCGCAGCGCGCGCCCGAAGCGGCCGAGGCGTGCCGCGTCGTCGCCGACGCCCTCCACCATCGAGCGGAACTTCAGCATCCGGAACGGCGCGCCGCCGAGCCCCGCGCGCGGCTGCACGAACAGCACCGGCGCGCCCAGCGCGCAGCGCACCGCCACCGCGACGAGCAGGATCAGCGGCGCCAGCACGACCAGCAGCAGCGCCGCCACCGCGACATCCAGCGCGCGCTTGAACCAGCGCTCATACATGGTCGCGACGCGGCGCCGACGCCGTTACGCCTTGGCGCGGCGCCGACGCCGTTACGCCTTGGCGCGGCGCCGACGCCGTTACGCCTTGGCGCGGCGCCGACGCCGTTACGCCTTGGCGCGGCGCCGACGCCGCGACGCCGAGGCTCAGCGCAAGCCCGAGCGCGAACCAGGCCATCCGGTTGCCGAGGTCGCCCGACACCATCGCCGAGACCGCGACGGGCAGCACCATCGCCGCGATGCGCGCCGCGCGCGCCGGATCGGCGCGGCGCAGCAGCGCGAGAAAGGCAACCGCGCCGCCGCCGAACGCCAGCAGCCAGAGCAGCAGCCCAGGCAGCCCGGCCTCCACCAGCGCCTCCAGCGCATGGTTGTGCGGGTAGAGCCCGCGCCGCTCCCCATGGCCCGCCGCGATGCTGAAGCCGCCCGTGCCGAGCCCGAGCGGCGCCGCCTGTCCCGCCAGGTCCAGCGCCGCCTGCCACAACCCGAGCCGCGCCTGCAGGCTGCCGACATCCGCCGTCAGACGCTCCAGCGTGCGCAGCGCCGCATGCTCGGTGCCGGCGAGCAGCATCGCCGCGCCGAGGCCGACCGCGCCCCCCGCCAGCATCCACAGCAGC
>NZ_JAKJIB010000613.1 GCF_021864505.1 Falsiroseomonas oryziterrae
CGGCTTCTCCCTCATCCCACAGGCGCAGGCCGGCACGCTGCCCGTGCCGCCGCGCACGCCGGCCGCGCCCGCGCCCATTGCGGTGGGCGGTCCCTGGGGCGTGCAGGTCGGCGCCTTCGCGTCCGAGAACCTGGCGCGCAACGCGGCACAGCAGGCGCGCGACACGATCGGCGTGCTCGGCGCGCGTACCGTGGTGGAGCGGACGTCCGGCAATGGCGGGCCGCTGTTCCGGGCCCGCGTCGTGGGCTTCAACTCCCGCGCGGCGGCGGACCAGGCCTGCGACCGCCTGCGCGGCCGCGCCGCGTGCATGATCGTGTCCCCTGGCGCGTGAGGCGTCCTGATACCTCAGGCGCCGGCGCCGCTTCCGGCGGCTTGGCTTCCGCGCAGGCCACTGGCGCACGGACGGCACTGATGGTCGGTGCGCGGGCCGCGTTTGCGGCCTCGGCCTGCTAAGCAGGCCGCCAGCCTTGATGCTCTGATCACAGACGGTCATGCGCATCCTGGTCCTCGGCGGCGGCGGGCATGCGAAGCCGGTGATCGAGGCGCTGCGCGCCATGGGTGCGGAGGTCGCTGGCGTGCTGGACGATGAGCCGCGCGAGGCGGTGCTCGGCGCGCCCTGGCTCGGCGCCATCGCGGAGCTTGGCCGGCTGCGCGCGCAGGGGCTCGACCAGGCCGCCATCGCCATCGGCGACAACGCGACCCGAGCGCGGCTCGGCGCGCTGTGCCTGTCGCAAGGCGTCGCCCTGCCGGTGATCGCACATCCCTCGGCGCTCATCTCATCGCATGCGCGCCTCGGCCCCGGCGCGCAGGTCATGGCGCGCGCCACGGTCGGGCCGGACGCCGCGCTCGGTCCGCTCGCGCTGGTCAACACCGGGGCGATCGTCGAGCACGATGTCGTGCTCGGCGAGGCCGCGCATCTCGCCCCTGCCGCGGCGCTCTGCGGCTTCGTCCGTGTCGGCGCCCGCGCACTGGTAGGCGCCGGCGCCGTGGCGCGGCCCGGCGTCGCGATCGGCGACGACGCCGTGATCGCCGCCGGCGCAGCGGTGGCCGAGGACGTCCCGCCCG
>NZ_JAKJIB010000614.1 GCF_021864505.1 Falsiroseomonas oryziterrae
ATCTCGAACAGGAAGGGCGTGCCGCGCAGCCGCCGCGCCAGCAGCGCCGGGATCGCGACGGTGAGCGGCGTGGAGGACGCGACGACCAGGTCCCATCGCCCGCCCAGCGCCAGCCGCGCCGCGCGCGCCGCATAGCGCAGGAAGGCCCCGGCGCGCCGCGCCAGCGGCTGCGCGTTCCCGCAGGCGATGTCGAACTCGTGGATGCGCACGCCCGCGGCCACGCCCTCTCGGACGCCACGACGGAACGGCCCGTCGAGTCCCGTCGCCGCGCCGGCATAGCGCCCGCAGGCCACGGTGACGTCGTGCCCCGCCGCGGCCAGCGCGCCGGCCTGCAGGAAGGCGCGCGTCGCGCCGCTGCCGCCGGGCCCCGAGAAGTGCTCGTGCAGGTAGAGGATGCGCAGGCCGTCAGCGCCGCGCACGGCTGCGCACCACCTCGATCACGCGCTGCTGCTCCGCCGCGCTCATCGCGATGCCGGACGGCAGGCACAGCCCGCGCTCGAACAGCCGCGCGGCCGCCGCGCCGCCGACGCGCGGCGCGTCGCGGAAGGCCGGCTGCAGGTGCAGCGGCTTCCAGGCGGGGCGGCTTTCCATCCCCGCCGCCTCCAGCGCAAGCCGCACCTCCTCCCGGTCGGCGCCGAACTCCGCCGCGTCGAACAGCGCGACGCTCAGCCAGCGATTGGCGCGCCCCCAGTTGGGTTCGGTGACGAAGGCGAGGCCCGGCAGGTTCGACAGCGCCGCGGCATAGGCGGCGAAGATCTCGCGCCGCCGCTCGACGCGCGCCTGCAGCGTCGGCAGTTGCGCCAGCCCGACCGCCGCCAGCACGGACGACATCCCGTAGGCGTAGCCCGTCGTCTCGTGCTGGTAATGCGCCGCCGGCTCCCGCGCCTGGCCGGCCAGCGCGCGGGCGCGCGCCACCAGCCCCGCGTCGTCGGAGGCCAGCGCGCCGCCGCCGCCCGTCGTGACGATCTTGTTGCCGTTGAAGGAGAACACCGCGAGCGTCGCGCCGCGCCCCGCATGGCGTCCGTCGCGGCCCGCCGCGCCCATCGCCGCCGCGCTGTCGCTC
>NZ_JAKJIB010000615.1 GCF_021864505.1 Falsiroseomonas oryziterrae
ATGAGTGGAAGTTAGACGTGTGCTCTTGCATTCATGCTTCCTCCGTCGCGCCGCGGCGGATGGCGAGCAGGGCCTGCGCCTCGCGCGCCGAGGCACGCCAGGGATTGCCCTCGGCGGTCAGCGGGCCGAGCCGGGCGGCGAGCTGGGTCGGGTCGCCGCTGTCGAGGGCATGCATCACGCCGAGCAGGGTGGCGAGGTCGCGGTAGAGCGGGTCGGCATCGCGGTCGCCCGCGACCTCCTCCCACAGGGCGAGGGCGGCGCGGAGATCGCCGGTCTCGGCCTTCAGGGCCGCGGCGCGCAGGCGGGCGAGGGTGCGGTAGCCGGCCGGGCTTTCGCGCGCCAGGGCTGCGAAGCCGTTGGCGGCGGTGGCGAGGTCCGCGCCTTCCGCCTCGGTGCCGCGGTGAAGGGTCAGGTAGGTGCCGGCGGCGGCGGCGGCCTGGCGCTGCTCGTTCCAGCGCCATGCCTGCCAGCCGCCGGTGCCGGCCAGCGCGAGCAGGGCGACGCCGAGCGCGATGCCGCCCCATTTCTGGGCAAGCTTCTTGGCGCGTTCGGCGCGGAGATCCTCCTCGACCTCGTCGAAGATGTCGGGCACGTCGTGTCCTTGTCCGTGCGGGTCTGGTGGGGCCGTTTCGCCCCCGGCTGCGTCCCCTGCGGGGCGCCGGACCATACAGGCGCGGTCACGGGGCGTTAAGCCCGGCCGCGGAGGGTGGGCCGATGCCCCGCCTGCCCGCCCTGATCCCGGCCGTGCTGCTCCTGGCCGGGTGCAACGTGGAGCCGCTCGTCACGGGCGGCATCGTGGCGGGGGCCTCGCTCGTGGTCACGGGCAAGACGCCGCTCGACCACGTGGCGGGGCTGGTGACCGGGCAGGACTGCTCCGCGGTGCGCTACGAGCGCCGCGGCCCCTGGTGCGTGCCGCATCCCGGCCCGCCGGAGCCGCCGCCCTTCTGCACCCGCTCGCTCGGGAGCGTGGATTGCTGGACCGACCCGCCGCCCGGCGCGCCGGCCCAGGGGGTGGCGGATCCGGGCGTCGGGCCGCGACGCCCGCCCGCCGCGCCGCCCTGA
>NZ_JAKJIB010000616.1 GCF_021864505.1 Falsiroseomonas oryziterrae
CGACTGACCGCGACGGCCGACCTGATCGCCGCGGAGGGGCTGACGCTCGATCTCGGCGGCGCGCCGGCGCGCGGCTCGCTGGCGCTGCGGCTCGCGCCGGAGCCACGCCTCGACCTGGCGCTGATCGCGAGCCGGCTGGAGCTGGATGGCTGGATCGGCGCGTTGCGCGGCGGCCCGCGGGGCTGGCCCGTGTCGCTCGACATCGCGGTGGAGGCGGCGGCCTACGCGGGCGTCACGCTGCGCCGGGTGCGCGGCATCGCTTCGGTCGAGGAAGGGCGGCTCACGCTCACCGATGTCTCGCTGCTGCTGCCGGGCGAGACGGAGATCGACCTTGCCGGCGTCACGGCGGGCGGGCGGCTCGAGATCGCGGCGCGCTTCGCGGGGCCCGACATCCGCGCGGCGCTCGACGCGCTCGGCCTGCCGGTGGATGGGCTCGACGCCACCCTGCTGCGCCGCGGGGAAGGCCGCTTCCGGCTGGTGCTGGAGGAGGCGCAGGCGGCGGTGCAGGACCTCGCGGCGAGCATCGAGGGGCTGCGCGTGACGGGCGCGGGAACGCTGCGCTACGGGCCGCGGCCGGCGCTTGGCGTCGGGCTGAACCTGGATCGGCTCGACCTGCTGCGCTGGATGCCGGGCGGGATCGACCTCAACGCCGCGTCGCGGGCGCTCGGCGCGGTGGACCTCAACCTCCGCCTCGGGGCGGAGCGCGCGACCTTGGGCGAGGCGGTGCTGGAGCGCGCGACGCTCGATGCCGCGGTCGAGAACGGGCGGGTCACGCTGCGGCGGCTGTCGGGGCGGCTGGCGGAGACGGATGTGGCGGTCTCCGGCACCGCCGTCCTCGGCGCGCAGACACGGCTGCAGGAGGTGACCATCGACGCGAGCGGCCCTGCGGCGCGCGGCCTCATGGCGCTGCTGCCGGGCGGCTGGCCGGACCGCGCGCCGATCGCCGCCATGCCGGTCGCACTCCGCGTCTCGGGCGCGGGGCCGCTCGAGGCGCTGGCGCTGCGCGGTACGGCGGAGCTCGGCGAGCTGCGCGCGGAAGCGACCGGCA
>NZ_JAKJIB010000617.1 GCF_021864505.1 Falsiroseomonas oryziterrae
CGCATCGGGGCGCTGGCGCTGCTCTACCCCGGCTGCGACGGCGTGGCGGACCGGGTGGTGGCGGACGACGCGCGGCCGCGCGCGCCGGTACTGCTGCTGCATGGGGATGCAGATCCCGCCAACCCGCGCGCGGCCTGCGAAGGCCTCGCGGCGCTGCTGGCCCGCACCGCGCCGGTGCGCCACGTCTGGTATGCCGGTGCGGGCTATGCCTGGGACCGGCCGCCATCGGGGGCCTACGAGGTCCTGAGGCTGCCCTGGCCCGGCCGGCCGGGCGCGCTGATCGCCGCGGCGTATTGGCCCGAGGCCGCGGAGCTTTCGGCGGCACAGGCTGCGAGCTTCTTCGTTGCCGCGCTGGCGACGCCCGGCCCGCCATCCGACCGCGAAAGCTACGCCCGCAAAGCCGTGCCGGGCGCGGTTCCGGCGCGCCAGCCATGACTGGAGCGCGTTAATGGCCATGGTCCGTCTCGCTGCCGCGGCGCTCGCCGCCGGCCTCGCCGCAGCTCCGGCCGCGGCGGAGGAGCAGACGACCTACCATCACCTCGAGGTCACGGTGCCGGGCGTGCCCACATGCCGCGCGGGCATGCTGCTGAACCTGCCGCCGTCCTGGGAGACGGGCAACGGCGCCGTTGTCCTGCTGACGCTGGGGCAACCCGACACTGCGCGCGACGTGCTCGTCTCGGCGCTGCTCTACGAACGCGCGGCGGTTCTCGAACTCGTGCCGCCGGCCTGCAGCGGGCGCGCCGGGCGCGAGGTGGTCGTCGGCGCGGCGATCGGCGCGCTCGACGCCGTGACGCGCACCGCGGGCGCCGGGATGGTGGTGGCGATCGCCCATGGGCCGGGCAGCGCTGCCGTGCTGGACGTGGTGCGCGAGCCGCCCGGCAGCGGGCGTGACGCGGAGGGAGCGCGATACGCGGCCGCGGTGGCGATGGGAGATGGTGCGCCTGCCTTCGCGCTCGGCGCACCGCGGGCGCCGCAGGAGGATGCCCCGGCGCGGCTCGCCCTGCTCTGTCGCGCCCTGGCGGGCATCGCCGGCGGCATCGGCCT
>NZ_JAKJIB010000618.1 GCF_021864505.1 Falsiroseomonas oryziterrae
TCCTGCACGCAGGCGCGCGGCAGCCGCGTGCCGGCCGCCGCCACCGTGTCGGCGACGCGGGCGGCAACCAAGCGCGCACGCGGGCAGCGCGGGTGGAATCGGCAGCCGCCTGGCAGGGCGGCGGCGCTGCCGATCTCGCCGATCGGCCTGATGCGCGGGCGCGACCGCTCCCGCAGCGGGTCGGGGCGCGGCACCGCGGCGAGGAGGGAGACGGTGTAGGGATGCCGCGGCGCGCCATACAGCGCGTCGCGCGGCGCGATCTCCACGATCCGGCCGAGATACATCACCGCGACGCGGTCGCTCACGTGCCGCACCACAGCGAGGTCGTGCGCGATGAAGAGATAGGACACGCCGGAGCGGCCCTGGATCTCCGCCAGCAGGTTCAGGATCTGTGCCTGCACGGAGACGTCGAGCGCCGAGACCGGCTCGTCCAGCACCACCAGCGCGGGGTCGAGCGCGACGGCCCGCGCGATGCCGAGCCGCTGGCGCTGGCCGCCCGAGAACTCGTGCGGGTAGCGTCCCGCCATGGCGCGGCGCAGGCCCACGCGCTCCAGCAGCTCCGCCGCGCGGCGCGCCGCCTCGGTGCGCGGCACGCCATGCGCCGTCATCGGCTCGGCCACGATCTGGCCGGCCGTCATGCGCGGGTCGAGCGATCCGTAGGGGTCCTGGAAGACCATCTGCATGCGCGGCCGCAGCCCGCGCAGCGCCGCCGCGGACAATCCCGTGACGTCGGTCCCGTCGAAGCGGATCGCGCCGCCGCTCGGCTCGATCAGGCGCAGCACCAGCCGGCCCAGCGTGGACTTCCCGCTGCCGGTCTCGCCCACCAGCCCGAGCGTCTCGCCGCGGGCGAGGGTGAAGGAGACGCCGTCCACGGCGCGCACCTCGGGGCGTGCGGCACCGAACAGCGGGCGTCCGCCGCCGAAGCTGCGGCGCAGCTCGGCGACCTCCAGCAGCGCGGTCATGCCGCCGCCGCCCGGAGCGCGTCCTGCCGGTGGCACGCGGCGCGGTGCGCAACCCCGTGCAGCGCCGGCGCGA
>NZ_JAKJIB010000619.1 GCF_021864505.1 Falsiroseomonas oryziterrae
CGAGCGCGACGCGGGGCGCCGTGCGCGCCGCCGGTGCAATGCGCTGCCGCAGGCCGTTCGCCGCCGCCTGGGCCCCGCGGGGTGTGACGGTGCGCGCAACCATCGCCGCGCCGAAGGCGGCACCGGTCGCCTCGACGAAGCCGAAGGCGCCCGCGACGCTCTCCTTCAGCGCGCGCAGACCCTGCTTCACGCCCTTCAGGCGCTGCAGGCCGCCCAGCGCCTTGGCACCCTCCGCCTGATCGGCCGCGACCTCGGGGATGACGTGGCGCGGCTGCAGCAGCACCGGGCAAGAGGCATAGGCGCCCTCTGCGCCGAAGGGCTGCACGGCGACGGCGGCGCCGAAGAAGCCGGCGAAGCCGAGCGTCTCCCAGGGTCCCGTCCGCTCCAGGTGGCGCCGCAGCACCTCCGACCGCACGTCGATGCAGAAGACGAGCTGTGCTAGGGGCGCCGCCTGCGCGGCCGGCGCCGGCACGGCCAGGCGCCGCGCGAGGTCGCGCCGCCACGTCTCCTCCCACGCTTCCAGCCAGATCGCCTCGGCCTCGGCCACCGCCGGGGCGGGGGGCGCGGCCGGTGCCTCGTTGAACTGGCGCGCCAGGAACAGGCGCAGCGCGAGCATGTCGGCCAGCGTCGCCGGCGCGGCCTCGGCCCAAGCGTGCGCCGCTTCCTGCGCGCGCCACTTCACATAGCCTGCCCAGCCCGAGAGGGCCGCGAGGTGGCGCGTCATCAGCACCGCGCGCTCGTTCTCCGGCACGTCGGCGAGCAGCACGGCCAGGGCCGCGAGCGGGTCGGAGGACAGCTTCTCCGCCGCCGCGCCGTCCGGGATCTCGTCGTCATGGCGCGCCAGCGCGCGCACCGCCGGCCAGAGACCCTTCTCGCGCCCCGGCATGGGCCAGGCGGCCTGGCCTTCGTCGAGGAAGGCGGCGAGCCAGCGGATCATGACGCGGTTCACCGCGGAGGGCTGCGGCGCGACGCGCGCCGCGCCGGCGGCGTCGAGCGCCGCGGGCTGCGCCGCCTCGGGCCGGCCATGGCGGAGC
>NZ_JAKJIB010000062.1 GCF_021864505.1 Falsiroseomonas oryziterrae
GCCTGGCCGCTCGGCGCTGCGGCCAACCCGGCGCCGAGCGCCGCCGCAGCGGCGAGCGCGGCGCGCCGGCCAAAGATTGGGGGTGAGGCAGCTTCCTTCATGGCTTTCCCTTCTTCCTCGGACTCAGCCTTCAGGGGGCGGTGTTGGAGCCGGCACGGCCTTTGCCTTGCCGAACCGTCCCGGTCCTTGATGCGGATCGAGCAGGATGGCTGGCGGCGTTCACGACAGCGCTGACGCGTGCCGCGCGCGCACGGGCACCTTCAGGTACCGCACGCCATTGGCCTCGGCCTCCGGGAAGCGTCCCGCGCGGATGTTCACCTGGATCGACGGCAGCAGCAGGGTCGGCGCGGCCAGCCCCGCGTCACGCTGCGTGCGGAAGGCGACGAACTCTTCCTCCGTGACGCCATCCTTCACATGCGGGTTGTGCGCGCGCTGCTCGGCCACGGTGCTCTCCCAGGCGTAGTCCTTGCGGCCCGGCGCCTTGTAGTCGTGGCACATCCAGAGCCGCGTCTTGGGCGGCAGCGCGAGCAGGCGCCTGATCGAACGGAAGAGAATGCGCGCGTCGCCGCCGGGAAAATCGGCGCGGGCGGTGCCGTAGTCATGCATGAAGATGGTGTCGCCCACGAAGACGTCCTGCCCGATGCGGTAGGCGATATCGGCCGGCGTGTGGCCGGGCAGATGCATCACCTCCACCTCGAGATTGCCGATCGCGAAGCGCTCGCCGTCCTTGAACAGCCGGTCGAAGTCGCCGCCCTCGGGCTTCACGTCGCGCGCGTCGAAGACCGGGCGGAAGATGCGCTGCACGTCCTTGATGTGCTCGCCGATGCCGATCGGCGCGCCCGTCTTCGCCTTGATGTAGGGCGCGGCGGTCAGGTGATCCGCATGGGCGTGCGTCTCCAGCACCCAGGCGATGCGCACGCCTTCCGCCGCCGCGGCGGCAAGGATGCGATCGGCGAAGGCGGTGTCGGCCGTGCCCGATCTGTGGTCCCAGTCCAGCACCGGGTCGATGACCGCGCCCTGCTTCGTGGCGGGATCCCAGACGAGATAGCTGACGGTGTTGGTCGGTTCGTCGAAGAAGGCGCGGATGGCGGATTGCATGGCGCTCCTGCCGGGTTCCTGGTTCGGTACGCGGCCGGACGACGCGTTGCGCATTCGGCCCTTGCATTTCTATAAGGGATCGCTTAATAAGGGACATCTTAAATAATGGTCAGGCAGATGCGGTTGGATGCGGCGGTCCCGGACCGCCAGGAACTGCAGGGCACGGACGAGTTGGCGGCGCTGCAGGAGAAGGCGGCGGAAGCCGCCCGCCTCCTGCGGCTGCTCGGCAACGAGAACCGGCTGCTGCTGCTCTGTCACCTCGCCGGCGCCGGCGAGATGGGGGTGGGTGCGCTGGCGGAGGCGATCGGTCTCTCCCAGCCCGCGCTCTCCCAGCATCTCGCGCTGCTGCGCGAGGACGGGCTGGTGGCGACGCGGAAGGAGGCGCAGGCGGTGTTCTATCGCATCGCCGACCCCAAGGCGGCCCGCCTGCTCGAGGTGCTGCGAGACCTCTACTGCCCGCCCGGCCACTGACGATCAGGAGAAGCCCGATGCTGAAATCCGTCTCCCCCGAGGACGCCGCCCGGATGCTGCGTGAGGGCGCGACGCTCGTGGATGTGCGCGAGCCCGACGAGCATGCGCGCACGCGCATCCCTGGCGCACGCAACCTGCCGCTCTCGAAGCTGGAGGAGGCGGAACTCGCGCTCCATGACGGCAAGCCGGTGCTGTTCCATTGCCGCTCCGGCGCCAGGACCGAGGGCAACGCGGCGCGCCTCGCCTCGAAGGCGGGCGCCTGCGAGGCCTTCGTCGTCGCGGGTGGCCTGGAAGCCTGGAAGCGCGCCGGGCTGCCGGTGACCGAGGATCGGCGCCAGCCGCTCGAGCTGATGCGGCAGGTGCAGATCGCAGCCGGGTCCATGGTGCTGCTCGGCGTGCTGCTCGGCGCCTTCGTCGCACCGGCTTTCTATGCGCTGTCGGGCTTCGTCGGCGCCGGCCTCGTCTTCGCGGGCGTCACCGGCACCTGCGGCCTGGCGAGCCTGCTGCGGATGATGCCCTGGAACCGCGCGGCTGCGGTCCAGCCGGCCACCGCCTGACCCTCGCGCCCGCCGCCAGCCGGCGGGCGTGCCCCCCGAACCGGATCGCCCGTCGCTGCGGCGCATCGCCGCGGCGCGGGGAAGGTGTTGCCCATGATCACCCTCACGACGCTGCAGATGGCCCTGGGCGGGCTATCGGGCGTTCTGGTCGGCTTCTCGCTCGGCCTGGTGGGCGGCGGCGGCTCGATCCTGGCGGTGCCGCTGCTGGTCTATCTGGTCGGTGTGCCGGTGCCCCATCTGGCGATCGGCACCAGCGCGGTCGCGGTGGCGGCGAATGCCGCGATGAGCCTGATGAACCATGCGCGCGCGGGGAATGTCCGCTGGCCCTGCGCCGCGGTCTTCGCCGGCGCGGGCGTGGCCGGCGCCTTCGCCGGGGCGCGCCTCGGCAAGATGGTGGACGGGCAGGCGCTGCTCGCCGCCTTCGCGGTGATGATGGTCGTCGTCGCCGTGCTGATGCTGCGCCGGCGCGAGCCCGCGGAGGACCGGCGCGTGCGCCTTGGGCGCGACAACGCGCCGGCGCTGGTCGCCACCGGCCTCGGCGTGGGTGCGCTGTCGGGCTTCTTCGGCATCGGCGGCGGCTTCCTGATCGTGCCTGGCCTCATCCTCGCCACCGGGATGCCGATGCTGCAGGCGGTCGGCACCTCGCTCGTCGCGGTCACCGCCTTCGGCCTCACCACCGCCGGCAGCTATGCCGCGGCCGGGCTGGTGGACTGGTCGTTGGCCGGGCTCTTCGTCGCGGGCGGCGTTGCGGGCAGCCTGGCCGGCGCGCGTGCAGGGCGCGCGCTTGCGGCGCGGCGGGGGATGCTGACCAAGGTGTTCGCCTGGCTGATCCTGCTGGTCGCCGCCTACACCTTCGCGCGCAGCATGGGGCTCGCCTGACGCCGCCATCAGCCGCGCGGATCAGCACGATCCGCCGCGGCGATTGGAACCGTGCGGCCTGCCCTGCCATCTTCCACGGCAGACAGCAGGAACGCCACGCCATGTCCGCCATCCTCGAGCCCCGGCCTGCCGCCGCCGTCGCGACGGGCGTGCGCATCGGCCATGTCCACCTGAAGGTCGCCGATCTCGACCGCGCGCTCGCCTTCTGGCGCGACCTCCTCGGCTTCGAGGAGCAGCAGCGGATGGGCACGCAGGCGGTGTTCCTCTCCGCCGACGGCTACCACCACCATATCGGGCTCAACACCTGGGAGAGCGCCGGCGGCAGCCCGCCGCCCTTCGGCACGACGGGCCTGTTCCACGTCGCGCTGCTCTACCCCGACCGCCCTGCCCTCGCCCGTGTCCTGAAGCGCCTGGTCGAGGCCGGCTGGCCGCTGGAGGGCGCCTCCGACCACGGCGTGTCGGAGGCGATCTACCTGCGCGACCCTGACGGCAACGGCGTCGAGCTCTATCGCGACCGCGCCGCGCAGGACTGGCCGCGCGACGCGCAGGGCAACCTCGCGATGGTCACGCGCCGGCTCGACCTGCGCGCGTTGCTGGCGGAAGCGCAGGGATAGGCGCGAGGCCTGGGAACCACTGCCGGGTCGTATCGTTTCGAGCCCTGGGATTCGTTCCGGGGGCTCGGCATGGCCGCGGTCTACGATCATGTGCCGGTCGCGGCGCGGCCTGTCGGCCGGCGTGTGGCGGCCTGGGCCGGCATCGCCGCCTGTCTCGCGCTGGCGGTCCTGACGCGTCTCAGGGATCTCGGCGCCGCCTCGCTCTGGGGCGACGAGCTCGCCACCCTGACCTTCGCCGCCGCGCCGCTGGCGGACCTGCTGGGCGCCATCGCGCGCGCGGAGCCGAACCCGCCGGCCTGGTATCTCCTAATGAAACTCGTGGCGCCGCCGGCGGGCGGGTCGGACTTCGCCCTGCGCCTCCCGGCCGCACTTCTCGGCGCTATCGCCGTGGTGCCCCTCGCACTCGCTACGCGGACGCTGTTCGGTTCGCGGGCTGCCCTGCTGGCCGCTGCGTTGCTCGCGCTCTCGGCGGTGCAGGTGTACCACGCGCAGCAGATACGGGCCTACGCGCTCGTGCTGCTCTCGCTGGCGACGGCCCTGTGGCTGCTGGGACGGATCCTCGCCGATCAGGGCGGCGGGCAGCGTCGACTGGCGGCTGCCGGCTTCGCCCTCGCCTGCCTGGTCGCGGTGCATGCGCATGCCACGGCAGCGGTCATGGTGGCCGCGCTTTTCGTGCATGCGCTCGTCGTCCTGGCGTTGCGGCGACGCCGCGCGCGACCGGGCGAGACCTGGCAGGCACTGACGATCCTGGCGGTTGCCGGCTGCGCCATCCTCGTCGGCTGGGCGTGGTGGCTGCGGCACATCCCTGAGCTTCTCGCGCCCGAGCAGTCGGAAGTGGCCTGGATCCCGGCCGCCGGCGGGATGCGTGCCTGGGGCGTTGCAGCGGATGTCCTGCTCGGCTTCCACCTCGGGCGGCTGAAGCCGGTCGCTGCGCTGGCGGTGTGCGCCCTGCTGGCCTTCGGCGCCTGGAGCGGCTGGCGGCGCGACCGGCCCGAGGCCGTCGGGCTGGCCGCCGCAACCGCCTTCGGCTTCGCCGCGCTGGTCGCGGCCAGCGCCGCCACCCCGGTGCTGCTGCACCGGACGGCCATGCCGGTCCTCGTCTTCGCCTTGCCGCTGGTCGGCTTCGCGGCGACCCAGCTGCGCCCCCGTGTCCTGGGCTTCGCGGCCGCGGCGATGCTCATCCTGTTCGCCGCACGCGGCGATGCGAGCCGGGCGGCCGACATTCACCGCGAGGGTTTCGGCGAGGATTGGCGCGGCGCGATCGCGATGCTCGCGACGCGTGCGGCACCGGGCGACATCGTCGTCTTCGCCTATGCCTTCACGCCGATCGCCCTGCCCCACTACGCGCCCGAAGCGGCGCCCCGCCTGCGGGTGCGCGTCGGGCATGGCGCCGCCGATCGGCTCTACCGCGCGCTCCGGCCGGTGCAGCCGGGCGTCCTGCGCTACGACGAGGCGGAAGCCTGCGGGCGGACTGTCTGGACGCTCGCGCGCTGGCTCGCGCCCGGACACGATCCGCTGCGCCTGGACCTGCCGCCACCGCAGGAGGAGCACCGCTTCCTCGAACTCCGCCTGCGGCGGCACGACATGCCAGCCTGCCCGCCTTGATGCGGCTCGCGCAGCGTCGGCGCCCGCTTCAGCGCCGGCGGATCGGATCGAGCCCGGTCGATGCCACGACCTCCGCCGCATCCGGCGAGGCCAGGAAGGCGACCAGCTGGCGTGCGGCGTCCGGCTGCCGCGCGCGCGTCGCCAGGGCCGCGGCGGCGATCGAGACACGCTGGACCTCCTCCGGGATGCGCACGATCTCGATGCCGGGGATGGGCAGCAGCTCGGAGATCTGCTGCAGGCCGAGCTCCGCATCGCCCCGCGCCACGACGGCGCCGATGCGGTCGGGGAACCAGCGCCGCGACTTCGGCAGCACCTGCTCCGCGATGCCCAGGCGCTGGACCAGCTCACGCTCGAAGTAGAGGCCCGAACCGCTCGGCGAATAGGCGATGCTGCCGGCCGCCAGCAACGCGGCGCGCATCGCCTCGACCGTCGACATGTCGGGCTTCGGCGTGCCGCTGCGCACCGCGAAGGCGATGCGCGTCTCGGCCAGCGGCACCATGGTCGCGATGTCCACATGCCCGGCGCGACCGAGCGCCTCGAGCCCGTCGGAGAGCGCCATCACGACATCGGCAGGCTCGCCGCGCGAGAGGCGCTGCGGCAGCGCCGTCGGGTCGGGGCCGAGCGAGGCGCCGAAGGCGCTGACCAGCCGGTGCCCGGTGCGGCGCTCGAACTCCGGGCCGAGGCGCTGATAGGCGGCGGTGAAGCTGCCGGACGACATGACATGGATCTCGACGCCGGCGGCGCGCGCATGCGGCGCCAGTGCAGGCGCCGCCAATGCGCCGAGCAGCGTGCGCCGCGACAGCATGCCGAACGCCGCAGCGCCGCCCTGGCCGCGATGCCGCGTCGCATCCGTCAGAGGATTTCCCATCGAGCCATGCTCCTTCCCTGAATGATCCGTCCGTGCCGCCCCGTGACCGGGCGGCACGGTTCGTTGGATCAGCCTCTTCCGACGGACGGTGCTGTCGAGCCCATCCGCGCGAACACGAAGCGGTCCGCCGAGTAAACTCCCCCGCCACGGACCGCGATGAAGAGCATGACGACGGCCCAGAAGGAGGCGAACTCCCACCCGCCCCTGTTCCACGCGAAGCCTGCGGGCCAGAGCACGAAGAAGGTGATGAAGGCCAGGTGGCCGGTGGCCAGCACCGCGGTGAAGCGGGTCAGCAGCCCGATCGCGATCAGCAGGCCGCCAATCACTTCCAGCGAGACCACCATCCAGGCGAGCGGCAGCGCCGGCTCGATGCCACGCCGGGCGAGTCCCATGCGGGCGAAGGTCTCGACGCCGGCCTGCCATTTCGGCCAGCCATGCGCGATCAGGTAGGTGCCCGAGATGACCCGAAGGAAGGTGTAGGCGAGCGGCTCGACCACGGTGTCGAGCTTCGTGCGAAGCGTTGCGAGCATCACTGCACCCTGATGTTGCGGGCGCGGATGAAGTCGCGCCACTTGGCGTTCTCGGCGGCGAAGAAGGCCGGCCACGCCTCGAAGGGCTGCGCCTCGACCGTCACGCCCATGGCCTGCCAGCGCGGCGCCATGTCGGGCGCCCGCAGCGCCGCGGCGGCGACCGCATTGAGGCGCCGCAGGATCGGCTCCGGCGTGCCGGCGGGCGCCAGCATGGCGACCTGCTCCACCACCTCGAAGCCGGCGAAGCCGAGCTCCTGGAAGGTGGGCACGTCGGGCGCGTAGCGGCTGCGCTCGCGCGTCGTCGCCGCCAGCGCCCGCAGGTCGCCCGAGGCGATCAGCGGCATCGCCGCCGCGGTCGGCAGCACCAGCATCCCGGTCTCGCCGGCCAGCACAGCCTGCAAGGCCGGCCCGCCGCCACGATACCCGACCTCCTCGATGGTGATGCCGGCGGTCTGCATGAACAACTCGACGGCGAGATGCGAGGTCGCGCCGACGCCCGAATTCGCATAGGTCATGCGGTGGTTCGGCTGGCGGGCCGCGGCGATGTACTCCTGCAGCGTGCGGTAGGGCGCGCGGGCGGGCACCATGATGAAGAGCGGCGAGGAGGCGAGCAGCCCGACGCCGACGAAATCGCGCTCCTGGTTGTACTGGATCGGGTAGATGTGGTGCGCGATCGCGAAGGTGGAGTTCGGCGTGATCACGATGGTCGTGCCGTCCGGCCGTGCGCGGGCGGCGGCCTGCATGCCGATCGTCCCCGCCGCGCCGCCGCGGTTGTCCACCACGAAGTTGCGGCCCGTATCCTGCGACATGCGCTGGCTCAGCACGCGCGCGAAGGCGTCAGTTGGTCCACCGGCGGGCCAGGGCACGATCACGGTGATCGGGCGATTCGGCAGCTCGTCCTGGGCCAGCGCCGGCATCGCGAGCAGCGAAGCCGTGCCGGCCAGCAGGGCGCGACGTGTCGGATTGCGCAAAGGACGTTCTCCTCGTTTCGTTGTTGGCTGAGTTCTCGCGCCGGTGCGGTCAGCCCTTGCCCGGCAGCGGCGGCGTGCCGTGGGTGTGGAAGCTCTCGATCGTCTTGAGCCCCCAGGCCTGGCCTTTCTTCCGCTCAGTCTCGGTCCAGGTGATCGTCTTCCAGTCGGGGGCGAGGATCAGCCGCGCGCCGGCATGCGCCACCTCGATGCGGTTGCCGCCAGGCTCGTAGACGTAGAGGAAGAAGGTCTGCTGCACCGCGTGCTTGTGCGGGCCCGTCTCGATATGCACGCCGGCCTCGAGGAAGGTGTCGGCGGCCTGCAGGATCGCCTCGCGGCTGTCGAGGGCGAAGGTCAGGTGGTGGAAGCGCCCCGGCACGCCGTGCGCCTCCTTGGTGAAGGCGAAGTCGTAGGTCTTGTTGTTGGAGGTGAGCCACATGCCCGCCTCCTCGCCGCTGTCGAGCTCGATACGCTCGGTGCAGCGCAGGCCCAGCGTGCGCTGGAAGAACTCGCGGCAGCGCCGCACATCGACGGCCAGGCAATTGAAGTGGTCGATCCGGCGGACGTTGACACCACGCGCCGGGTAGCGCTCCGCCTGGTTCTTCAGCGAGGGCCTGCGCTCGGGCGGCGCCTCGTACCACTCGGTGTCCCAGTAGAGCTCGAAGACGTGCCCGTCCGGGTCGCGGAAGCGCCAGCCGGTGCCGTGGCCGAGGTTGTCCTCGACGGCCCAGACCTCGGTCTCGGCCCGCAGCGCGGCGAGGCGCCGCTCCAGCGCCTTCGGGCTGCGCACGCGGAACGCCGCATGGCCGAGTCCGGAGGTGTGCGAGGCGGTGAGTTGCAGCGAGTAGCGTTCGTAATCGTCCCAGCCGCGCAGGAAGACGCTGTCCCCGCGCTGGCCGCTGACGGTCATGCCCATCACGTCGCGGAAGAAGCGGAGGCTCTCCTCCGGCTTCGGCGTCAGCAGCTCGACATGCCCGAGATGGGCGATGTCGAGGATGGGCTCCGGCGCGTCCATGCGGGCTTTCCTCCGCCCGGTGTGCCCGGGCGCGCGAAGCTACGCAGCTGCGCCATGACGTGTCGTATCAGTTCTATGGCCGGAGGTATTGCCGTTCCGCATAGCTTCACGGCGGCGTCGGAGCTGGCGCCGCGTACTTCCCGGACGCGTGGCGGGAGAGGCGGCGCCTCTCCCGCGATGCGCCTCAGCCGGCCGGCGGCGTCAGCATCCGCTGCGCGGCGGGCGGCAGGAACTGGTCGGTGTAGACCTGTTCCACATTGGGCACCTGCGCCAGGTTGAAGGCCTGCTGGATCGCGGCGATCTGCCGCTGCAGGCGCGGCGCCTGGACGTTCGACATGCCGTTCCGCCGCACGTCGTCGGTCACCAGCATCTCGCGGAACATCACCTGCTGCCGCTCGGACTCCACCGCGACGTCGGTCAGCCCTTCGCGCGCGCGCAGGTCGGCGATCGCGGCATCCGGGTTGCGGAAGGCATGCGACATCGAGCGCATCATGCTCGCCACGACCGCGCGCACCGCATCCGGACGCTCGCGCATGAAGGTCCGCGTGGTGATCAGCGCACCGGAATAGAAGTCGAGGCCATGCTCGCGGTAGCGGAAGATGCGCTGCTGCGGCCAGTCCATGCCGAGCGCCTTGAGCGACATCCCCGTCGAGGTCACGAAGCCGGTGATGCCGTCCGCGCGCCGCTGCACCAGCATCGGCTCGCGCAGTTCCGGCGTGACCGTGTTCCAGTTGACCGAGCCCGGCTCGATGCCGATCGCGCGCGCGAACAGAGGAAACATCTGCCGCCCGCCGTCGAACTCGGGCGCCGCGAGGGTGCGCCCCGCGAGCATCCGCGGCTCGGTGATCGGGCCGTCGGCGCGCACCGTGCAGGCCACCGGCGACTGGTCCCAGAGCACCGCGACGGCGACGAGGTCGCGCTGCGGGTTCTCCGCCATGAAGCGGATGGTCGGCGTGATGTCGGCGAAGCCCATGTCGTAGGTGCCGGCCGCGATGTCGATCGGCACGCGCCCCGCGCCGAAGCCGCGCACGATGGAGATGTCGAGCCCGGCCTCGCGGAAGAAGCCCTGGCGCTCACCCGCGATGGCGAAGGCGTAGGGGCCCTGCAGCGCCCATTCCAGCGTGAATCGCACCCGCATCGCCTGCGCGCTCGCGATGCGCGGTGCCGCCAGTGCCGCGATGCCCGCCGCCCCGAGCGCAAAGGCGCCGCGCCGCGTCAGTCCCTGTGTCATGTCCCTATGTCTCCCGGCTGTTTTCCTGCCGGCCTCTCAGGGCCGGACAGGCACGTAGGACTCCATCTTGCCCGGGTTCAGCAGGCCATGCGGATCGACCTCCGCCTTGAAGCCCAGCTGGTCGCCCGGGACACGCTTGTGGCGGCTGCCCGCCTCCACCGTGTTCACATGCGGGTTCGCGACGGGGATGCCTGCATCCTCATGCGCCGCGATGATCTCCTGCAGCCGTGCGCGCGCCGCCGCATCCTCGGCCGGCAGGCGCAGGAGATGCGTGCCGTTCGCCGCCACCTCGCCCTCATACTGGATGAAGCAGAGATGGATCGGCATCTCGCGCCCGCCGTAATGCCGCCAGGACCACTCCACGCAGTCCAGCACCCGGCCGGGCACGTTCAGCATCTGGATGTAGGTCAGCGCGCGGTCGATCTTCCGCGCCCACAGCGTGGTGTGGCCCCAGGCGCATTCATAGACCGGCGTCGTATCGGGATCGGCCTCGCGCCCGCGGCTGTCGGCCCAGAGCGTCACGCGGCCGCGATGCGACGCCATCAGCGCGGCGAACTCGGCCTCGTGCTCCGCCGGCAGCATCGCGATCAGGATATGCGCCCCCGCCGGCACCGCCTCGGCGCCAAGCGCCAGCGGCAGGCCGATCGCCGCCGTGTCCTCCAGCACGTCGCAGAACTTCGCACCGAGGCCCGACCGCGCCAGCGCGTCGCCGGCGCGCGCGCAATCCATGAAGTCGCCGAAGGCGACCACCGCATCGCGCCAGTCGCGCCGCGGCGCGAGCGGCACCTCCACCTCCGTCACGATCCCGGTGCTGCCATAGGTGCGGTTCACCAGGTTGCAGTCGGCGTCGCGCAGCTCCAGCACGCGCGGCGTCTCCTCCAGCGTCACCACGCGCGCACCCAGCATGTTGCCGGGCTCCCGCAGCCCGCCCCAGAGCAGGCTGCCGATGCCGCCCGACCCGCCGCAGAAGAAGCCGCCCAGGGTCGCCATCCGCTTGGTCGAGGGGTGGATGCGAAGCTCCCCGCCCGCCGCCAGGGCGGCCTCCTCCGCCGCCATCATGCGGATGCCGGCCTGCGCCCGCAGGCCACGCGCCGGATCGGCGAAAATCACGCGGTCAAGCGCCGTCATGTCGAGCAGCACGCCGCCCTGTTCCGGTACGCCCTGCCCATAGGTCCCGGTCCCCGCGCCGCGCAGCGTGACCGGGATGCGTAGCCGCGCGCAGGCGGCAGCGAGCGCGATCACCTCCGCCTCGTCGCGCGGCATCGCGACGACATCCGCGGCCTTGCCGCGCAACTCCCGGTCCAGGATCGGGCTGAACCAGAAGAAATCGCGCGAGCGCTGCTTCACCAGCGCCGGGTCCTCGACCAGCGCCAGCCCTGGCAGCGTCGCCTTCAGCGCGGCGATGTCGTGGCGGCGGTGGGGGGAGTCCGGCATGGCGGCGATGTGCCGCGTGCATGCCGCCGGAAGCAAGACCCTTGTGCGGAGCCGGGCGACAGCCGGTCAGCGGGCTGCCCGCCCCCGGGGCAGCGACCGCGGGACAATGCTCATTCGCGCGGCGGGGTCGTCGCACCCTCCCCCAGCGCCCGCGTCATCAGCACCGTGTCCACCCAGCGCCCGTGCTTCCAGCCCGTCGCCGGCAGCAGCCCGGCAGGGGCGAACCCCATCGCCCGATGCAGCGCGATGGAGGGCGCGTTGCCGGAATCCCCGATCACCGCGACCATCAGCCGCAGCCCCCGCGCCTCGCAGCGGTCGATCAGCGCGCCGAGCAGCGCCCGGCCCGCCCCGGCGCGCCCAGCATCGGGCGCGACATAGACCGAGTTCTCGCAGCCGAAGCGATAGGCCGGCCGCGTCCGCCAGGCGGAGGCATAGGCATAGCCGAGCACGCGCCCGCCCTCGCCTTCCGCGACGAGATACGGGTAGCCCGCGGTCAGCACGGCGGCGCGTCGACGCGCCATCTCCTCGGCGTCCGGCGCCTCGAGCTCGAAACTCGCCAGGCCATGCGTCACCCAGTGCCCGTAGATCCCGGCGATGACGGGGATGTCGGCGTCGCGGCTGTCGCGGATCGTCAGGCTCGGCATGGCGTGCAGGTGCCAGTCGGCGGCGACGCGCACAAGCGGACAAGGCGATGGGCTTGTGCCCGTCAGACGAACAGGAGCGTCACCGCCGCACCCGCGCTAAGCCCGGCCAGGGAGACAAGGCCGAAGCGCAACCCATAGGCCCAGCCGCCGACCACCAGCGCATAGCCCGACTTGGCGAGGATGTTGCTCGCCACCGCCACCGCGACGGTCAGCGCCGCCACGCCCGCATCCACGACGCCGGGCACCAGTTGCGCGACGGACAGCGTCACCGCATCCACATCGGCCAGCCCGCTGATGGCCGCGACGGCAAGCAGCGCCGCCTCGCCGAGCCGCTCGGAGGCGAGTCGAGCGAGCAGCGCGATCGCGGCCAGCAGCAGCGCCATCTTCAGCACGGCGCCGAGCTCGAAGGGGTTGCCGGGGTCCGTGCCGGCCTCGGCCGCCGCATCGTGCCGCCGCGCGAGCAGCGCCGGGACAGCCATCGTGACCGCCGCAACGACAAGCGCCGGCCAGAGGAGCATGCCGACGGCGGGTGCCGCGATCAGCGCCAGCACCGCGGTCCGCAGGCAGGACACCGCGCCCGCCACCAGCGCGCCCGCGGTCAGCGCCGGCACCGGCCCGCCGGCTGCCGCCATCCGACCATGCGCGAGCGTCACCGCGGTGGAGGAGACGAGGCCGCCCGCGGCCCCCGCGAGCAGCAACCCGCGCTCCGCCCCGATCAGCCGCACGGCCAGGTAGCCCGCGAAGGAGATCGCCGCGAGCAGGATGGCCAGCCGCCAGACCTGCGCCGGATTGACCCCGCCCAGCACCGCGACCGGCTCGTCCGGCACCAGCGGCAGCGCGACCAGCGTCATCGAGAGCAGCAGGATGGCGCTGCGCATCTCCGCCCAGGTGACGCGCGCCATGAGCCCATGCAGCGGCTCGCGGCTGGCCAGCAGCGCGGTCATCGCCACCGCCGCCGCGCCCGCCGCCTGCACCTGCCCCATCGCCGCCAGGGCGCCGAGTGCCACGGTCGCGAGGGCCGCGACGAGCGTGGTCGCGCTGACGCTGCCGTCCAGCTCGGCCTCACGCAGCAGGAAGGGCAGAAGCGCGGCCATCGCCACCAGCAGCGCCGCGCCGAGCAGCAGCCCCTGCGCCGCGCCCGCCATGTCGGTGGCGAGCGCACCGGCAACGCCGCCGAACAGGCCGAGAAGGCCGAAGGTACGCAGCCCTGCGGCACGTCGTCCGTGCTCGGCATCGCGCTCGCGCCAATGCCGCTCCGCGCCGACCAGCAGGCCGATCGCCAGCGCCACGCCCAGGCGATGCAGAAGCGCATCCGGCTCCATCACGCCACTGTCGCGCATCCACGCACCGGCGCAAGGGCGTGCAGGCTCACCCTCCGACGAGGGGCGGGATCAGCCGAAGCCAGCGCCGGCCTTGCGATAGGCCTCGCGCGGCGGGGCGAAGATGTCGAGCACCTTGCAGCCCTCGGGCCCGGCCCGCATCGTGTGCGGCACGCCGCCCGGCGTGCGCCAGAAATCGCCCTTGCGCACCGCGATCTCCTCGCCGCCCTGGAAGCGGATCGCACTGCCTTCGAGCAGCACGCCCCACTGCTCCTCCGGATGGTCGTGCAGCGTGCCCATCGCACCCGGCGCGATGGTGACGACCGAGAGCATCGCGTGCTCGCCGGGGAAGATGCGCGTCGTCAGGCCGCGCGCGAGCTCGCGGAACAGCCCCTGGCTTTCGTCGTCGAGGTTGTGGAACTCGTCGCGCTGGCTCATCGCGTGCTCACCCGGCAAACGGATCGCGGAGCACGATGGTGTCGTCGCGCTCGGGCGAGGTGCTGAGCAGCACGACCGGCGCCTCCACCAGCTCCTCGATCCGGCGGATGTACTTCACCGCCTCGGCCGGCAGCTCGGCGTAGCTGCGCGCGCCGCGGGTCGAGCCCGACCAGCCGGGGATGTCCTCATAGACCGGCTCGGCCGCGGCCTGGGCCGCCATCGAAGTCGGCAGGCGCTTCATCAGCTCGCCCTTCACGCGGTAGCCGGTGCAGATGCGCAGCATCGGGAGCCCGTCCAGCACGTCGAGCTTGGTCAGCACCAGCCCGTCCACGCCGCCGACCTTCACCGCCTGGCGCACCATCGCGGCGTCGAACCAGCCGCAGCGCCGCGGCCGGCCGGTGACGGTTCCGAATTCATGCCCGCGCTCGCCGAGCAGGCGGCCGGTGTCGTCATGCAGCTCCGTCGGGAAGGGCCCGCTGCCGACGCGCGTCGTATAGGCCTTGGCGATGCCGAGGACGTAGCCGATCCGGCCCGGCCCGACGCCCGACCCGGCCGCGGCGTTGCCGGCCACCGTGTTGGACGACGTCACATACGGGTAGGTGCCGTGGTCCACGTCGAGCATCACGGCCTGGGCGCCCTCGAACAGCACGCGCTTGCCGGTGCGCGCGGCGTCGTCGAGGCGGTCCCACACCGCTTCCGCGAAGGGCAGCAGAAGCGGCGCCAGCTCCAGCAGGCGATCGAGCAGCGCCTGCTTCTCGAAGGTCGGCGCGCCGAGGCCCTTGAGCAGGGTGTTGTGGTGCAGCAGCAGCTCGTCGAGCTTGCGCGAGAGCACCTCCGGCTCCGCCAGGTCGCAGAGGCGGATCGCGCGGCGGGCCACCTTGTCCTCATAGGCCGGGCCGATGCCGCGCCCCGTCGTGCCGATCTTCGCCTCGCCGCGCGCCGCCTCCCGCGCCTTGTCGAGCGCGGGATGCAGCGGAAGGATCAGCGGCACGTTCTCCGCGATGCGCAGATTCTCGGGCGTCACCTTCAGCCCCTGCGCGCCGACCTTGGCGATCTCGCTCAGCAGGTGCTCGGGATCCAGCACGACGCCGTTCCCGATCACGCCGAGCTTGCCGCGCACCACGCCGGACGGCAGCAGCGAGAGCTTGTAGGTCTGGTTCCCGACGACGAGAGTATGGCCGGCATTGTGGCCGCCCTGGAAGCGGACCACGACATCGGCGCGCGACGCCAGCCAGTCCACCACCTTCCCCTTGCCCTCGTCGCCCCACTGGGCGCCGATGACGGCGACATTCGCCATGGCCTTATTCCTTCACGGGCTGCGGCATGCCGGCCGCGTCCAACACATGCGTGCAGCGCAGGCTCTCGGGAGTATCCGCGGCGGAGAGCTGCGCGACCGTCGCCATCCCCTGCGCACGGACCGCGCGCGCCGCCGCTTCGGGCGTGCCGAGCGGGACGAAGACGCGTGGGCGCGGCGCGCGCCGCTCCACCGCGCGCAGCAGCGCATCCGGGTAGAGCGTCATGCCGGTCGCCGGCTCCTCGCCCGAGACGTAGCGGCCGCCGCGCGCCAACTCGCCGGTCATGCCGGGCCCGAAGACGGTGAAGGCGACGCCGGTGTGGTAGCGGAAGCCGCGAAACTCGACGGGATCGAGCGTGATGCGCAGCGCCGGCGCACGCGCCCGGATCGCCTCGATCACCGCCGCGGCATTGTCGGCGATGGCGCGCGCCGCGGGCGGCAGCGCCGCATCCTCGAGCGCTGCGAGCGCCGCATCGGCGGGACCGG
>NZ_JAKJIB010000620.1 GCF_021864505.1 Falsiroseomonas oryziterrae
GCGCGTCGCCGTCCGTGCGCCGTTCTGCGGCGGCCAGAACGGCGCGCGCGCCGCCTCGGCCGGCGGGCGCGGCGCCGGGGGAGCGGCCGCGGCGGGCTTCGGATCCTCGGCCTTCATCGCACCCCCCGCACGGCGCGCCAGACATAGGCGGCGCCGGAGGCCAAGGTGCTGGCGGCGACGAGCGCCACGAGCAGGTCGAGCAGCGCCCCGGCCGACAACCCGTAGCCGGCGACCAGCAGCGCGCCGGCGGCGAGCGTGATCTGCAGCAGCGTGTTCGCCTTCGAAAGCAGGATGGGCTGTATCGCGGGCGGCTGCCCGAGGACGTAGAGCACCACGACGCCACCGACGATCAGCAGATCGCGGAAGACGACGAGGATCGCCAGCCAGTCCGGCAGCACGCCGATCGCCGCGAGGGTGACATAGACCGAGACGAGCAGCGCCTTGTCGGCGATCGGGTCGAGGATAGCGCCGAGCCGGGAGCGAAGGTTCCAGGCGCGCGCCATCCAGCCATCGATGCCGTCCGACACGCCAGCGGCGACGAAGACCCAGAAGGCGAGGTCGAGGCGGTGCTGCAGCATCAGCCACACCGCCGCCGGCACCGCGCACAGACGCGCGAAGGTGATGACGTTGGGCAGGGTGAGGAACCCTGCCTCGGCCGCCGGCTCGGTGCCCGGCGCTGGTGGTTGGTCAGCGCCCCCCAAGGCCGAGGCGCCATCCCTCGCGCTGGGGGGTCTCGGTGCCGGGTGGCATCAGGGCCACGCCGCCATCGGCCAGGGTGGACACCGCGTCCATCGGCTGGCTGCGGAGCGAGACGCGCAGCCGCGCCATGTCGCCGGCGACCGTCACGACCTCGACGCGGGAGACCGCGGGCGAGGCCCTGAGACGGCGCTGCAATTCGGCATATTCGGGGAAGCTCCGGTAGCGGGCAATCGCCTCGATCGAGGCGGCCGTCGCGGCGCCCGGCACGGCGCCGGCCACCTGCGGTCCCTCGCCCGCGGCGGCGGGCGCGCGCGCGGCGCCG
>NZ_JAKJIB010000621.1 GCF_021864505.1 Falsiroseomonas oryziterrae
CGGGAAGGGCGCCGAGGCGCTCGCCGAGGCGCGCGGCCAGCAGCGCGGCGCGCGGCGAGCGGATGTCGCGCTGGATCGCGGCCAGGCTCTCCGGCGTGTGGCGCGGCGTGGCGGCGAGCAGTTCCTCCAGGCGGAGCACGCGGTCGTCGTCCGAGAAGAAGAAGCCGAGCGGGGGCGGGGCGCCCTCCTGCGGCGCGCCCGGCCGTTCCGCCCAGCGCGGCCGGTTGTTGGCAGACGCGATGGCGCCGGGCGCCGGGTTCACCTCGTAGGGCAGCGTCCGCACGTCGCGCAGCCGGTCCCAGGGGCTGGTCGCAGCGGCATCGCGCGGGTCAAGCACGAAGTCGGTCGCCGGGAAGCCGGCGCGGTCGGGAATGGTGGTGGCGATGAACTGCCCCACGCGTCCTCGGCTGTCGGCCCAGAGCATGGTCTGCGCGGAGACGCCGAAGCCGGCGAAGGATGCCCGGAAGCTCTCGCCGTCGGTGGCGCGGGCGGCGCGGAGCAGGGCGGTGATTTCGTCCGTCGGCGCGTGCCCGACCCAGCGCAGCGCGACCGGGGCGCCGCCCTGGCCCGGCAGCAGCGCGGCATCGGTCATCACCGGGCCGAGCGGCGTGGTGCGGATCTCGCGCGTCGTGCCGAACCAGAAGCGCTGGCGGATGCGCGTCGTCTCGCTCCGGAAGGCCTCGGGCGGCAGGGAGGAGACGTCGAAGAGATCCGACGACGCGGCGCGCAGGTTCGTGCCGCCCCAGGCGACATGCGCGTTGCGCCCGACGCCGAGGATCGGCAGCCCCGGCACCATCAGCCCGACGGCTTCGAAGCCCGGCGAACGCATGCCGACCGCGAGCCAGAGATTGGGCAGGTTGAGGCCGAGATGCGGGTCGGAGGCGATCATCGCCCCGCCCGTCGCGCTGCGCGCGGCGTTCACCGCGACGGTGTTGCTGCCGCTGCGCGAGGTGCCGGCTAGGATCTCGGCCAGCAGCGCGGCGCGGGCATCGGCCGCGCGCGCGCCGCCGACGGGGCTG
>NZ_JAKJIB010000622.1 GCF_021864505.1 Falsiroseomonas oryziterrae
CCGACGGCCAGCGCCGCCGCGATCGCCGGCAGCCCGAGCAGCCGCATCCTGCCGCGCCAGATCGCCAGCCAGCAGAAGCCGAGCGTCGCCGCGGCGAGCGCCGGCCCGGGCAGCGGCGGCAGCACCGGCGACGCCTCGGGCCAGGCGGCGATGAGGCGCGCGACGCCGAGGATTGCCTCCACCCCCTGCCCCATGGCCCAGAGCGCCGGCGCTTCGAGCCCCAGCGGCATCAGCGCCAGCGCGATCATGCCCGCCGGCATCACGAGGATAGAGGTCAGCGGCACGGCGAGCGCGTTCGCGACGACCCCGTACAGCTGCAGCCGCCCGAAATGATGCAGCCCGAAGGGCGCCGTCGCGGCGCCGGCGAGCATCGAGGTCAGCACGAGGCCGACGGCGAACAGCATCGCCTTCCGCTTCCAGCCCGTCAGCGGCAGCTTGGCGAGTGGCCCGCGCAGGGCCTCGTGCCCCGCGACCAGGGCGAGCACCGCGGCGAAGGACATCTGGAAGGAGGGCCCGAGCAATTCGGCCGGCGCGGCGAGCATCACCACCGCCGCGGCGATCGCCAGCGTGCGGACCGTCAGCGCGCGCCGCCCGACGACGAGCGCCAGCGTGACCAGCGCGGCCATCACGAGGCAGCGTTGCATCGGCACCTGCGCCCCGCTCAGCAGCGTGTAGCCGAGCCCCGCGACCAGCGCGCCGCCCGCGGCCACCGCCTTGCCCGGGACGCGCAGCGCGAGCCAGGGCACCAGCGCGATCGCGACCCGGAGCGTGGCGAAGACCGCGCCCATCACGATCGCCATGTGCAAGCCGGACACGGAGAGCAGGTGCGCCAGGCCGGAATCGCGCATCGCCGCGATCTCGGCCGGCGGGATCGCCGCCTGCGACCCGGTGAGCAGCGCGGCCGCGACCGCGCCCGCCGGGCCGGGGATCGCCGCCTCGACCCGCGCCTCGAGCGTCGTGCGCAGCGCCGCGAAGCCGGGCAGGCTGTCGGCCGCCGCGATCACCGTGACCGGCCC
>NZ_JAKJIB010000623.1 GCF_021864505.1 Falsiroseomonas oryziterrae
GGCGCTGATCACGATGGAGGCGAAGCCGGTCACCGCAGCCCGCGCAGGCGCGCCAGCGCGCGCGTGACCCATCCCTGCGCCGCGCGCAGCGCCGCGCGGCGGCCGGGCGGGAACAGCTCCGGCCGGTCCAGGCGCTCGATCAGCACCTCGGGCGGGCAGGGGAGTTGCGTGACGGGGTCCACGCAGCGCGGATAGAGGATCAGCGCGCCGGCCACGAGTTCGTCGAGCGTCAGGGCCCGGCGGGGCCTGGGCGGCGCGACGCGATCCTCCGTCAGCCTCCAGCCGGCATAGAAGGGCATGCCCCAGCAGGTGACGGGCACGCCGCGCAGCAGCGCCTCGAAGCCGGTGAGGGAGGTCAGCGTGTGCACGGCGTGGACGCGTCCGAGCAGCGTATCCATCGGCGCGCCGCCCACCACCTGGTCGGCCAGGCCGCGCAGCGCCGCGGCGGGGATGCGCCCGCGGCGGAAGCCAGCCTCGATGTCGGGATGCGGCTTGTAGAGGATGAAGGCGTCCGGCTGGTCGGCGCGCACGCGCCGCAGGAGTTCCAGGTTGCTCCGAATCGCCCCGCCGCCCCGCCGCACCGAGGCGTCGTCCTCGACCTGCCCTGGCACGAGCAGGATGCGCCGGCCGGCGGGCGCGGCGATCTCCGGCATCTGGCCGCGCAGGTTGTACTTGGTCAGCCCGCGCTCCACGATCGCGGCCCGCAGCGCCGCCGCACGCGCGAGCAGCGGGGCCTCGAAGGCGGCGGTGTTCAGGAGCCGCTCGAGGTCGCTCTCCCGCGACGGGTCGAAATAGGGGCCGCGGGTGTCGAGCGCGTAGGAGGCGCCGGGCCGGCACGCGGCGCCGAGCCCCGCCGAGCGCAGGAAGCCATCCTCGAGCCAGAGCAGGTCCACGCCCGCCGCGGCGGCGCGATCGCGCAGGTCGTCCGGCGCCGAAGCGCTCCAGGCGAGCAGCGCGCCCTGGCGCCGCCGTGCCGCAGCGAGCGCGTGCCCGGGCCGGGCCGCG
>NZ_JAKJIB010000624.1 GCF_021864505.1 Falsiroseomonas oryziterrae
AGAGCGAGCGCAAGGTGCGGGCGCCAGGCCTAGCGGTCGCCGACCGCGTGCAGGAGCGGCCGGGCGAGCGCATCCCGGTGGACGGCGTGGTCGAGGCCGGCGAGGCCGGGGTGGATGCCAGCGCGCTGACCGGCGAATCCCGCGCGGTCGAGACGCTGCCCGGCGACAAGGTCGCGACGGGGACCGTCTCGCTCGACGGGCGGCTGGTGATCCGCGCGACCGCGGTCGGCGGCGACACCACGCTGGCGCGCGTCGCGGCGCTGGTCGCCGCCGCACAGGCCAGCCGCGCGCCGGTGCAGAAGCTGGTGGACCGCGTCAGCGCGGTGTTCGTGCCGGTTGTGGTCCTGCTCTCGCTCGCCACGCTGGCGGGCTGGCTGTGGGTCGGCGGCACGCTGGAGACGGCGGTGATGCAGGCAGTCGCCGTGCTGGTGATCGCCTGCCCCTGCGCGCTCGGCCTCGCGACGCCGGCGGCGATCATGGCCGGCACCGGCGCGGCGGCGCGGGCCGGCATCCTGCTGCGCGACGCCGAGGCGATCGAGCGCGCCAAGGGCGTCACGCTCGTCGCCTTCGACAAGACCGGCACGCTGACCGAGGGCAAGCCGCGGCTCGCAGCGCTGCACCCGGCGCCGGGCGTGGAGGCGGCGGATGCATTGCGCCTGGCCGCCGCGCTGCAGTCCGGCAGCGAGCATCCGCTGGCGCATGCTGTTCTTGCGGCGCATGGCGGCGCGGTGCCGGCGGTCGAGGGCTTCCGCGCGCTTCCCGGCCGCGGCGTGGAAGGCAGCGTCGAAGGCCGTCGCCTCGTGCTCGGCAGTCCGCGGCTGCTGGCGGAAGCGGGCGCTGCGGCGGGCGCTCTCGCGCCGCTGGCCGAGGCGGAGGCGGCGCAGGGCCGCAGCCTCGCCTGGCTGCTCGATCCGGTGGCGCGCGTGCCGCTGGCGCTGCTCGGCTTCGAGGACGCGCCGAAGCCGCGCGCGGCCGAGGCGGTGGCGGCG
>NZ_JAKJIB010000625.1 GCF_021864505.1 Falsiroseomonas oryziterrae
GCTGCGCGTTGCCGCGGGGACCCCTGGATCGGCGCTGATTCAGGGCTGACGGCTCATCCTGCCTTGGCAAAGCCAAGGCAGGGCGCCGGGGGGCGGACGGGCGATGTCGGGCGCCCGTCACTCCCTCTCCCGCGAAGCGGGGGAGGGTACCCGAGCGGAGCGAGGGCGCGTGGGGGTTCGACCCCGCCGCCTCGCGAGACCCTCGACGCGTTCCTGCGCCGGCAGAACCCGCCTATCGCGGCTCCAGCAGGGAGGCGTGCACCCAGCCCCAGGGCTCCTCCTCCCCGAGTTGGAGCCAACCGCCCGGTGCCTCGGCGAAGACCTGCAAGGTCGCGCCGCGCGGGATCACCCGCAGCACGCTTCCCGCGCCCGAAGGCTGGTCCCGGAGATTGGCCGGCCCACGGGTGACGGCGGTGCCGCCCGCCGGCCGGGTCGTCGCCGTGACGGGCGCTGTCACCTGCGGCAGCGGCAGCGGCTGGGCCTGGAACTGCTGCGGCTGGGGTGTCGCGATCGTCTCCTGCAGCGACGGAGCGGGCGGTCGCGCTTCGGCCATCGGCTCGGCCGGCAGGGGCTCCGGCGCCGGCGGCAAGGCCCCGACGCCGCCCCGCCGCGGCGTCCCCCCGCCGTCGAAGCAGCGGTCCAGCATCTCGTAGTAGACCCGTGTCGCCTCCGCCGAGGTGGCGCCGAGATGGAACTCGACCCTCGTCGCGCGCTCGCCCTCGAAGGAGACGGCGGCCACGAAGGGGATGAACGGCGTGTCGTTGCGCGCGCCGGGGTTCACCTGCCCGCAGAGGGCGAGTGTATCCGGCGTCGCCTGGCGATAGGCCTGCAGCGCGCGCAGCCGCAACTCGCCATCAACACGCAGCCGCGCGCGCAGGCGTTCTTCCACGATGCGCTGCGCCTCCGCCGGCCGGCCGGGCGTGGGCAGCGCCCCGCCCTCGCCGCGCTGCCGCGGCGCCGGGTCGTCGCAGGCCGCCAGGGCC
>NZ_JAKJIB010000626.1 GCF_021864505.1 Falsiroseomonas oryziterrae
TGGGCGGGGCGCGTCGGGTAGGCGAAGCGCACGCCCTCGAACGCCAGCGCGCCGCGCACCGGCCGCGGCAGCACCGCCGGCTTCGCGGGCACCTGCACGGACGGCGCGACGTCCAGCACCTCCGCGATGCGGTCGGCCGCGGCGCCGGCGCGCTGGATCTCGCCCCAGAGCTCGCTGACCGAGGCGCCGGCGCTGGCCGCCAGCACGGCGTAGAAGACGAAGGCCGCGAGGTCGCCGCCGCTCATCCGCCCCGTCACCACGTCGTGCCCGCCCGTCCAGAGCGCGAAGGTGATGGCGCCGAAGCCGAGCAGGATGACGGCGAGGATCAGCATGGCGCGCGAGCGGATGCGGCGCAGCGCTGCGGCGACCGAGGCTTCCGTCTGCGCGCCGAAGCGCGCGCGCTCGGCCGGTTCCTGGCCGAAGGCCTGCACGGTGCGGAGCCCGTTGATCGTCTCCTCGGCGCGCGCGGCGAGGTCGGCGATGCGTTCCTGCGCGGTGCGCGAAAGCCTCCGTTCCCGCCGCCCGAACAGCACCAGCGGCGCGACGACCACCGGCAGCACGAGCAGCACGATGCCGGCGAGCTTGGCCGAGGTCGCGACCATCATCACGATCGCACCCGTGCCCGTCACCGCGTTGCGCAGCCCCATCGAGACCGCCGAGCCGACGAGCGACTGCAGCAGCCCGACATCGGCCGTCATGCGCGACAGGATGTCGCCGGTGCGCGCCGTGTCGAACCAGGCCGGCGAGAGCGAGAGCACATGGTCGTAGAGCCGCCGCCGTAGATCGGCCGCGACCCGCTCGCCGAGCCAGGAGACGAGGTAGTAGCGGGTGGCGGTGGCGAGCGCGAGCGCGGCCACCACCGCGCCCATCAGAGCCGCCGCCGTGTCGAGCCCCTGCGCGCTGCCCGCGGCGAGCCCGCTGTCCACCAGCCGCGCCACGCCCTGGCCGAGCGCGAGCGTCAGCAGCGCCGCGACGAGCA
>NZ_JAKJIB010000627.1 GCF_021864505.1 Falsiroseomonas oryziterrae
CGCGCGATGTCGCGGAGGCAGGCGGCCTCGCCGCGCCGCGCCGCGCCGCTGGCGCGCGCCGAGGCATAGGCGACGCGCAGCGCCTGGCGGCCGCCATCCTCGCGATACAGCACCAGGTCGAGATGGCATTGCGTCGCCTGGTAGTGCCAGACCTCGGCGGGGCCTTCCTCCCGGCGCAGCCGCGGCTCGCCGAGCAGCCGGCGCAGCGTGTCGGGCGTCTGGCCCACCAGCTGGCCCGCCGCAGTCAGCCCGCTCTCGGACCCGCTGCGTGCGGGGGGGGCGGCCAGGCCCGCAGCGGCGGCCTGCTGCGAGGTCATCACCTCCTGCAGCAGCAGCGCCATGTCGTCGTCCTGCGGCTGGGCGCAGGCGATGGGGAGAAGCAGGGCGAGAAGAAGCGGGGAGGGCTTCATCCTGGCTCCGGCGGGGCACCGTATCGCGGTAAGGCTGCGCGACCCGGCTTTCAGATGCGTTGACGGAACGGTGGTGGGCGCAATGCGCCCGGATGGTGGCCATCCGGGCGGCTGTCGCGCCGGTCGCCGCGGGAGCAAGCCCCCCGCGACCGGCGCGGCGGCAGGATCAGGCTTCGGCCGCGACCGGGCGCGGAGCCGGGGCCGGGGCGGCCGCGGGCCCGTCGCCCAGCATCTCCATCCGGCCGGAGATCTGGCCGCCTTCCTCCACCATCAGCTTGCGGCAGCGCGCCACGCCGAGGATGCGGCCGCTGCCGCGGATGATCAGCGCCCCGCGCGCCGTCAGCGTGCCGTCGAAGGTGCCGGCGATCTCGGCGTCCTCGACCTGCACCTCGCCGCGGAACACCCCGGCCTCATGGATGGCGAGCTCGGTCGCCTGGATCATCTGGCTCTCGACCGTGCCCTCCACCACCAGGCGCTCGGCCTCGGCGACCGTGCCCTGCAGGCTGATGCCACGGCCGACGACCAGGGTGCGGCGGTCCGACGCCGCGGCGCGGGGCGCCGGCGCGGC
>NZ_JAKJIB010000628.1 GCF_021864505.1 Falsiroseomonas oryziterrae
CCCCGGCCGCGACCGCGCGCTGCTGGCGCTGGCGGAGCGCGTGGCGGAGGCGCTGAAGCTGCCCGTCTGACCGCCCGGCGGGCGCCGCTTCAGGCGGGCGGCTTCACCGCGTTCACCCAGCCGCGCCTCTGGTCCCACAACTTGCCCCAGTTGTGGTTCGCGTCGGAGCGCAGCTTGTCCTCGAGATCCTGCGCCTTCAGCTTGCCGCCGCGCCGGCACCCGCCAGCTCCAGCTGGTTGCTGTCGGCCCGGCGCATCGCATCGGGGATCTCCACCGCGGTCGGGGAGTAGGCGCGATGAATGGGATCGTCCTCGAAGCCGTGAAGTCCTCGGCGCGGACCGGCCGGCGCTTGCGGCTGACCGGGGCTGGCACTAATCGCATCGCATGCCGATCCGCGACGCCACCGACGCCGACGTGCCCGCCATCACCGCGATCTATGCGCACCACGTGCTGCACGGCACCGGCACCTTCGAGGAGGACCCGCCGGACGCGGCGGAGATGACCGAACGCCTCGCCCGCGTGCGCGCCCGCGGCCAGCCCTGGCTGGTGGCCGAGGAGGACGGGCAGGTCGTCGGCTATGCGTACTACTCGCCCTTCCGCGACCGCTCCGCCTATCGCCACACGGCGGAGGACGCGATCTATGTCCGCGACGACGTGCGCGGCCAGGGCGTGGGCAAGGCGCTGGTGCAGGCGCTGCTGGAACGCGCCGAGGTCGCCGGCATCCGCCAGATGTTCGCGCTGATCGGCGATTCCGAGAATGTCGGCTCGATCGGCCTGCATGTCTCGCTCGGCTTCCGGCAGGTCGGCCTGATGAAGTCGGCGGGCGTGAAGTTCGGCCGCTGGCTCGACGTGGTGATCATGCAGAAGACGCTCGGCGAGGGCGACCGCACGCTGCCGGGCGCCTGAGGCGGCCCCTCCGCCCGCGCGAGGGCTGCGCCTTCCGGACCCGGATCGGCGGCGCGCGTCGCCCGGCC
>NZ_JAKJIB010000629.1 GCF_021864505.1 Falsiroseomonas oryziterrae
GTCACGCGCCATCCAGCGCCGCCCGCAGCAACGCGAAGCTCTCCTCCATCGGCGCCGGCTCGCCCTTGCCCTGCGCCAGCAGCGCCTCGATCCGCGCGGCGGCGGCGAGCGCGGCATCCACCTCCGCATCCGTCCCGGCGCGATAGGCGCCGAGGCGCACCAGCTCCGCCATCTCCGCCTGCACCGCAAGCGCCCGGCGCGCGCGGGCGACCAGCTCGCGCTCCGACGGCTCCAGCACGCCCGGCACGGTGCGCGACAGGCTGCGCAGCACGTCCACCGCCGGCCAGCGCCCGCGCTCGCCGATCGCGCGGTCCAGCACGACATGCCCATCCAGCACGCCGCGCACCGCATCCGCCACCGGCTCGTCATGGTCGTCGCCCTCCACCAGCACCGTGGCGACGAGCGTGATGGATCCACGGCAGCCTTCCGGCCCCGGCCCGGCGCGTTCCAGCAGCCGCGGCAGCTCGGCGAAGACCGAGGGCGGGAAGCCGCGCGTCGCCGGCGGCTCGCCGGCCGCCAGGCCGATCTCGCGGCAGGCCAGCGCGAAGCGCGTGATGGAATCGAGCAGGAGCAGCACGCGCAGCCCGGCGTCGCGGAACTGCTCGGCCACCGTCATCGCGCTCCAGGCCGCGGCGCGGCGCAGCGGCGCAGCGCTGTCCGAGGTGGCGCAGACCACGACGCTGCGCGCCATCCCCGCCGGGCCGAGATCGTCCTCGACGAAGTCACGCAGCTCCCGCCCGCGCTCGCCCACCAGCCCGAGCACCGTCACGTCGAAGCGCGGCGCGCCGGCGAGCATCGCCAGCAGCGTGGACTTGCCCACGCCCGAGGCCGCGAAGAGCCCGATCCGCTGCCCCTCCCGCATCGTGCAGAACAGGTCGAGCGCCCGCACGCCGAGGTCGCATCGCGGCCCGAGCCGCGCGCGCATGCCGGCCGGCGGCGCATCGCCGGTCACGATGCGGGCGACGGCGCCCGG
>NZ_JAKJIB010000063.1 GCF_021864505.1 Falsiroseomonas oryziterrae
CATCGTCGGCTTCGGCAATGACGGCGTCCTCGTCGCGCTCAACACCGGCGCGGGCGGCTTCGGGTCGGCCTACTTCGCCTCGCGCGAGTTCGGCTTCGGCGCCTCGGCCGGCGGCTGGTCGAGCAACGACGTCTTCCCGCGCATGATGGCCGACGTGAACGGCGATGGCCGCGACGACATCGTCGGCTTCGGCAATGCAGGGGTGTGGAGCAGCGGAGTGCTCATCGGGTGACATCCGCACCCCGCGACGGGAGGGTCGAGCCGCGAGCCTGCCGGGCCCCTGGACCGCATTGCGATGCGCGCTAGCTTGACGGGCGCAGGCGCGTCAGGCAGTCGGTGCCGCCGCTGCGCGGAGCCATCGCTTGCCACGCCCTGCTTTTCGCCTAGCCATCATCATGTGTGCGGGATGGCGCGGCGGCATGCTGCGCAATGCGATGCTGCTGGCCTCACTGTACGCTGGGCGAAGCTGGCCGGGCGTCGGCAGCGTCGAGGTGGTGATCGGCCTGCTCGATGTCGATGTGTACGACTGGGCGGAGTTGCGACGCGCCTGTCGGCGGATCGGGCCGCAGGTTTCGGTAAGGCCGTTCCGCTGGCGGCGCCTTGAAACCGGCTCGGCGCGCGTTGTCTTCCCGGCGGCGCCCCTCTCGGATGCTGCGAGCGTTGTGGTGCCGGTCGACGGAGCGCGCGCCTTCAGGGATGCCGACGCCTGGATCGTCATGGCGTCCCACACCTCAGGCGCCGTGGCGTGGTTGCGACCGTCCGCGGTGTTCTGTGCGGACCTGCTGCCGCGGCGGGTTCCGGCGGCGTTCGGCGGCCCACAGGGTCTGGGCGATCGTGCTGCGCTGGCGGAAACCATGGTTGGATGGCGCGACGCCGCATGCGTCTTCGCCACCACACCCATGACCTTGTCGGATGTTGTCAGCTACGCCGGTGTGCCTCCCGAGCGAGCGGTGCTCGTTCCCTTGCAGACAGAGGCGGATGCGCTGGCGAACATGCCTGCCGCCACCGGCGGGCCGTCCGAGCCCGGGCTACTCTGGGTCACCAATGCCGCCCCCCACAAGAACCACGTCCAGGCCGTTGCCGCGCTCAGGGCCTATCTGACGGCGGGCGGGGGTCTCGACGTCACGGTGTGCGGCGTCGATGGCCATCTTCTGGACCCTCGCAGTGGCTCACGCCACGCCGGCGCTCTCGCCTTCGCCGCCGCGCCCGAGGTGCTCGCGAGGACAGCCTTCCTGAACGAGCCAGGCGACGCAGAATTCCACCGGCTGATGGCGGCGCGTGGGGTTGTCTGGCACAACGCGGTCGCCGACAACGGCAGCTTTGTGGCCTTCGACGCGGCCCGGGCCGGGGCGCATCTGGTCAGCAGCGACTACCCGCCGATGCGCTACCTCTGTGAACAGCACGGCATCGCGACGCTGTTTCACCCTCCCGCCGACCCCGACGTGGCGGCGCAGGCGTTGCTCGAGGCCGAGCGGCGGGTCCGCGCGCGTGTGCCGCCCGCCCACAAACTCCGGGAGCCGACGGCCGCGGAGCTTGAGGCCGGGTATGGCGACGTGCTCCGCCGCCTCGTGGCCGCGGCCCGATCGCGGGCCTGACCAGCCGGGCGGCCACGCTGGCCTGCCGGTCGCGGCCCGCGTAGATCGGTGCGGACGCCTCGGCCCCCTCGTCCTCATAGGGGGCGCGACCGTCGGCTTCCTTGACGTCACGCCAGGGTCGCGCCACACGGCGCAGCAACATCAGAGGTGACAGGTTTGCCACGGAGTGACTTCCGCCTCGCCATTCTTCTCGCAGATCCGTGGCATGGCGGCATGCTTCGGATGGCGTGGATGTTCGCGCGTCTCTTCACGGCGCAGCGGCTGGACGGGGTGGGCGAGATGAGTGTCGTCATTGGCCTGCCTGACTTCGGCACCTATGACTGGCCGGCGCTGCGACGCCGGGCTCGGCGTACATCGCCTGCCGTGTCCGTGCGGCCATTCGAATGGCGGAAGATCGGACGTGCGGCAGCGTCGACGCTGTTCCGGGGCGCGAAACTGCCGCTCGACGCGTCCGTCGTGCGCGTGCCCGACGACGGCGCAAGCGCGTTCCGCGACGCGGATGGGTGGTTCTTCATGGGTTCGCACACGTCCGCATCGGTGGCCTGGCTCCGGCCGACCGCGGTCTACTGTGCCGACCTTCTGCCGCGGCGCGTGAGCGCGGCGAACGGCGGGTATCAGTTCCCCGGGGATCGTGGCCTTCTGGCGGAGACGATGATCGCGTGGCGCCAGGCGGAATGCGTCTTCGCCACGACGCCAACCTCGCGCGACGACGCCGTCACCTATGCAGGGGTCCCGCCGGATCGCGCCCTGCTCACGCCGTTGCAGACGGAGCGGATCGTCGCCCCGGTCGATCCGGCGGTGGTCGGATCCGATCCGGCTATCCTGTGGGTAACGAACAACGCGTCCCACAAGAATCACCGTGCTGCCGTGGCCGCGCTGCGCCGCTACGTCGCCGCCGGCGGGAGCCTGAGCGTCAAGGTCGCAGGGTTCCTCACGAAGGAACTCGATCCCGCGACCGGCTCCGATCACGAAGGCGCGCGTGCTTTCGCGGCGGCGCCCGAGGTGTTGGCGCGGACGACCTTCGTCGGCGAACCGGGGAACGAGGCCTTCGCCGCCATGATGGCAGCATCCGGGATCGTCTGGCACAACGTCCTGGCCGACAACGGCACGCTCACGTCGTTCGATGCGGTGCACGCCGGCGCGCATCTGGTCAGCAGCGACTATCCGCCGCAGCGCTACACCTGCGAGCGCCACGGGATCGAGGCGATCTGGCACCCGGCACGCGATCCGGACGCCGCGGCAGCGGCCCTTCTGGAGGCGGAGAGGCGCCTTCGCCAGGGGCAGCCCCCGCGTCATGCCCTGCGTGAGACCACCGACGAGGAACTGCGACGCGCCTATGCACCCATCATCGCCCGGCTCGCCAATGCCTGACGCGGCTCCGACCGTTGAGGGTCGCCGGCTCTCGGTCGCCGTCCTGGCGGGGTGGGCGGTGCCCGTCCGCTTTTCCACCGAGGGCCTGACGCGGCTACTTGGATTCCTGGTGCAGGGTGCTGCCGAGAGCGGTCGCGTCACCTTCCACGTCTGCGTACGGCCCGTGAACATGGCGTCCGCGCGCGCCATGCTGGAGAGCCTGCGCGCAAGGGAGGGCCTCGACTGGACGCTGCACGCGATCGAAGGGGCTCACGACGTGGCGGCCGCCGGGGGCATGACGGTGGCGTCGGCCGGGGCGGGCGCCACCGGACGGCTGCTGGGCGTACCCGACAAACGGATCGCCCGCTGGCTCTTCGCAGCGGGCGTCGTGGGTACGCCGCTGCTGATGGCGCGGGCGCTCTTGCGTCCGGTGTGGCGCTTCGCGTGGCAGCACGGGCTTCGGGTCAGCGTGGCTGCCGCCCGGGATCCGGTCGGGGCTGCTCCGGAGGTGGCGGTCGGCCTTCGGCGCCTTCGCGCGCCGGTGTTCCGGCGCTGGGCGGACGAGCTCGAGAGGTGGTCGAAAGAACGACGCCTGACAGAAGCCGTAGGCATGGAAATGGGCGATGATGCGCAGGACCAGCCGGGCCCGGAGAACGCGCCGGCGCAGGCTTTCGAGGAGCCGAACTGGCGCGTGCCAAGCTTGACCCAGCCCGTCGACGCATGGCTGAGCCTATTCGCCAGCCATCTCGTGCCTGCGGCGCTTCCGGGCCGCCGCGCAATGATTTTCGCCGATGCGCTGGCTCTGGACTTCGGTGCCAGTATGAATCCGGCGGATCTCGGGCCTGGCGGAGCGCTGCATCAGTGGTTTCTGGACGTGCGTCGCAACCTGACGCGCTGCGATACTGTGGTGACGTTCTCGCGGCATGTCGCCGTGAGGCACGCGGTTGACGGTATGGATGCCGAGCCTGACAGGATCGCCATCGTTCCGCATGCCCCCCCTGACCTGAGCGCGGACCTGCCGTTCCTGCCGGCTTCGCGGCGCCGGACTCCGGAGAGCCGTGCCGAGGCAGCGCAGCTATTGCGGCAGCACGCCGCGAAGCGGCGCTGGCGCTACCTGGCCGACTTCCCGCTCGAGCATGTGGACTACATCGCGATGTCCACGCAGGAGCGACCGAGCAAGAACCTGTCGGCTGCCGTCGAGGCTGTGCGGATCCTGGTGCAGGAGCGGCATGGCTCCACGAAGCTGCTGATGACGACCCCGCTCGTCTCCGACGCCGCAACGCCGTACCTGCGCATAGCAGCGAAGGTAAGGCGGGACGGGCTCGCGCTGGATGCGCTCTCCGTACCCGGCCTTCCCGCGGCCGAGCACGCCGCGCTCTACCATGCCGCCGCACTTACCGTTCACCCTGCGTTCTTTGAGGGGGGCGATGCGCCCTTCCCGTTTGCGGAATCCGTCAGCGTCGGCACGCCCTGCCTGATGGCGCGCGGACCTCACACCGAGGAGTTGCTGGAAAGCTACCCCTCGCTGGAACCCTTCATCTTCGACCCGTACGACCCCGAAGCCCTGGCGGACTTGATCGAGAGAAGCATTCCGCAGCGCGACGCCATTCTCGATGTCCAGCTTGCCGCCTACTCCAGGATGCAGGAGCGCCGCTGGGCGACCGTCGCCGAGGAATACGCAAGCGCCGCTACCGGGACGCCGCTGGTACCCGTGCGCCGCCTCCGAACGACGGCTCTGGCAAAGTCCGCCGGGGACGACTAGTCGGAACACCAAGTTTTCTGGAAGGACCCCTCATGCCCCGCGCGCTCATCACCGGCATTACTGGCCAGGACGGCGCCTATCTGTCGCAGCTGCTCCTCGAGAAGGGTTACGAGGTGTTCGGGCTACTGCGCAGGTCGGCCTCCGCCGAGGTGATGGGCGAGCGTCTCCGCTGGCTCGGCATTCAGGACGCGGTCCGGATGATCGACGGCGATTTGATGGACATGTCCTCCATCATCCGCGCTCTCCAGCAGGTGAAGCCGGAGGAGGTCTACAACCTCGGCGCCCAGTCCTTCGTCCGCACCTCGTGGGACCAGCCCCTGCTGACCGGCCACGTCACGGCTATCGGCGCGCACAACGTGATCGAAGCGGTGCGGCTGACCTGCCCGGGCGCGCGCTTCTACCAGGCGTCCTCCTCGGAGATGTTCGGCAAGATCCAGGAGGAGATGCAGAGCGAGACGACGCCGTTCTATCCGCGCAGCCCCTACGCGGTCGCGAAACTATATGCGCACTGGATCACCGTGAACTACCGCGAGAGCTTCGGGATGCACGCCTCCTCCGGCATCCTGTTCAACCACGAGAGCCCACTGCGCGGCATCGAGTTCGTCACCCGCAAGGTCACGGACGGCGTGGCGCGCATCAAGCTTGGTCTCGCGAAGGAACTGCCGATGGGCAACCTGGAGGCGACGCGCGACTGGGGCCACGCGAAGGACTACGTGCGTGCGATGTGGCTGATGCTGCAGCAGGACACGCCGGACGACTACGTGGTCGCGACCGGCCGAACCGTGAGCGTGCGCGAGATGTGCCGGGTCGCCTTCGCCGCCGCCGGGCTCGACTACCGGGACCACGTCACGCAGGATCCGCGCTTCATGCGCCCCGCGGAGGTGGACGTGCTGCTCGGCGATCCCGCCAAGGCCAAGGCGAAGCTCGGCTGGGAGCCTAAGATCACCCTCGAGGAGATGATCGCCGAGATGGTCGAGGCCGACCTCGCGCGTCACCGCGCGCGACTGCTCTAGGGCGCCGTGCGCCGCATCCTCGTCACCGGCGCGTCAGGCTTCGCCGGCGGTCACCTCCGGCTGGCGCTCCGGGCGGCATTCCCCGGCGTCGTGCTCGTCGCGGCGACGCGCGGCGAGCGAGTGGAAGGCTGGGATGAGGCGGTGACGCTCGACCTCGAGGACCCACCCTCCTGCATCGCGGCCGTCCACACGGCGCGGCCCGACGCGGTCGTGCATCTCGCCGCGCTTGCCGAGACCGCCGCATCCTTCCGCGACCCGCAGCGGACCTGGCGCGTGAACCTGCTCGGCACGCTGGCCGTCGCGGAGGCGGTGCTGGCGGAGGCGCCGGGCGCCGTGTTCGTCCTGGCGTCCTCGGCCGAGGTCTATGGGCTTTCCTTCCAGGACGGCCATGCGCTGGCGGAGGACGGGGCGTTGCGGCCGGCCAACCCCTACGCTGCGTCGAAGGCCGCCGCCGATCTTGCCGTAGGGGAGATGGCGCTGCGGGGGCTGCGCGCCATCCGGCTGCGCCCGTTCAACCACACGGGCGCCGGGCAGACCGATGGCTTCGTCGTCTCGGCCTTCGCGCGTCAGGTCGCGATGGTCGCGGCCGGCCGGCAGGAGCCTGTGCTGCGCGTGGGCGCCCTGGACCGCTGGCGCGACTTCCTCGACGTGGCCGATGTCTGTTCGGGATACATTGCGGCGCTGCGCCGCGCCGACGACCTTCCGCGCGGCGCCGTCTTCAACCTGGCGAGCGGCGAGCCGCGCCATGTCCGCGGCATCCTCGATGACCTGATCCGCATGGCCGGCATCTCGCCGCGGATCGAGCAGGACAGCGCTCGGTTGCGGCCGACCGACGTGGTGCGGACCGAGGGCGATGCGCGCGCGGCGCGGTCCGCGCTCGGATGGGAGCCGCGGGTGCCCTGGGCGACGACGCTCGCCACCGTCCTGGCCGACTGGCAGGCCCGCATCGGCTGACCGGCCGGCGCTCTCGCGTGCCTATGCCAGCGCGTCGAGCACGGCGCGAGCCGTGCTGCTCCAGGGCGTCGGCCGGTAGGCGCGCGCGATCCGCTCCTCGAGGGCGGCGACGAGCTCCGGCTCGGTGATGGCGCGGCGATAGAGCTGGGTGGCCTCGCTGACGCTGTCGGGGTCGTGGTACAGGCAGAACTCGCCGCCGGCCTCGGGCACGGAGGTCGAGTTCGAGGCGAGGCAGACCTTGCCGAAGGCGAGGCTTTCGGACACCGGCAGCCCCCAGCCCTCGTAGAGCGAGGGAAACAGGGTGAAGCGGGCGCCGCGGTAGAGCGCGGCGAGCGTGGCATCGTCCGGGTTCTCGACCAGCACGAGCTTGCCACCGAGGTGCCTTGCATTATGGATCTGCTGCATGAGGTCGGCGACCATCCAGCCGACGCGGCCGGCAAAGACGAGCGTTGGCACGCGCTTCGGGCCGAGCTCGTCGAGGAGGCGCCGCCAGGCTCGGAAGGCGAGGACGTGATTCTTGCGCGCTTCGATGGTGGAGACGAAGAGCGCGTAGCCGCCCGGAACCAGGCCGCCGGGCAGCGTGTCGGCAGGCGCGGCGTGGCCGAAGCCGGTGCCGATCGGGATCGCCTTCGGCGTGCTGCGCAGCGCCACACCTTCGCGCGTCGCCCATTCGTTGATGTCGCGCACGCTGGACTGGGAGATCGCGAGTATGGTGTCCGCCTGGGGAATGATTCCGGCGGTGCAGCGCGAGAACATGGCAACGAGGCCCCGGTCGCAGTATTCCGGCCGCACCACGGGAATCATGTCATAGATCAGCACTGAGTAGCGCATGCCTGCCGACGCACGCAGCCGTGCGATCTGGCCCGGGTAGTCGGGCAGCGACCACGGTGAGCCGAAGGACGCCAGCGTGTCCCCCGGGCGCGCGACTTCGACGAGCTTGTTGCCGCTGCTGCCGCCCTCGCCGGCGGCACTCTGCCTCCGCCCTCGGGACGACAGCGCCGCCGGGAGAGCCCGCGCGGCGCGCGCGAGATTGCGGACGACGCTGAGCTGCGCGCGGATCGCATCACCGAGAGGTTGCCGCACCTCTCGCGGCATACGCTGGGCCGCCGCGCGCAGCAGCGATACGCGGGTAAGGGGCGAGTGCATCAGCGCCGGAGAAGTGTCGGGGCTGAGCGTCGGCGCCGGCGGCTGCGCCGCGGTCATTCGAAGGAAGGTCTGCTGAACCTCCGCCCAGTCCGTGACGACCATGCAGTCACGGCGCATGTCGTGGCGCGCGAAGCCGATCGCGCCCGGGTTTGAGCGCTGGAGTGCGTCGTAGAGCTCGTACGACAGGCGCTGAATGCCGCTCGGCCGCGCCATCGCGCGCGCATACTCGAAGAGGTCCTCGACATCGAACCAGATGGTCATGCGGAAGGTCGCGTCCTTGTCGGTCGGAGCCGCCGCGCACTAAACACTTGTCTGCTCACCGGTCCAGGGTCCGCACGGCCGGCAGCTCCGCGTTCCTGCATGTCTGCGCGGCCAGTTGCCATGGCCGCCACTGTCCGCTCTGCTGTTGGCCACGGGTCGGGAGTACGGTGGGTTGCAGCTGGTCATTGTCGGCGCGGGAGGGCACGCGAAAGTCGTTCTGGAAGTGTTCCGCGCGCTTGGCTCCTATAATGTCCTTGGATTCGTGGACCCACATCCGGCCGCGAGTCACATACTTGGCGTCCCAGTGCTCGGTGGCGACGACATTCTTCCGCGCCTGCGGACCGAGGGAGTCGAGGCCGCCTTCGTGGCAATCGGCAGCAACCGTGCCCGGGAGCGCATCGGTGCCGAGCTCGCTGGCATGGGCTTCGCGTTGCCAACGGCGGTACATCCCTCCGCGCTGGTTTCGCCGAGCGCGGAGGTCGGCAACGGCGTCGTGGTCATGGCACGCGCTGTGGTAGGCGCGGCCACCGTTCTCCACGAACTTGTGATTGTGAATACCGGAGCAGTGCTGGACCATGACAATGTTGTAGAGAGTGCAGCGCATGTCGCCCCCGGATGTGCGCTTGCTGGGACTGTGCGGGTCGGGGCCCGAGCCCTCGTCGGGGTCGGCTCCGCAGTGCGCCCCGGCATTTCCATCGGGCAGGACGCGGTGATAGGAGCCGGGTCGGCCGTGGTGTCGGATGTGCCCTCCGGAGCGCGGGTTGGCGGCGCGCCAGCGCGGCCCTTGCCGCCGCCACGGTCCCGGCCGTCCTGACCTGTGCTATGTGCGGTTGCCTCTGGGCGTGCTCGGCGGATAGGAGGAGCCTTAACGGAGTGTCGCAGGTGCGCCGAATGAATGGCTTGTGGGAGATAAGCGCAGATGAATGACGGCGCACCTTGCTCGGACACTGCTTTGACGTTCCTGCCGGTCTATCAGCCGGACCTGTCGGGGAACGAGCGGCGGTACCTCCTAGAGGCGTTCGACAGCACCTGGATCTCGTCGCGCGGGAAATTCCTCGATCGATTCGAGGCCGCCTTCGCAAGCGTCGTCGGTACGCCGCACGTCACCGCAGTCTGCAATGGGACGGTCGCGCTCCACCTGGCGCTTCACGCGCTCGGCCTGCGGCCTGGCGACGAGGTCATCGTGCCGTCCTTCACCTATATCGCGTCCGTCAACACTATCGTTCAGGCTGGTGGCGTGCCGGTGTTCGCAGAGGTCGCTGCGGATGACTGGCTGCTGGACCCGGAGGTGATCAGCGCACGGATCACGCCGCGGACCCGGGCCGTCATGCCCGTGCATCTCTACGGAGCCGTTTGCGACATGGACCGTATTTCCGCCATGGCGCGGGACCGCGGCCTGGCCGTCGTCGAGGACTGCGCGGAGGCGCTGGGCAGCAGCTGGCGTGGGCGACATGTCGGGAGCTGGAGCGACGTCGCGACGTTCAGTTTCTTCGGCAACAAGACTGTCACGACCGGCGAGGGCGGGATGGTGTTGGCGCGCGACGCTGAGATTCTGCGTCGGCTGCAGATCGCCAAGGGTCAGGGCATGGATCCCGAGCGGCGCTACTGGCACGTCGCGATGGGGTTCAACTATCGCATGACGAACCTCGCCGCGGCGATTGGCCTTGGACAGATCGAGCGCCTGGAGGACATCCTGGCGCGCAAGCGTGCCATCGCGGCGCGCTACAGGGACAATCTCGCCGGGCACCCCTTCACGTTCCAGGCGCGAAAGCCCGAGGTGACGAACTCCGAATGGCTGATCAGCCTCCTGCTGCCGCCGCGCTGCGATCGCGACGCGGTCATGCGGCGGCTCGCCGCGGCTCGGATCGAGACACGCCCGGTGTTCTATTGCGCGCATCACATGCCGCATCATGCGCGCCCTGACGTTTCTCTGCCGGTGTCTGAGGACATCGCCGCGCGCGGCATCAGTCTGCCGAGTTACCCCAGCCTGAGCATGGCCGAGGTGGACCGCGTTTGTGAGGCACTGGTCGAAGCGGTGCGCGCGAGTTAGCACGGCCGCACCCCGCCCTGGCGACGCCGATCACGCGTGGCCGTCCACCTCGCACATCCAGCGTTGCCGGGACGGCTTTGTCCCTCTCTCGTTCCCTTGCCGCCTCGGAGCAGCCGCGAGGTCGCGCGCCGGGGTGCTCGTGCTCGGCTCACTTGACGGTGGAGACCTGTCGAGCACGCCCAAGACAAGAAGAGATAGCTCGTGACGGCTGCCGCCCTTGGCGGCAAGCGTGGCTTCTAGGAGGCCTGAGTGACCGTCTTCCACAACCTCCACACCCACGGCTTCCTCCGTGCCGGCGCTTGCGCGCCGCGCTTGCGGGTGGCGGATCCGGCCTTCAACGTCGCGGAGACCCTCGCCATGGCGCGGCGCGCCCATGCTGAGGGGGTGTCGGTGATGCTGTTCCCGGAGCTTGGTCTCTCGGGTTACGCGATCGACGATTTGCTGCAGCAATCCGCCCTGCTCGAGGCGGTGGAGCGCGCCGTGGCGGAGCTGCTGGAGGAGAGCATCGGCTTGGGCCCCGTACTGTTCGTGGGCGTGCCGGTGCGTGCGGGCGGGCGGCTCTACAACGCGGCGCTTGCCATCCATCGCGGCCGCCTGCTGGCGGCCTTTCCGAAGACCTACCTGCCGAGCTACCGTGAATTCTACGAGAAGCGGCACTTCGCGAGTGGAGGCGGAGCGGTGCCGTCGGTGCTGCGGCTGGCGGGGCAGGAGGTGCCCTTCGGCACCGACATCCTGCTCCGCTGCTCTGACCTGCCCGACCTGATCATCCATGCCGAGGTCTGCGAGGATGTGTGGGCGCCGGTTCCGCCCTCGGTCGCCGCGGCGCTGGCCGGGGCGACGGTGCTGGTGAACCTCTCGGCGAGCAATGTCACGGTGGGCAAGTCGGCCTACCGCCATGCCCTGTGCCAGGTGCATTCGGCGCGCTGCATCGCGGCCTATCTGTACTCGGCCGCAGGCAACGGCGAATCGACCACCGACCTCGCCTGGGACGGCCAGGCGATGATCTACGAGAACGGCGTCCTGCTGGCGGAGGCCGAGCGCTTCGCCGCCGCTCCGCCGCTGATCACGGCCGACCTCGACCTCGAGCGCATCCAGCAGGAACGGCTGCGGCAGACGAGCTTCGGCGACGCCGCCGACCTGCACCCGCCGAGGCGTCCCTTCCGCGAGGTGGCCTTCGCGCTGGCGCCGGACCGGGAGAGCGACCTTGGGCTGCGGCGCGCGGTGGCGCGCTTCCCCTTCGTCCCCGACGACGACGCGCGGCTCAACGAGCTCTGCTACGAGGCCTACAACATCCAATCGCAAGGGCTGCAGCAGCGGCTGCGAGCGACCGGCATCAGACGCATCGTCATCGGCGTGTCGGGCGGGCTCGATTCGACGCAGGCGCTGCTGGTCGCCGCGCACGCCTTCGATACGCTCGGCCTGCCGCGGACCGACATTCTGGCCTTCACGCTGCCGGCCTTCGCGACGACGGAGCGGACGAAGTCGAACGCCTGGGCGCTGATGCGCGCGCTCGGCGTCACCGCGGCCGAGATCGACATGACGCCCGCGGCGATGCAGATGCTGCGCGACATCGGGCATCCCTTCGCGGACGGCCAGCCCGTGCACGACGTCACCTTCGAGAACGTGCAGGCTGGCGCGCGCACCTCGGCGCTGTTCCGGCTGGCCAATCTGCACGACGCGATCGTGCTCGGCACCGGTGATCTCTCGGAACTGGCGCTGGGCTGGGCGACCTATGGCGTCGGCGACCACATGTCGCACTACAACGTCAACGGCAGCGTGCCGAAGACGCTCATCCAGCACCTGATCCGATGGGTGGCGGAGGAGGGCGCGTTCGGCGACGCGGCGAAGCCCGTGCTGCTGGACATCCTGGCGACCGAGATCTCGCCGGAGCTGGTCCCCGGGGAAGGCGGCGACCAGCCGACGCAGCGGACCGAGGATTTCGTCGGCCCCTATGCGCTGCAGGACTTCAACCTGTTCTACACGACGCGCTTCGGGTTCCGCCCGTCCAAGGTCGCCTTCCTCGCCTGGCATGCGTGGCGGGACGCCTCGGCGGGCGCCTGGCCGCCGAACACGCCGGCCGAGAAGCGCGTCGCCTACGACCTGCCGGTCATCGCGCGGTGGCTGCGGGTCTTCGTCCGGCGCTTCTTCGCGACGAGCCAATTCAAGCGGTCCGCCTTGCCCAACGGGCCGAAGGTGAGCTCGGGCGGCTCGCTCTCGCCGCGCGGGGACTGGCGCGCGCCGAGCGACGCCTCGGCCGAGGCGTGGCTCGCGGATCTGGAGCGCGTGCCGGTCGCCCGGGAGGCGTATTGAAAGCCGGGCGGGTCGCTGGCGGGGCGGGGCAGGGCGGGGTATAGCCGCGCGCCATGCGGTCTCCCGTCAACCTCGCGCATTCGCTGGGCTATGTCCGCGACGCCTCGGCCCCGCGCAACCTGGAGCGTGCGCTCGACGACTTGCGCTCGGGGCTGAGCCGCTGGCGGCTGGCTGCGGCGCTCGCGCGGCTCGACATCCGCAACCGCTATCGCGGTTCTGTTCTCGGTCCGTTCTGGATGACTCTGTCCACCGCCATCATGGTGACGGGCATCGGGCTGCTCTACTCGACCCTCTTCCGGATGTCGCTGCGGGAGTACCTGCCCTTCCTGGCGGTCAGCCTGCTGGTCTGGAACACGATCAGCCAGATCGTGTCCGACGCCTGCACGAGCTTCATCTCCTCCGAGGGCGTGATCCGGCAGATGCCGCTGCCCTACACGGTGCATGTGCTGCGCTTCGTGTTCCGCAACGCGATCATCGCCGCGCACAGCCTGCCGCTGATCCTGGTGGTCTTCGTCGTCTTCGGCGTCTATCCCGGCGCCGAGGCGTTCACGGTCCTGCCCGGGCTTCTCCTGCTCGCTATCAACGCCTTCGCGGTTGGCCTCTTCCTCGGCATGTTCTGCGCGCGATTCCGCGACATCCAGCAGATCGTGGCGAGCATCATGCAGCTGGCCTTCTTCCTCTCGCCCGTTCTGTGGAAGCCGGCGCTGCTCGGGCATTGGCAGGCGCTGCTGCCGCTCAACCCCTTCTACGTGCTGATGGAGACGGTGCGCGGGCCGCTGGTGGAAGGCGGCGCGCCTCTGCTCATCTGGGTCTGCGCCCTGTTCTACACGGCGCTCAGCTGCACCCTGGCCTTTCTCTTCTTCGTCCGCTTCCGCGGACGCATCGCCTTCTGGGTCTGAGGGCCGCATGGCGCATATCGAGGCGCAGCGCCTCTCGATCGAGTTCCCGCTCTATCACCTCTCGGCGCGGTCGCTGAAGAAGCGGCTGATGGCGCGCGCGGCGATCCGGCTGAAGGAGGACGAGGGCCATCGCGTCGTGGTGGCCGCGTTGCGCGAACTGACCTTCCGCATCGAGCCCGGCGAGCGCGTCGCGCTGGTCGGCGGGAACGGCGCGGGCAAGACCACTCTGCTACGGACTCTTGCCGGGATCTACGAACCGGTTGCCGGGCGGCTCGAGGTGGAGGGGCGCATCGGATCGCTGATCGATCCGGCCGCCGGCATGGACATGGAATCGACCGGCCGCGAGAACATCGTGCTGCGCGGCCTGTATCTTGGGCTCTCCGAAGCCGAGTGCGACGAAATGGCAGAGGAGGCGGGTCGCTTCAGCGGGCTCGGCGAGTTCCTCGACGTGCCTGTCCGCACCTACTCCGCCGGCATGGCGGTGCGACTGTCCTTCGCGGCTGCGACGCTGATGTCGCCCGAGATCCTGCTTATGGATGAGTGGTTCCTGGCCGGCGACGCCGACTTCATGGTGCGTGCGACCGAGCGGCTGGAACAGCTGGTTGTCGGGGCCGACATCCTCGTGCTCGCGACGCACGACATGAAAGTCGTGCGCGAGTGGTGCACGCGCGCCATCCGCCTGAACGGCGGCCGCATCGAGGCGGACGGCCCCGTGGCCGATGTCCTCAAGGACTAGCGGGCGCGTGCCGTCGGATGAGCCCGGCGACGGGCCGGTTCCGCCCGGCTACGCGGCCGGCGCGCCGGTGCCGTGGTGGTTGAAGTTCGCCGTGAAGCTCGCCCTCGGCGCGCTCCCGGTGCCGCCCCGGATCTGGCGCGAGCTCGGGCTGCGCCGCCACTCCTTCTTCGCCGACGACGAGGCGGCCCTCGTGGCGCCCCTGCAGGCCTGGGCTGCGCAGGCTGCGGCCGTGCTCGGCCGCCCCGCACGCAGCCTGCTGGAACTCGGCCCCGCTGCGATGGTGCTGCGCGCGCCCGTCGCGGCGGCCCTCGGTTTCGCGCCGATCTGGTATCTCGATGTCGAGGATGACGCGCCCCGCAGCCTCGAGCCCTACCGGCGCGCCGCCGCGGCCGCCCGGGCGGCCGGCCTTTCGCCACCCGACCTGTCGGGCTGCGCCACCCGGGAGGAGGTGCTCCGAGCTTGCGGCGCCCGCCTTCTGATCGGCGGCACCGAGCGCCTGGCCGACATACCGGCCGCCTCCGTCGACCTGGTCGCGTCCTCGGCAGTGCTCGAGCATGTGCGCCGCGACGAGGTCGGGCCGCTGCTCGTGGCGCTGCGCGAGGTGACCGCGCCGGATGGCGTCGGGCTGCACGGGATCGACCTGCACGATCATCTCGGCGGCCGCCTCCGCCATCTCGGCTTTTCGCCGGGCTTCTGGGAAGGGACGGCGGTGGCGCGGGCAGGCCTCTACTGCAACCGGCTCGGCCTGAGCGAATTCCTGGACCTGATGCGGAGCGCCGGATTCAGGTCGCGCGCGATCACCAGGCTTGTCTGGCCTGCGGCTCCGTTGCCCCGCAGCGGTACGCATCCCCAACTGCACCGCCGCGCAGCGGATAACCGCATCTGCGCAGCCACGGTGGAGTGCAGGCCCGCCTAGCCCCGGTGCCGGCACCGGTGGCCGACGCTATGCCGCATCGGCCACGAGTGCCTCGTCCGCCGGAGCTTGTCCTAGACGATCCAGTCTGTCGTGGAGAGAGCCGTCAATACGCCCGCGTTGCCGAAGCCGACGATATCGTCACGGCCATCGGCATTGAGGTCGGCCGTCATGCGCGGGAAAGCGGTGTTGCTCGACCAGCCGCCGGCGGATGCATCGAAGCCAAAGCCGGTTGTCCGTAGCTGCGCGGCAGCGAAGGTACCATCCGCGCGGGCCAGGGCGACAAGGATCCCGTCATTGCCGAAGCCGACGATGTCGTCGCGGCCGTCGCCGTTCACGTCGGCCATCATGCGCGGGAAGACGGTGTTGCTCGACCAGCCGCCGGCCGAGGCGCCGAAGCCGAACTCGCGCGAGGCGAAGTAGGCCGACCCGAAGCCGCCCGCGCCGGTGTTGA
>NZ_JAKJIB010000630.1 GCF_021864505.1 Falsiroseomonas oryziterrae
CCGCCGAGCTCGATGCCCGCGCCGCGCCCGACCCGGCCTGGCGCGAGATCGAGCGCAAGGCGTGGGAGGATGTCGAGGCGCTCGCCGCCGCGACCCCGCCCCTCGAGCCGGACCGCGAAGCCGCGACGGAGCTCGCCCGCCGCACCGTCGAGACGGTCGCGCGCCGCTTCCACCCGGACGACCCGGACGCCGCCGCGCGCGTCACGCTGCCCGAGCTGCTGCTGCTGACGGAGCGCGTCTCGCGCGACCTGCGCCGCTTCGTGCTGATGCACATGCCGGGCGCGCGGTCGCTGCGCATCGACCACGCGCTGAAGGTCAAGCGGCTGGTCGATCGCTGGGGCGCGCCGGCGCAGCGCGTCTTCGAGGTCGGCTACGCCGCCTGGCGCATCGGGCGCATCGCCGCCAACCCGACCACCGGCGTCGCGCAGGAACTCGCCCGCTGGCTCGACGCGGAGGGCCGCGCCGCGCTCGCCGGCAATCTCCGCGCCGCCGCGACGCGCGAGCTGGTGCGCGAGACCGGGCGTGCCGCCATCGACCTCTATGCCGGCCGCCTGCGGCTGACCGCGCAGGAGATCGAGACGGCGGAAGCCGCCGACCGCAAGAGCGCCGAGGCGCCCGCCGACATGCCGGTGCGCATCGCGGTTCTCGGCCAGGTGAACGCCGGCAAGTCGAGCACCGCCAACGCCATGGCGGGCGCCGTGCTCGCCGAGACCGGCCCGACGCCGACGCCGGGCGGCGCGCGCGAATGGGAGATCCGGGCCGACGGGCGCCCCGCGGTGCTGCTCGTGGATACGCCGGGACTGGACGGGACAGAGCCGATCCGCGCCGCGGCGCTGGCGACGGCCGCGCGCGCCGATGCGATCGTCTGGGTCGCCGCCGCCACGCAGCCCGCGCGCGCCGCGGATGTGGAGGCGCTGCAGGCGCTCCGCGCGCTTCAGGCCGCGGACCACGCG
>NZ_JAKJIB010000631.1 GCF_021864505.1 Falsiroseomonas oryziterrae
GCTCGGCATGATGGGCTGGAAGCTGCATCGCGCCTGGTCGCTCGCCTGGCTGCAGCGGCCGGAGGCGGAGCGCGCAAGGCTGCGCGCGGCGCTGGGCGCGGCGCCGGAGGTCAAGGCGGACGCGCCGGCGGCGGCGGGGCCCGATCCCGGTCTTGCGCAGCCCTATGCGGAAGCCGCGGTGGAGGTGCCGAAGGACGGCGCGATTCCGTCGGTGCCCTTCGCGAAGCTGTCGGAGATCCTGGCCGCGATCATCCGCGCGGAGCAGCCCGTCGCGACGGATGCGGTGTTCGAACGTGCGCGCATCCTCTGGGGCAAGGAGAAGCTGGAGGCGGCGGAGCGCGCGGCCTTGCAGCAGGCGCTGCGTCTGGCGGGGCAGTTGCAGGGTGTGGCGGAGCGCGGCGGCTTCTGGTCGGCGGAGGATGCGACGCCCGTGCTACCGCGCGACCGCCGCGCCGCGGCGCCGCATCTGCGCCGCGCGGCGAGCGTGGCACCGGCGGAGATCGAGGCGGCGTGCAAGGCGCTGCTCGGCGCGATGCCGGTGGCGACGGAAGAGGAACTCGCGGCGGGCGTCGTGCGGCTGCTCGGCCTGGATGCGAGCGCAACGATGGCGATCGCCGCACGTGTCGCGGCGCTGGTCGGCAGCGGCGCCGTAACGTTGCGCGCCTGAGTCGCCTCGTCGCTCCGGCGCAACCAGTTAAGCTGCGCTGGCGTTCCCGAACCGTCGGACCGTGCGGCGCATGGCCGCGCGGCCGCGAGGCGAGGAGCGACAGCGATGAAGATCAGGACGGCGAGCGTCGTCGCGCTCGGGTTGCTGGCCGCGGCATGCGGAACGGACCCCACGGAACGGACGACGGGCGGTGCTGCGGCGGGTGCCGCGACGGGTGCGGCGGTCGGCGCGCTGGGCGGGCCGGCGGGCGCACTGGCAGGGGCCGCGATCGGCGGCGGCGCCGGC
>NZ_JAKJIB010000632.1 GCF_021864505.1 Falsiroseomonas oryziterrae
TGGCGGCCCGCCGCGCCCATCGCCGCCGCGCTGTCGCTCATCACCGGCACGCCCCAGCGGCCGCAGGCCTCGACGATCGCCGGCAGGTCGGCGCATTGCCCGTAGAGATCCACCGGCACCACCACGCGCGGCAGCCGCCCGCGGCGCGCGGCCCGCGCCAGCTCCTCCGCCACCAGCCCTGCCTCGAGCGTGAAGCCGGGGCCGGTCGCGTCGAGAAAGCGCGGCACCGCGCCCATCTGCACGGCCGGCGCGACGGTCGCGACGAAGGTCGCGCTCGGCGCCCAGACCTCGTCGCCCGGCGCCACGCCGAGCACGCGATAGCCGAGATGCAGCGCCGCCGTGCCGGACGCGGTGGCGAGCACGGCGCCGAATCCCGTCGCCTCCGCCACCGCCGCCTCGAACGCTGCCGGCGCGGGGCCGGCGGGCGCGAGCCATCCGGCCTCGAGCGTCGCGCGCAGGCTGTCCAGTTCGCACCCGGTGAGGCTTGGCGGCGACAGGTGCAGGCGTTCGACCGCGCGCCCGGGGAAAGGCAGGATCGAAACGGCGCGCAGCGCCTCAGGGGTTGGCGCGAATTGGACGGACACGTCGAGGCGCCCTTGTTGACAATGCCACCATGCGACAAGCGCGCGTGTCGAGGACGTGAAAGGGGCGTCAAGCCACGTGAAAACAAGTGCTTGTTCACAATCGCTGACGGAACAGTCACTGACGACGCGCGCGGCGCGCCTCACGCGCAATCTCCGCCGCCGAACGGCGGCATCGTCGCATGGCCCGGCGCCTGCGCGCCGCGGCCGCCCAGCCAGACGCGCAGCGTGCCCGCCAGCAGGCGCAGGTCGCCCGCGAAGGTGACACCCGCCTCGACATAGCGCGCGTCGCGCTCCAGCCGCTCCGGCCAGTCCACCGCGTTGCGCCCCGCCGCCACGCCGGGGCCCGCGACGCCGGGCCGCACGCGCA
>NZ_JAKJIB010000633.1 GCF_021864505.1 Falsiroseomonas oryziterrae
GGCCGGCGGCGGTCACCGCGTAGCGGTGCAGCAGCGCCCGGCGTCGCGCCGGGGCGAGCGTCCGGGCCGGCGCGTCGCGGAGCAGCGCGGCGTCCGGGCCGTCGGCCACGATCAGGCCCACCTCGCCGGGGATCAGCTCCTGCGGGAAGTCGAGGTCGACCGCGAAGTAGAGCCGATCGCAGAAGTCGCCGTAGTCCGGCCATTTGCCGTCGGAGAGGAAGTCGCGCGCGCAGGACTTCACCTCGATGATGGCGAAGCCGCCATCGGGCAGCAGCGCCAGGATGTCGGCGCGGCGGCCGTTGGGCAGCGGCATCTCCGTCACGGGCGCCCAGCCGCGCCGGCCGCAGAACCTTGCCGCGGCGCGGCAGACGGACAGGGTGCGCAGCGCGGGCGGGATGGTGTCCATCGGGTCAGGTTCGCGCTCTGTTCACGGTCCCGTCAAGGGGCGCCGGCGGCCGGCCGGAACCGCGTCCTCGCCGGGGCGTGAAGAGGCGATCATGGTCGCAACCCGCTTCGCCGTCGCGCTTCACATCCTCATCCTGCTGGCCACGGAACCGGGCGGCCAGGCCACCAGCGGCCGCATCGCCGAAAGCGTCGGGACCAATCCCGTGGTGATCCGGCGGCTGGCCGGGCAGCTCGCGCGGGCCGGGCTTGTCCGCATCCGGCGCGGCCCCGGCGGCGCCGAGTTGGCGCGTCCCGCCAGCGCCATCACGCTGGCCGATGTCTGGGCCGCGATGCGCCGTCCCGGCCTGCCGCTGCTGCCGACGCATCGCGGCGCACGCGACAATGGCGACCGGCTGGGCCCGATCGTGCCGGGCATGCTGCGCGGCGTGCTGGACGAGGCGGAGGCGGCGATGGAGCAGCGCCTGGCGCAGGTCACGCTCGAATCGCTGGTCGCCCGGCTGCCGCGCATGCCGGCCGCGCCGGGCTGACGCGCCCGCCCGG
>NZ_JAKJIB010000634.1 GCF_021864505.1 Falsiroseomonas oryziterrae
GCCGCGAAGGCCCGCTCGGGCGCGCCGCGTTCCGCGAACCGGCCCGCCAGCCGCTCGGCCGCCTCGGCCTCGAAGGGTTGCGGCAGCCGGGCGGGAGAGATCGGCGCCGGGCCCGCGGGCAGCGCCGCGTCGCGTGTCTTCGGCATGGCCTGCGAGGGAAGCGGTGAGGCGGGCCGCCGGTCAAGTGGCGCGGGAGGCGCACCGGGTCGCGCACTACCTGCTTGGCTTCGTCATGCTCCTGCTGCTGCTGTCCATCGCCGGCGCGTGGCGGTTGGCCCAGGGCCCCATCGAGCTGCCCTTCCTGGCCCGCATCATGGAGTCGGAGGCGAATGCGCCGGACGGCGCCGCGCGGCTGGCCATCGGGCACGCGACGATCGCCTGGGAAGGCCTGCGCGGCGAAGGGCTGACGCCCCTGGAACTCCGGCTGAGCGGCATCCGGGTCCTGGGCGAGGACGGCGCGGTGCGCGTCGAGCTCCCCGATTCCACGGTGAGCCTCTCGGTGCCATGGCTGCTCCGCGGACACCTCGCGCCGCGCCGCGTCGAGTTGCAGCAGCCCGTGCTGCGGCTGCGCCGCGACGAGGAGGGCGCGCTGTCGATCCAGCTGGGCGCGACGGAAGCGGTGGAGGAGGTTCCGGCCGGCGTCACGCGGTTCGAGGATCTGCTCGCCGAGATGATGCGGGCGCCCAACGACGCCTCGCCCCTCGGCGCGCTGGCGGCGCTGAGCATCGCGGGCGGCCGGGTGAGCGTGGAGGATGCGGCGCTCGGCATCGTCTGGTCGCTCGAGGACACCAACATCGAGCTGCGCCGGCTGCCCGGCGGCGGCATCGCCGGCCGCGGCGCAGCGACGATGCGGGTGGGCGAGGCGCGCGTGCCGATCGCCACCTCGCTCGAGGCCGTCGGGCAGCCGGCGCGCATCACGCTGCGCGGCGCGCTGCCCGAGCT
>NZ_JAKJIB010000635.1 GCF_021864505.1 Falsiroseomonas oryziterrae
ATCGTCGCACCCGCCTTCGACGCCGCGGTGGACCAGCTGATCAGCGCTGCGGTCGCCGACCTGCTCGCCGGCACGGTCTCGCTGGGCGATGCGATGGGCCGCCTGCTCGCGCGGCCGCGCCGCGACGAGTAGCGCCGCGGCGACACGCCGCCGACACGCGCGACACCCGCCGCCGCACCGGCCGTCGGCCACGAAACCCCTTTCCGCCCGCCGCGACACCGCGGCGGCATCGCGCATGGCCAGGATCAGGCGCATCGCGTCATCCGGCATCGGGCTGGACGGACACGCCGCAACGGAGCCGCCGCCATGCGAATCCCCGCCTTCATCCACCTGCCCGGCGACGCGATCGCCACGCCGGACGCAACCGGGCGCCTGGCGCGCCTTGCCGCGCTCGCCCTCCGTGTGGTCCGCGTCCGGCGCGAGGAGCGGCAGTTGCTCGAGCAGGTCGCGCAGATGGACGACGCGACGCTGCGCGACATCGGCACCAACCGATGGGAATTGCGGGCGCATATCCGTTCGGGGCGCGTGACGAGAGCCGACTGGGTCAAGGCCTGGCGCGGGGCGGCGTGAGCCGCATCCCGCCCTTGTCATCGGAACCGTCGCGGATTTCACTCGCAACCCATGCTGCGGCGCAGCATATGCCATCCTTGGACAGCATCTGAGGCAAGGCATGAGCGGTTCCTTCTTTCCCCCCAATCCCTTCCTGGACGCCTGGATGACCGCGGCGAACACGGCCGCCGGCGCCTGGCGCGGCGCCCTCGGTGGCGGCTGGCAGCGTCAGCAGTTGGCGGCGCTGGAGGCCTGGAACCGGCAGGTCCTGGGCTTCTGGGCCGGCGCCCTCGGCTGGCCCATGGCGGCCGCCCTGCGCGGCGCGGCGCCCGCGCCCGGGCAGCAGGATGCCACGCCCGCTCCGTACGTTCCGGAGCTG
>NZ_JAKJIB010000636.1 GCF_021864505.1 Falsiroseomonas oryziterrae
CTTCGCCCGCCCAGCCGTAGCGGCCGAGCGCGGCGGCGCGGCCGCGCGCGCCCATCTCCGCCCGCAGCCGCGGGTCGGCAAGCCGGCTCACCGCAGCCACGACGGAGGCCGGGTCGGCGGCGTCCACCACGATGCCGCAGCCGCTTTCGGCCACGATCCGCGCCACCTCCTCCGCCGCGTCGGGCACCACCACCGGCAGGCCGCAGATCATCGCGTCGAACAGCTTGTGCGGCAGGGCGAGCCGATGGTTCTCCGCACCCGGCTGGAACAGCACCAGCGCGACGTCGCAGCGCGCGGCCACCGCCAGCGCATCCTCGCGCGGCAGCCAGCCGAGCCGCTCGACGCGCCGCTCCAGCCCGAGCATGCGCGCCAGTGCGGCGAAGCGCGCCTCGCTGCCGTCGGTGAAGCGGCCGACCAGCGTCAGCCGTGTCTCGGGCGGCAGCCGCGCCAGCGCGTCGAGCATCACGAAGCCCCCGCGTGCCGCGCCGAGCGCGCCGAGATGCAGCAGGCGCAGCGGTCCCGGCGCATGCACGCGCGGCGGCAGGCCCGGATCGGCAGCGTAGTTGCGCACCGGGATGCAGCCGGCGCCGAAGGCCCCGTCGAGCCCCTCCTTCGCCACCACCACGGCATCGGCCCGCACGGCGGCCAGCCGGCAGGCCAGCGCGATCACGCCACGCCCGATCGGGCGCAGCACGGCCGGCAGCCGCGCATCCAGCCGCGACGGGTAGTGCTCATGCACGTCGAGCACGACGCGTGCGCCGCAGCGCCGCGCCGCAAGCCGCGCGGCGATCCAGCTGTCCGGCTCATGCGCATGGATCACCGCCGGCCGCAGCGCCGCCGCGGCCCGCGCCAGCGCCGGAATGCCGCGCAGCCGCGCGAGCCAGCCGCGCCGCACCGGCCCATGGCTCAACAGCTCCACCCC
>NZ_JAKJIB010000637.1 GCF_021864505.1 Falsiroseomonas oryziterrae
CCGCCTCCCCCGCCGCGGCCCCCGCGCCCGAGCCGACCCCCGTCGTACTGCCAAGCGGCGTCTTCGGCGCCGCCTTCGTCGCCCGCGACACGCCGCCCGAGAACCTCTCGACGAGCACGGTGACGACCGCGACGCTCGACCTCGCCGGCAACACCGCGCGCATCTCCGGCAGCACGCAGGGCGGCGCCGGCAGCAGCAGCTTCAACACCGGCCCGCTCGCGAGCACCGGCACCTGGCAGACGGTCACCGGCAACGACCAGCGCGTCGTGGCCTATGGCAGCGGCGCGTCACGCGCCGTGCTGTCGGACGGCACGACCTCGCGCCCGATGACAGCCGTCACCTATGGCATCTGGTCGAGCCCCAACCTGTCCGCGCCCGGCACGCCGACCGTCGCCCATGCCGCCGCCTTCGGCTTCCCGACACCCGTGACGCTGCTGCCCGTCGCCGGCACGGCGACCTATCAGGGCGCCGCGCTCATCCAGGGGCAGTCGCCGGGCGTGGCGCCGAGCTTCTCCACCGCGACCGTCACGCTCGGCGTGGACTGGGCCGCCGCGCGGATCGGCGGGACGATCGGCGACTCCCGCCAGGTCCTGCCCGGCGCCTGGCAGCAGATGCCCGGCCTCACGCTGCAGAACGTCGCCTTCAGCCGCAACACCGGCACCTTCGCGGGCAACGCGACGGAGACCGTCGCGCGGCTCGGCCTCACCGGCCAGTATGGCGGCCAGTTCTTCGGCACGGATGGGCGCGAGGTCGGCGGCTCCTTCGCCGTGACGAACGGCGCGGCCTCCTTCATCGGTGCCTTCGGCGCCAGCCGCTGACGGCGCCGCGCGCGCAGGGCTGCGCCGCGGCCTGCTTGCGCTGCTGCTCGCCGTCGCCGCGCCGGTGGCGCTGGCGCGGCCCGACCCGGCCCCTATC
>NZ_JAKJIB010000638.1 GCF_021864505.1 Falsiroseomonas oryziterrae
CGGCCATCGCCGAGGCGGCGCGCGAGGCGGGCTGGCGGCGCCTGCGCCTGCGGGCGCCGGCCGCGGCCTTCCCCTTCTGCGAGAGGTGCGGCTTCGTCAGGTCGGTGGGCGAGACCGCCGCCACGCACACGCTGCCGCTCATCCCCGCGCCGCCAGGAACGCCCTGACCTCGGCCTCGCGCGGGATCGGCGTGACGGCGCCATAGCCCTGGGTGGAGAGCGCGGCGGCGGCGTTGGCGTAGCGTGCGGCATCCTCGACGCCGTCGCCGGCCAGGCGGCGGGCGAGGAAGGCGCCGGCGAAGGTGTCGCCCGCGCCGGTGGCGTCCACCGCCCGGACGGGGAAGCCGGCGATGCGCGAGCGGCCCTCGCGCGTCGCGACCAGCACGCCCTCGGGGCCGAGCTTGAGAAGAACCAGGGGGCAGAGCGCAAGATAGGCATCCGCGATCGCGTCCGGCGCCTCGAGCCCGGTCAGCGCCTGCGCGTCCTCGAGCGAGGGGAAGCAGAGATCGGCGAGCGCGATCGCCGCCTGGGTGCAGGCGCGCGCGCGGGCCAGCGGCCAGAGGCGGAGGCGGAGATTGGTGTCGAAGGAGACCGTCACGCCCGCCGCGCGCGCGATCTCCATCGCGCGGAAGGCGGCGTCGCAGGAGGAGGTCGAGATGCCGAGGGTGATGCCGGACAGGTGCAGGATGCGGGCGCGCCGGATCGCGGCCTCCGGCAGGTCGGCGGGGCCGAGGCGCGCGGCGGCGCTGCCGGCGCGGTGGAAGGTGAAGTGGTGGCCGCGCGCGTCATGGCTGACGAAGTAGATCCCGGTGGGCGCGGCCGGATCGGTGCGGACCGGCGCGTCGTCCACGCCCTCCGCCCGCCACAGCGCGCGGAAGGCGGCGCCGGCGCGGTCCTCGCCGAGTGCGGTCAGC
>NZ_JAKJIB010000639.1 GCF_021864505.1 Falsiroseomonas oryziterrae
CGGTCGCGCCGGCGGCTTCGGCGAGCAGCATCGCGGTCTCGCCTTCCGGGGCGGCGCCGGGCGGCAGGGCCAGGTGGAGCGCCACCTCGCCATCCCGGTTCTCGACGCGCGCGACGATCCGCGCGCCGGGCTGCATCCGCGCCGCGGCATCGCGCACGAGACTGAGCAGCGCGAGATCCAGCCGAGCGCGGTCGAGATGCACCGGCGCCGCCTCCGCCCCCGCCTCCATCTCGATTCCGAACCGCGCGCCGAGGACGACGCGCAGCAGCGGGAGCGCCTGGCGCAGCGCCAAGTCGGGCGCGACGACGGCCTGGTCCTCCGCCTCGCGCCGCGCGGCATCCAGGAAGCCCCGCACCGTCGTCTCCATGCGGCGCACGGCTTCCTGCGCGCGGTCGAGCTGGCGCCGGGCCGGACCTTCCGGCGCGCTGCGGCCGAGCAACTCGAGATTCGAGGTGAGCACCATCAGGGCGTTGTTCACCTCGTGCTGCACCGCCGGCGCCGTGCGTCGCAGCCGGTCGTGGCGAAGCCGGACAAGGTCGGAACCCGACATGGCGCCGGAGCGGGACGGCTCAGTGTCCAAGTCGCACTCCTTCATCCCCCGGCCGCGGCGCGCGGCTCGGCCAGGCCTTCCAGGATCTCTCGGGCGAGGCGCGCGGGCAGGGTGCCGCCGCGCACCTCAAACATCGCAGAGCCGTCATCGTTGCCCAGCCACACGCCGATGACGAGGGGGCCCGAGAACCCCACGAACCAGGCGTCGCGAAAATCCTGCGTGGTCCCGGTCTTGCCACCGACGGGGCGGCCGCCGGGCGGCTGGGCGGCACGCCCGGTGCCGCGCGCCACCGCCGCTTCCAGCATCCGCCGCATCGCAGCCGCACTTTCGGCCGGGACCACGCGATGCAACCGCGG
>NZ_JAKJIB010000064.1 GCF_021864505.1 Falsiroseomonas oryziterrae
CCCGTCTTCGCCAGCACCTTCGTGATCGCCGCCGTCAGCGACGTCTTGCCATGATCCACATGACCGATCGTGCCAATGTTGCAGTGCGGCTTCGTCCGCTCAAACTTCGCCTTTGCCATCTTCGTGCGTCCTGATCGGTCTGTGCGTTACCAGCGGTAGTGGCTGAAGGCCTTGTTGGCCTCTGCCATCCGGTGCGTGTCCTCGCGCTTCTTGACGGCCGTGCCGCGGTTGTTCGCCGCGTCCAGCAGTTCCGCCGAGAGGCGCTCTTCCATCGTGTTCTCGCCGCGCTTGCGCGCGGCCTCGATCAGCCAGCGGATCGCGAGCGCCTGGCGGCGCTCCGGGCGGACCTCGACGGGCACCTGGTAGGTGGCGCCGCCGACGCGCCGCGACCGCACCTCGATCGCCGGCTTCACATTCTCCATCGCCTCGTGGAAGAGGCGCAGCGGGTCGCTGTTCGCGCCGCCGCGGCGCTTCAGCGTGTCCATCGCCCCGTAGACGATGTTCTCCGCGACGGACTTCTTCCCGTCATACATCAGCACGTTCATGAAACGGCTGAGGACGAGATCCCCGAACTTCGGATCCGGCAGGACCTCGCGCTTCTCGGCGCGGTGACGGCGAGACATTCCCTGCCCTCCTTACTTCGGCCGCTTGGCGCCGTAGAGCGAGCGCCGCTTGCGCCGCTTCGGCAGGCCCTGCGTGTCGAGCACGCCGCGCAGGATGTGGTAGCGCACGCCCGGAAGGTCCTTCACGCGGCCGCCCCGGATCAGGACCACCGAGTGCTCCTGCAGGTTGTGGCCCTCGCCGGGGATGTAGCTCACCACCTCGTAGCCGTTCGTCAGGCGCACCTTGGCGACCTTACGAAGCGCCGAGTTCGGCTTCTTCGGCGTGGTCGTGTAGACGCGGGTGCAGACGCCGCGCTTCTGCGGGCTGCCCTGCAGCGCCGGAACCTTGTTCCGCTTCGCGTTCGGCTCCCGCCCCTTGGCGATGAGCTGGTTGATCGTCGGCATGACGCCCCTTCGCAAACCTATCTTCCGGGCCTGCGATTCACACCTGCGGCGCTTGCGCGCCCTCGGCGACCGCGACCCAGATCCGCCACGCGCTTGCGCCCGCCTGGGACGCGCATGCGCGATCCCTGCGGGCACCTGTCCCGCACGCGGCCTCAGCCCCCTTGGGGGCGGCGCCGCGCGCGCTGCGCTGTCGGACCAAAAACAGCCCAGCCGAGTAGTGCGCCTTCCGGCGCCACTCCCGGCCGAGGGCGCGCTATCTACGCCCCGCCCCGGGGGGAGTCAAGCGAAGGTGACGGCCCGAAAAGGCGAAGGCCGGCCCTTTTCGGGGGCCGGCCTTCAACTCTTTCGCGGCTGTGCCGCCGCCGCCTACTCGGCGGCGGTCGCCGGCCCGGGCAGCGGCGCCGCGGCCTGCGGGATCCGGCCGCGGTCGCGCTGCGCCGCAAGCGCCCGCAGGCGGTTCATGACGGAGCCCGTGCCCGCCGGGATCAGGCGCCCGACGATCACGTTCTCCTTCAGGCCGGCCAGCGTATCCACCTTGCCGGCCGTCGCGGCCTCGGTGAGCACGCGGGTCGTCTCCTGGAAGGACGCCGCGGAGATGAACGACGTCGTCTGCAGCGAGGCCTTGGTGATGCCCTGCAGCACCGGCTCGGCCCGTGCGGGACGTTCCTTGGCGGCGATGCGCTTCTCGTTCTCGATCTCGAACTCGATTCGCTCCACCGTCTCGCCCACCAGGAAGGTGGTGTCGCCCGGATCGACGATCTCCACCTTCTGCAGCATCTGCCGGACGATGACCTCGATGTGCTTGTCGTTGATCTTCACGCCCTGCAGTCGATAGACGTCCTGGATCTCGTTCACGAGGTAGTTCGCGAGAGCCTCGACGCCGAGGACGCGCAGGATGTCGTGCGGCACGCGCGGGCCGTCCACCAGGGGGTCGCCGGCCTTCACGTAGTCGCCTTCCTGCACCGAGACGTGCTTGCCCTTCGGCACCAGGTACTCGCGCGGGGTCGGCGGCTCGTCGGTGTCCGGCGCCTGGTCGGGGACGACCAGGATGCGGCGCTTGGCCTTGTAGTCCTTGCCGAACTCCACGCGGCCGTCGATGTCGGCGATGATCGCCGCGTCCTTCGGGCGACGCGCCTCGAACAGCTCCGCCACGCGCGGCAGGCCGCCCGTGATGTCGCGGGTCTTCGACGATTCGCGCGGCAGGCGGGCAATGACGTCGCCGGCATTCACCTCGCGCCCGTTGTCGACCGAGAGGATCGAGCCCGGGGGCAGGAAGGTGATCGCTTCCGCCCCGTTGTCGCGCTTCACCACGTTGCCCTTGGCGTCGCGCAGGATCAGGCGCGGGCGCAGGTCGGCGCCACGGCCGGTCGCCTTGTACTCGACGACTTCCTTGAAGGAGAGGCCGGTGACCTCGTCCGTCCGCTCCACCAGGGTGATGTTCTCGATGAGGTCGGCGAACTCCACCTTGCCGTTCTTCTCGGTGATGATCGGCAGGGTGAAGGGATCCCATTCGGCCAGCTTCTGGCCGCGGGTGACCGCTGCACCCTCGTCCACCAGCAGACGCGCGCCGTAGGGCACGCGCAGCCGGCCGCGCTCGCGGCCGTTGGCGTCGAACACCACGGCCTCGCAGTTGCGGCTCATCACCACCGGCGCGCCCTGGCTGTTGGTGACGACGGAGCGGTTGGCGAACTTCACCGTGCCGTCCGTCATCGCCTCGACCGCCGACTGCTCGGCGCCGCGCTGCGCCGCACCGCCGATGTGGAAGGTGCGCATGGTGAGCTGCGTGCCCGGCTCGCCGATCGACTGGGCGGCGATGACGCCGACCGCCTCACCCACGTTCACCGGCGTGCCGCGCGCGAGGTCGCGCCCGTAGCAATGCCCGCAGACGCCGACGCGCGAATCGCAGGTGAGCACGGAGCGGATCTTCACCGCCTCGACGCCCGCCTTCTCGATCTTCTCGGCGTCCGTCTCCTCGATCAGGTGGTTGCGCGGGACCAGCACCTCGCCGGTCGCCGGATCCACGACATCCTCCTGCGTCGTGCGCCCCAGGATGCGCTCGGAAAGCGAGGAGACGACCTCGCCGCCATCCATCACGGCGCGCACGGTGATGCCGCGCTCGGTGCCGCAATCATCCTCGACGATGATGCAGTCCTGGGCGACGTCCACCAGGCGGCGGGTGAGGTAGCCCGAGTTCGCCGTCTTGAGCGCCGTGTCGGCCAGGCCCTTGCGGGCGCCGTGCGTCGAGTTGAAGTACTCGAGCACCGTCAGGCCTTCCTTGAAGTTCGAGATGATCGGCTGCTCGATGATCTCGCCCGAGGGCTTCGCCATCAGGCCGCGCATGCCGGCCAGCTGGCGCATCTGCGCGGGCGAGCCGCGCGCGCCGGAGTGCGACATCATCCAGACGGAGTTGGCGGGCTTGCCCACCTCCTGCTTCTGGATCTCCTTCATCATCGCCTGCGCCACTTCCTCGGTGCAGCGCGACCAGGCGTCGACCACCTTGTTGTAGCGCTCGCCGGCCGTGATCAGGCCGTCGAGGTACTGCTGCTCGAACTCCTTGACCTGGTCCTTGGTGGTCTGGATCAGCGCGCCCTTGCTGTCCGGGATCACCATGTCGTTCTTGCCGAAGGAGATGCCCGCCTTGGCCGCGTTGCGGAAGCCGAGGCCCATCAGGCGGTCGGCGAAGATCACGCTCTCCTTCTGGCCGCAGTGGCGATACACCGCGTCGATCACGTCGGAGATGTTCTTCTTCGTCAGCAGCCGGTTCAGCAGGCTGTAGGGCAGGTTCTGGTGCAGCGGCAGCAGCGCGCCCATCATCATCCGGCCCGCGGTCGTCACGACGCGCTCGGTCACCACCTTGCCGTCGGCCGACATCGCCTTGCGGCGCGCGCGGATCTTGCTGTGCAGCTTGATCACGCCGGCCGCCAGCGCCTGCTCGATCTCGCCCATCGAGGCGAAGGCAGGCGCCTTCTGGTCCTCGGTCGCCTTGAACTCGGGCGTCTCGAGCGAGAGGTAGTAGAGGCCGAGCACGATGTCCTGGCTCGGCACGATGATCGGCTTGCCGTTCGCGGGGCTGAGGATGTTGTTGGTCGACATCATCAGCACGCGCGCTTCCAGCTGCGCCTCGAGGCTGAGGGGCACGTGCACGGCCATCTGGTCGCCGTCGAAGTCGGCGTTGAAGGCGGTGCAGACAAGCGGATGCAGCTGGATCGCCTTGCCCTCGACCAGCACGGGCTCGAAGGCCTGGATGCCCAGGCGGTGCAGCGTCGGCGCGCGGTTCAGCAGGACAGGGTGCTCGCGGATCACCTCCTCGAGGATGTCCCACACCTCCGGCCGCTCCTTCTCCACCATCCGCTTCGCGGCCTTGATGGTGGTGGCGTGGCCGTACTTCTCGAGCTTCGAGTAGATGAAGGGCTTGAAGAGCTCGAGCGCCATCTTCTTCGGCAGGCCGCACTGATGCAGCTTCAGCTCGGGACCGACGACGATCACCGAGCGGCCGGAGTAGTCGACGCGCTTGCCGAGCAGGTTCTGGCGGAAGCGGCCCTGCTTGCCCTTCAGCATGTCGGAGAGCGACTTCAGCGGGCGCTTGTTGGCACCCGTGATGGCGCGGCCGCGGCGGCCGTTGTCGAACAGCGCGTCCACCGCCTCCTGCAGCATGCGCTTCTCGTTGCGCACGATGATGTCGGGCGCGCGCAGCTCGATCAGGCGCTTCAGCCGGTTGTTCCGGTTGATCACGCGGCGATAGAGGTCGTTCAGGTCAGACGTCGCGAAGCGGCCGCCGTCGAGCGGCACAAGCGGGCGCAGCTCCGGCGGGATCACCGGCACCACGTCGAGGATCATCCACTCCGGCTTCGCGCCCGATTCGGCGAAGCTCTCGAGCATCTTGAGGCGCTTCACGAGCTTCTTGCGCTTCGCCTCGGAGGTCGTCTCCTTCAGCTCGGCGCGCAGCCGCGGCGCTTCCTTCTGCGGATCGATCGCGGCGAGCATCTGCTTCACCGCCTCGGCACCGATGCCGACGCTGAAGGCCTCGTCGCCGAACTCGTCCTGCTTGTTCTGGAGCTGGTCCTCGGTCAGCAGCTGATGGAGCTTGAGGTCGGTCAGGCCGGGCTCGAGCACCACATAGCTCTCGAAGTAGAGGACCTTCTCCAGCTCCTTCAGCGACATGTCGACCATCAGGCCGACGCGCGAGGGCAGCGACTTCATGAACCAGATGTGGGCGACCGGCGAGGCGAGCTCGATATGGCCCATGCGCTCGCGACGCACCTTCGCCAGCGTCACCTCGACGCCGCACTTCTCGCAGATGATGCCGCGGAACTTCATCCGCTTGTACTTGCCGCAGAGGCACTCGTAGTCCTTGATCGGCCCGAAGATGCGGGCGCAGAACAGCCCGTCCCGCTCCGGCTTGAAGGTGCGGTAGTTGATCGTCTCGGGCTTCTTGATCTCGCCGTAGGACCAGCTCCGGATCGTCTCGGGCGAGGCGATCGAGATGCGGATCTGGTCGAAGGTCATCGCCTGGCCGGTCTGGCCCAGGATCTTCATCAGCTCATTCATGCCGTCGTCTCCGTCCGGCAGGCGGGCACCCGGCAGATGCCCGCCGCGAAAAAGGGAAGCCGCGCCGCCGGGAGACGGCGCGGGATGTCGAACCGCCGCGTCAGGCCGGGCGGTTCTCGAGATCCACGTTGAGGCCGAGCGACTTGAGCTCCTTCACAAGCACGTTGAAGGACTCGGGGATGCCCGCCTCGAAATTGTCCTGGTCGCGCACGATCGCCTCGTAGACCTTGGTGCGGCCGGAGACGTCGTCGGACTTCACCGTCAGCATCTCCTGCAGCGTGTAGGCGGCGCCGTAGGCCTCGAGCGCCCAGACCTCCATCTCGCCGAAGCGCTGGCCGCCGAACTGCGCCTTGCCGCCCAGCGGCTGCTGGGTGACCAGGCTGTAGGGGCCGATCGAGCGCGCGTGGATCTTGTCGTCCACCAAGTGGTGCAGCTTCAGCATGTAGATGTAGCCGACGGTCACCTTGCGCTCGAACGGCTCGCCGGTGCGACCGTCCACCAGCGTGACCTGGCCGGACGTCTCGAGGCCGGCCTTCGTCAGCATCCCCTCGATGTCGGCCATGCGCGCGCCGTCGAAGACCGGCGTCGCGATGGGCACGCCCTTCTTGAGGTTGTCGCAGAGCTCGATCAGCTGGTCGTCGTCCAGCGGATCGACGTCGCGCTTCACGATCTCCTCGCCATAGGCCTCGACGAGCTTGGCCCGCAGCTCCTCGCGCATCGCGCCGCCGCGGCGGTATTCCTCCACCACCTCGCCGATCTGACGGCCCATGTTGGCGCAGGCCCAGCCGAGATGCGTCTCGAGGATCTGGCCGACATTCATGCGCGACGGCACGCCGAGCGGGTTCAGCACGAGGTCCACGCTCGTCCCGTCTTCCAGGAACGGCATGTCCTCGACCGGGACGACGCGGCTGACCACGCCCTTGTTGCCGTGGCGGCCGGCCATCTTGTCGCCGGGCTGGAGCTTGCGCTTCACCGCGACGAAGACCTTGACCATCTTCATCACGCCGGGCGGCAGCTCGTCGCCGCGCTGCAGCTTCTCGACCTTGCTCTCGAAGCGCTTCTGCAGGCGCTCGACCGCGGCGTCGAACTCGCGCTTCAGCGCCTCGATCTCCGCCATCGCCGCATCGTCCTGCACGCCGATCTGGCGCCAGGTCGCCTTGGCGAACTCGTCGAGCACCTGGTCGGTGATCTCGGTGCCGGCCTTGACGCCCTTGAAGCCGCCCGAGGCCTTGCGGCCCAGCAGCCGCTCCCGCAGGCGCGAGTAGAAGGAGCGCTCCTGGATCGCCTTCTCGTCGTCGCGGTCCTTCGCCAGTCGCTCGATCTCGGCGCGCTCGATCGCCATGGCGCGCTCGTCCTTGTCCACGCCGCGGCGGGAGAAGACGCGCACGTCGACGATCGTGCCGGCCACGCCCGGCGGCAGCCGGAGCGAGGTATCCCGCACGTCGGAGGCCTTCTCGCCGAAGATGGCGCGGAGCAGCTTTTCTTCAGGTGTCATCGGGGATTCACCCTTCGGGGTCACCTTGCCCACGAGGATGTCGCCCGGCTGCACTTCCGCCCCGATGTAGACGATTCCGGCCTCATCCAGATTCCGGAGGGCTTCTTCGCCAACATTCGGGATATCCCGCGTAATCTCCTCCTGGCCCAGCTTGGTGTCGCGGGCCATCACCTCGAATTCCTCGATGTGGATCGAGGTGAAGACGTCATCCTTCGCGATGCGCTCGCTGATCAGGATGCTGTCCTCGAAGTTGTAGCCGTTCCACGGCATGAAGGCGCAGAGCACGTTGCGGCCGAGCGCGAGCTCGCCGAGCTCGGTGGACGGCCCGTCGGCGATGATGTCGCCGGCCTTCACCTGGTTGCCGACCTTCACGAGCGGGCGCTGGTTGATGCAGGTGGACTGGTTGGAGCGCTGGAACTTGCGCAGCCGGTAGATGTCGACGCCGCGCGTCGTGTTGTCGTCGCCGGTCGCACGTACCACGATGCGCGCGCCGTCGATGCTGTCCACGACGCCGTCGCGGCGCGCCACGATGGTCGCACCCGAATCGCGCGCGACCGCCGCTTCCATGCCGGTGCCGACGAGAGGCGCATCGGCCTGGATGAGCGGCACCGCCTGGCGCTGCATGTTCGAGCCCATCAGCGCGCGGTTGGCGTCGTCGTTCTCGAGGAACGGGATCAGCGCCGCGGCGACCGAGACGAGCTGCTTCGGCGAGACGTCGATCGCCGTCACCTCCTCGGGCTTCACCAGGCGGAAGTCCCCGCCGTCGCGCACGCTCACCAGCTCGGACTTGAAGGTGCCGTCCGTGTCGAGCTCGGCGTCGGCCTGCGCGACCACCAGACGCTCCTCCTCCATCGCGGAGAGGTAGCGCGGCTCGCCGGTCACCTTGCCGTCCTTCACGAGGCGGTAGGGCGTCTCGATGAAGCCGTACTTGTTGACCTTGGCGAAGGTGGCGAGGCTGTTGATCAGGCCGATGTTCGGGCCTTCCGGCGTCTCGATCGGGCAGATGCGGCCGTAATGCGTCGGGTGCACGTCGCGCACCTCGAAGCCCGCACGTTCACGCGTGAGACCGCCCGGACCGAGCGCCGAGAGGCGGCGCTTATGCGTCACCTCCGACAGCGGGTTCGTCTGGTCCATGAACTGGCTGAGCTGCGAGGAGCCGAAGAACTCGCGCACCGCGGCCGCGGCCGGCTTCGCGTTGATCAGGTCGTGCGGCATCACGCTGTCGATGTCGACGGAGCCCATCCGCTCCTTGATCGCGCGCTCCATGCGCAGCAGGCCGACGCGGTACTGGTTCTCCATCAGCTCGCCGACCGAGCGGACGCGCCGGTTGCCCAGGTTGTCGATGTCGTCGATCGAGCCGTTGCCGTCCTTCAGCTGCATCAGCACGCGCAGCGTCGCGACGATGTCCTCCTTGCGGAGGGTGCGGATGTGGTCCGGCACCTCCTCGGTGGAGAAGCCGAGGCGCATGTTCATCTTCACCCGGCCCACGGCCGAGAGGTCGTAGCGCTCGGCGTCGAAGAACAGGCCGCGGAACAGGCTCTCGGCCGTCTCGGCGGTCGGCGGCTCGCCCGGGCGCATGACCCGGTAGATGTCCATCAGCGCTTCTTCGCGGTTGGAGTTCTTGTCCACCGCGAGCGTGTTGCGCATCCAGGGACCGGTCGCCTGGTCGACGGCGAGCGTCGGCAGGCGATCCAGGCCCGCCTCCTCGATGGCGGTGAGCTTCGCCTCGGTCAGCTCCTCGCCGGCCTCGGCCCAGATCTCGCCCGTCTCCCAGTTCACAAGGTCCTCGGCGACGTAGCGGCCGAGGAGGTCGGCGCGGCCGACCAGGACCTCCGTCGTGCCGCCCTCGGCGATCTTGCGCGCCGCGCGCGGCGTCAGCTTGATGTCCTTCGACGCGACTTCCTGGCCGGTCTTGGCGTCCACCAGCGGCTCCGCGAGCTTCATGCCGCGGAACGCCTCCGGATCGAAGGGACGCGACCAGCCCTTGGCGGAGCGGCTGAACACCACCTGGCCGTAGAAGGCGTTGAGGATCTCCTCCGAGTCCATGCCGCGGATCTCGTGCGGCTCGAGCGCGGGCAGGCCTTCATTGGCGCGGCGGACGCGCTCGCCCTCCGTCCAGATGCTGTCGAGCGCGTAGAGCAGCGTCGTCGCCGGCAGCTTCCGCTTGCGGTCGATGCGGACGTAGCAGATGTCCTTGGCGTCGAACTCGAAGTCGAGCCAGGAGCCGCGATAGGGGATGACGCGCGCGGCAAACAGGTACTTGCCGCTGCTGTGCGTCTTGCCCTTGTCGTGGTCGAAGAAGACGCCCGGGCTGCGGTGCATCTGGGAGACGATGACGCGCTCGGTGCCGTTGATGATGAAGGTGCCGTTGTCCGTCATGAGCGGCATGTCGCCCATGTAGACGTCCTGCTCCTTGATATCGCGGACGGAGCGCGAGCCGGTGTCCTCGTCCACGTCCCAGACGATCAGGCGGAGCCGCACCTTGAGCGGGGCGGCGAAGGTCAGGCCGCGCTGGATGCACTCCTCGACGTCGTACTTCGGCTCCTCGAGCTCGTACTGGACGAATTCGAGCCGGCCGCGGCCGCCGAAATCGTCGATCGGGAAGACGGACTTGAAGACCTCCTGCAAACCGGTGTGCGTCCGGCTGTCCGGGTCCACCCCCATCTGCAGGAACGTCTCGTAGGAGGCCCGCTGCACGTCGATGAGGTTGGGCATCGGCGCCACTTCGGGCAGCCGCCCGAAGGACTTCCGAATGCGCTTGCGCCCGGTAAAGGACTTCGTGATAGCGTTCATGCCTGTCCCGCTTCCCTGGCCCGCCGCCCCCGCACCGGGGCAGCCGGCAGAAACCCGTGGTGTACCAACCCGTTGCCATCCTTGGCCGCGGCACGACGGCCACGGACGCGGACAGCAGCAAAATCAAACGCGGGCGCGGGCGGGACCCCGACCCCGGAGTCCCGCCCGTTCCCAACCCTGGTAGCCCTGCCCGCCCGCCGCAGGGGCGGGCCGGCTGATGCGCCGGGGGTCGCCCGGCGCACCGATATCAGGTGATCTCGACGGTCGCGCCGTTCTCTTCGAGCACCTTCTTGATCTTCGCCGCCTCGTCCTTGTTCACGCCTTCCTTGACGGTCTTCGGCGCGCCCTCGACGAGGTCCTTGGCCTCCTTCAGGCCGAGACCCGTGATGGTGCGGATCTCCTTGATGACGTTGATCTTCTTGTCGCCACCGTTCTTCAGGATAACGGTGAACTCCGTCTTCTCCTCGGCGGCCGGCGCGGCGGCGGCACCGCCAGCGGCCGGAGCGGCGGCCACGGCGACCGGCGCCGCGGCGGAAACGCCCCACTTCTCCTCGAGCATCTTGGAGAGCTCGGCGGCCTCCAGGACGGTCAGGCTGGACAGCTCGTCAACGAGCTTCGCAAGGTCTGCCATGTGCGTGTACCTTTCGATCTAATGGCTTGGCTTGAGGTTTGCAACACCCAGGCGCATCCTGGATGTTCTTGCTTTGGTCAGGCGGCCCGCGTCCCGCCGCATCCGCCGCCCCTCCGGGGTGGCGACTGCGCCGGGCGGGACGCCGGTCACGCGGCTGCCGCCTCGTCCTTCTTGGCGTAGGCCGAGAACACCCGGGCGAGCTGGCTGCCAGGGGCCTGCAGCACGCCGGCGATCCGCGTCGCCGGGGTCTGGATCAGGCCGAGCAGCTGCGCGCGCAGCGTCTCGAGCGAGGGCAGCTCGGCCAGGGCCTTCACGCCATCGGCGCTCAGCATCTGGGTCCCGAGCGACCCGCCAAGGATGACGAACTTGTCGTTCGTCCGGGCGAAGTCCACCGCCGTCTTCGCCACCGCCACGGGGTCCGTCGACCACGCGATCGCGGTCGGACCCTTCAGCAGGGGCTGGATGGCCTGGAACTTCGATCCGTCGAGGGCGAGCGAGGCCAACCGGTTCTTCGCCACCTTGTAGCTCGCGCCGGCATCCCGCATGCGCTGCCGCAGCACCGTCGCATCCGCCACCGTCAGCCCCTTGTTCTGGCTGACGAGGACGAAGGACGTATCCGCGAACACCGCCTGCATCGCCTGCACGAAGGCGCGCTTTTCCGTACGGTCCACGTCCGTCTCCTAGTGTTGCCGCTGCGATTCACGCCTCCGGTGCTCGGGGCCTGCGGCCCTCTGCGCCCTGCGGCGATCGCAGCGGGGCCCCGCCTTCTGGAAGGGCGGAAGCCGGTTCATCCGCGCCGGAACGCCGACGCGGCACTCGCCTGTTGGAAGGGACCGTCAAGCCAAGCCGATCGGGGCGGCACCCCGGCCGGCGGAACTTCTCGGCACCCCATCTATCCCCTGCGGGCTTGCGCCGCTTCAAGGCCGGTTGCCCGGCCACAGGAGGTCTCCGACAGGTTCGGCCAGGGGGTGTCCCGAGGGTCGCCCCCTGCCCTGCCCGACGGCCGAAGCCGCCGTATCTCGTCCGGACCTCAGCCCCCGGTGACGGAGGCCAGGTCCACCTTCACGCCCGGGCCCATCGAGGAGCTCAGCGACACCTTCTTCACGTAGGTGCCCTTCGCGCCCGAGGGGCGGGCCTTCTGGATCGCATCGATGAAGGCGCGCGCGTTGTTCAGCAGCGCGTCCTCGCCAAAGCTCGCCTTGCCGATGCCGGCATGGACGATGCCGGCCTTCTCGGCACGGAACTCCACTTGGCCGGCCTTCGCGGCCTGCACGGCGCCCTTCACGTCCATCGTCACCGTGCCGAGCTTCGGGTTCGGCATCAGGCCGCGCGGGCCGAGCACCTTACCGAGGCGGCCGACGAGGGCCATCATGTCCGGCGTCGCGATGCAGCGCTCGAACTCGATCTTGCCTTCCTGCACCAGGGCGGCGAGGTCGTCCGCGCCGACCACGTCGGCGCCGGCGGCCTTGGCCTCCTCGGCCTTCGCGCCGCGGGCGAAGACGCCAACGCGCAGCGTCTTGCCGGTGCCGGCCGGCAGGCCGACCACGCCGCGGACCATCTGGTCGGCGTGGCGCGGGTCGATGCCGAGGTTCATCGCGATCTCGACCGTCTCGTCGAACTTCGCCTTGGCGTTCGCCTTGACGAGCTTGACCGCCTGGTCGAGCGAATAGGCCTTGTCGCGGTCGAAGGCGGTGCTGGCGGCCTTCAGGCGCTTGCCGATCTTGGCCATGGCGTCAGCCCTCCACCACCGTCATGCCCATGGACCGGGCGGAGCCCGCGAGCATGCGCACCGCGCTTTCCACGTCGGTGCAGTTCATGTCCTTCATCTTCACCTTGGCGATCTCGCGCAGCTGCGTCTTGGTGACGCGGCCGACGGTGCCACCCTTGCCCGGCGTCTGGCTGCCCTTCTCGATCTTGGCGGCCTTCAGCAGGAAGTAGGTGTTCGGTGGCGTCTTGGTGATGAAGGAGAAGGTGCGATCGCTATACGCGGTGATGACGACCGGCGTCGGGGTGCCGGGCTCCATCTGCTGCGTCGCCGCGTTGAACTCCTTCACGAACTGCATGATGTTCAGGCCGCGCTGGCCGAGCGCGGGACCCACCGGCGGCGAGGGGTTCGCCTTGCCGGCCGGGATCTGCAGCTTGATGTAGCCGACGATCTTCTTCGCCACGTGTCAGTCCTCTGTTGCGCCTCGCGGCGCGCCACTCACAGAGGCCCGCGGTCCATGCGACCCTGGCCTTGCGGCCCCGGTCTCCCGCGTTCCCTGCAAAACCGCGCGGCCCGGGAATGACCCAGGCCGCGGCGAGCGCGGGCCTATAGCGGCGGCGCGGGACGCTGTCCAGTGCCGCCGCGGAGCGCCGTGTCAGGCCCGGCTCAGAGCTTCTCGACCTGCCCGTATTCCAGCTCGACCGGGGTGGAGCGGCCGAAGATCGAGACGCTGACCTTCACCCGGCCGCGCTCCTCGTCCACCTCCTCCACCGTGCCGTTGAAGCTGGTGAAGGGGCCGTCCGCCACGCGGACCTGCTCGCCGACCTCGTAGACGATGGCGGGACGCTTCGGCTTCTCGGCCTGGTCCGTCATCTGCTTCAGCATCCGCTGCGCTTCCTGCTCGCGGATCGGGGTCGGGCGGTTCTTCTCGCCGAGGAAGCCGGTCACCTTCGGCGTGTTCTTCACCAGGTGCCAGGCGTCGTCGGTCATCTCCATCTTCACCAGCACGTAGCCGGGGAAGAACTTGCGCTCCTGGTTGGTCTTCTGGCCGCGGCGGACCTCGACGACCTCCTCGGCGGGGACCAGGATCTCCTCGAACTTGTCGGCCAGGCCCTTCTGGGCGGCCTGCTCGCGGATCTGCTGCGAGATCTTCTTCTCGAAGCCCGAATAGACGTGCACCACGTACCACTTCTTGTCGGCCATGACGGCGTCAGACCCCCAGTCCGAACAGCAGGCGCATGGCGCCGGAGATGATCCAGTCCACCAGCATGAAGAACAGCGCCGCGAGCGCCGACAGCGCCAGCACGAGGCCCGTGGTCACCAGCGTCTCCTTGCGCGTCGGCCAGGTGACGCGAGCCACCTCCTGACGCACCTCGCGGACGAATCCGGCGGGATCGAACTTGGCCAAGACGGCCCCTTTCAGCGACGACACTCGACAGACCGGATGCCGGGGAGGCGCGACCCGCATGGGGCCGCCTGCCGCGGCATTCGCGCGGCCGCATGGCAGGGGCGGAGGGTCTCGAACCCCCAACCTCCGGTTTTGGAGACCGGCGCTCTAGCCAATTGAGCTACGCCCCTAGCGGTCCGCGCGGGCCTGAGGCGGAGCAGCTCCGCGGACAGTCTCCCGGCGTGGCGCGCATGGGCCGCGCGAGGGCGGAGCCATAGCGGAGCGGCCCCGGGGTGACAAGCGGCCGGTGACGAGCAGCAGCTGACAAGCGGCGGCCCTGGGCGACGCGGCACCGTCGGGCGCGAAGATTCAGCGCCGCGGGTCGCGGATCACCAGCGTGCCGGCCATCTTGTCGTGCCAGCCCTGGCGTCGCTTGTCCCAGAGCGCCCAGAGATAGCCGAGGCCGAGCGGCAGGGCGGAGACGAGGTAGCCGACATAGCGCAGCGTGAAGCGACCCATCGTCGGGATGCCGCCGGTGTCGGCGTCCACGATGCGCAGCCCGAGCACGAGCTTGCCCGGCGTCGCCTGCCGCTCCGCCCAGAACAGCAGCACGATCAGCGCGCCGACCATGTTGGCCATCAGCTCGCCACCCGCCGACATGCCGCGGCCGCCATTCACGAAGTCGGCGATGAGCCCGAGGATCAGCGACAGCGGCAGCAGCCAGAACAGGTCGATGACCTGCGCCAGAAGGCGCGACCCGAAGCTCGCCAGCTCCGGCTGCGACTGCCCGTATCCACCGCCGAAGGACATCCCGAACCCCGTCCGATCTCCGCGAGCGTAAGGCCACAGCCCTCGGCCCGTGTCCAGCAACGCAACAAAAAAGGCGGGCGCCGAAGCGCCCGCCTCGATGACCGCCGGAAAGGCGCCCCTACTTCACGATCTTGGCGACGACGCCGGCGCCGACGGTGCGGCCGCCTTCGCGGATCGCAAACCGCAGGCCCTCGTCCATGGCGATCGGCGCGATCAGCTCAACATCCATCGACACGTTGTCGCCCGGCATCACCATCTCGGTGCCCTCCGGCAGCTTCACCACGCCCGTCACGTCCGTCGTGCGGAAGTAGAACTGCGGACGGTAGTTGGTGAAGAACGGCGTGTGGCGACCGCCCTCCTCCTTCGTCAGGATGTACGCCTCCGCCTTGAACTGCGTGTGCGGCGTGATCGAGCCGGGTGCGGCCAGCACCTGACCGCGCTCCACATCCTCGCGCTTCGTGCCGCGCAGCAGCGCGCCGATGTTGTCGCCCGCCTCGCCGCTGTCCAGCAGCTTGCGGAACATCTCCACGCCCGTCACCGTCGTCTTCACCGTCGGCTTCAGGCCGACGATCTCGACCTCCTCGCCAACCTTCACCACGCCGCGCTCCACGCGACCCGTCACCACCGTGCCGCGGCCCGAAATCGAGAACACGTCCTCGATCGGCATCAGGAACGGACGGTCCTTCGGACGCTCCGGCTGCGGAATGTAGGCGTCCACCGCCTCCATCAGCTTCAGGATCGCCTGCTCGCCCAGCGCCGGCTCGCGGTCCTCCAGCGCGCACAGCGCCGAGCCCTTGATCACCGGAATCTCGTCACCCGGGAACTTGTACGAGCTCAGCAGCTCGCGAACCTCCATCTCGACCAGCTCAACCAGGTCGGGGTCCGCCATGTCCATCTTGTTCAGGAACACCACCAGCGCCGGCACGCCCACCTGACGCGCCAGCAGGATGTGCTCCCGCGTCTGCGGCATCGGGCCGTCCGCCGCCGAGACCACCAGGATCGCGCCGTCCATCTGCGCCGCACCCGTGATCATGTTCTTCACGTAGTCCGCATGGC
>NZ_JAKJIB010000640.1 GCF_021864505.1 Falsiroseomonas oryziterrae
TCCTGCCTGCCGCCATCGCCGCCGGCGCGCGCGAGCTCGGCCTGATCTGCCCCGCCGCGCAGGGACCGGAGGCCGCCTGGGCCGGCACGGTGGAGGTGCTCGCACCGCCCGACCTGCCGGCGCTGATCAACCACCTGACCGGCCGGCAACTGCTCGCCGCGCCGGCGCCGCCCGCGATGGACGCCGAAGCCTGGCGCGGCCCCGACCTCGCCGAGGTGCGCGGCCAGGAATCCGCCAAGCGCGCCATCGAGATCGCGGCCGCCGGCGCGCACAACCTGCTGATGATCGGCCCGCCCGGCGCCGGCAAATCCATGCTCGCCGCGCGCCTGCCGGGCCTGCTGCCGGACCTGACGCCGGCCGAGGCGCTCGACGTCTCGCTGGTGCATTCCGTCGCCGGCATGCTCTCCGGCGGGCGCCTCATCCGCCGGCCGCCCTTCCGCGACCCGCACCATTCGGCGAGCGTCCCGGCGCTGGTCGGCGGCGGCCATCGCGCCAAGCCCGGCGAGATCAGCCTCGCCCATCTCGGCGTCCTCTTCCTCGACGAATGGCCGGAATTCCCCCGGCCCGCGCTGGAAGCGCTGCGCCAGCCGATGGAAAGCGGCCGGACCACGATCAGCCGCGCCAACGCGCATGTCTCCTACCCGGCGCGCTTCCAATGCGTGGCCGCGATGAACCCGTGCCGCTGCGGGCATCTCGGCGACCCGGCGCGCGAATGCGCGCGCGCACCGGGCTGCGGGCAGGACTACCAGATGCGCCTCTCGGGCCCGCTGCTCGACCGCATGGACATCGTCATCGAGATCCAGCCGATCCCCGCCGCGGAACTGGCGCGCGCGCCGGCCGGCGAGCCCACGGCGACGGTGGCGGCCCGCGTCGCGGCCGCGCGCGAGCGCACCCGGGCGCGCG
>NZ_JAKJIB010000641.1 GCF_021864505.1 Falsiroseomonas oryziterrae
GCCTGGGCTCCGGGCGTCTGCTCCTCCGACCCGGGGGCGGCCTGGATGCGGGCCGCCGCCGCCCCGCCCTTCGGGCGCGCCGCGCCACCCTGGCCCGCCCCGCATGACGGCGCCGCCCATGCCGGTGTCACGGCGCGGCCCCCGGCCGCTGCCGCTCCACCTGATGCTCGGCGCGAGCCGGGGATGGATGGCGCTGGCCGCGACGATGCCCTCGCCCGCCGGCTCGCCGAGCTGGAGCGACGCCTGGCCGATCTCGAGGGCGGGCCAGGCGGAGCGGGCCCGGATCCTCGCCCGCCTCGCCGACGGCGCCCACGCGCCTGAGGCCTTCCGCGCGGCGCTGCTGCGCCGGCTGCTGCGCGAGGATCGCGCGCTGGTGGCCGGCATTGCCGCCTATCGCCGCCACCCCTGGCGCCGCGATCTGGCCGACCCTCCGGCGATCTGGTCGGAAGGTGGATCGCGGCTGCTGGATTACGGGCTGCCGGGCGCCGCGGGCCCGCCCGTGCTCTTCGTCCCGTCCCTGGTCAATCGGGCCTATGTCCTCGACCTGACGGAGCGCGCCTCCCTGGTCCGCTTCCTGGCGCGGCAGGGCGTGCGGCCGCTCCTGCTGGACTGGGGCTGGCCCGACGAGGTCGAGCGCGGCTTCACCCTGACGGACTACGTCGCTGGCCGGCTGGAGCGCGCGCTGGCGGCGCTGCCCGAGCCCGTCATGCTGGTCGGCTACTGCATGGGCGGGCTGCTGGCGCTGGCCGCGGCGCTGCGCCGGCCCGCCGGCGGCGTCGCGGCGCTCGGCCTGCTGGCGACGCCCTGGGATTTCCATGCCACGCCGGAGGACGCGTCCCGCGCCCCGGCGATCCCGGCGCTGCTGCCCGGGCTCGAGGGC
>NZ_JAKJIB010000642.1 GCF_021864505.1 Falsiroseomonas oryziterrae
AGCGGCTCTGGCTGAAGCGCCGGCGCGGGCTGGCCAAGCCGGCGGCACTCGGGCTGCTCGGCCTCGGCGCGCTGGGCGCCGTCGCGCTCGGGCTCTACCTTGCCGATCCGGCCGGCCGCGTGCAGGCGCTGGTCGAGCGTGCGGCCGCCTTCGGCGACGCCGCCGGGCTCGAGGTGCGCGAGGTGGTCGTGGAAGGGCGGCGCAACACGCCGCAGGAACTGATCCGCGCGGCCGTCGGCGTGTCGCGCGGCGACCCGATCCTCAGCTTCTCGCCGACCGAGGCGCGCGAGCGGCTGGAGACCATCGCCTGGGTCGAGAGCGCGCATGTCGAGCGCCGCCTGCCGGGCACGATCCTGGTGCGGCTGACGGAGCGCGCGCCCTTCGCCATCTGGCAGCATCAGGGCCGCTTCTCGATCATCGACCGCGAAGGCAAGGTCGTCACGACCGAGACGCTCGACGCCTTCGGCCCGCTGCCGCTCATCGTCGGCGCAGGTGCGGACCGCACCGCGGCGCCGCTCTACGACCTGCTCGCGGCGCATCCCGAGGTGCTGCGCCGCGTCCAGGCGATGGTGCGGGTCGGCGAGAGGCGCTGGAACCTCAGGCTCCACAACGGCGCCGACGTGCTGCTGCCCGAGGGCCAGGAAGCGCCGGCGCTCAATCGCCTGGCGGAGTTGCAGGCGCGCAGCGCGCTGATGGACCGCCCGCTGGTCGCCATCGACATGCGCCTGCCGGACCGCCTCGTGCTGCGCCAGCACCCGGCGCCGGAGCCCACGCCCGCGCAGGCGCCGCAGCGCCGCCCGGCGCAGCAGGGGACCCGCGGATGAACGCGCTCTCCCGCCTGCCCGTCCCGGTCGAGGGCGGCCCCGAGCGGCGGC
>NZ_JAKJIB010000643.1 GCF_021864505.1 Falsiroseomonas oryziterrae
GCCGAGATCGAGCGGCCGCGCCTGCTCCGCGCCGCCGATGCTGGGACGCCCGCCGCGCTCCGCGCGATGCTCGCGGCACACCAGGTGATCCTTCTCCGCGGCGCGCAGCTGGATGCCGACGCGCAGGCGGCGCTGGCCGCCGGGCTCGGCCGGCCGGCCGCCGACCAGCCGGAAGGCCGGGAGGCGGAGCCCGGCTGGCATATGGACCTCGCGTGGTCGGCCGCGCCGCCCCGCTTCTGCCTGCTCTCGGCGCGCGTGCCTGCCGGGCCGGGCGTGCGGATCGCCTTCGCCAGTCAGGTCGCGGCGCATGACCGGCTCGATCCCTGGCTGCGCGAGCGGATCACCTTTCTGGACGCGGAGCACCGCGCCACCGAGGACGGAGAGGCCGGGGCGGTGCATCCGCTCCTGCGGCTCGACCCGGAGACCGGGCGCAGGTCCCTGCTGATCGGCGCCACCGCGCGGCGGATCCGGGGCCTGCCGCCGGAGGAGAGCGACGACCTGCTGCACCGGCTCCAGGCCGCGGCGACCCACCCGGCGCTGGTCCTGCGCTTGGAGTTGCGCGACGGCGACCTGCTGCTCTGGGACAACGCGGCGGTGCAGCACCGCCTTGGCCTCGCCGCGGGAGCGGAGCTACGGCTGCACCGCGTGGCGGGCCACCCGCCCGTCGGGCCGCAGGAGGTGACGCTCCCCTGGGTGTCCGCCGGCTGAGCCGGCGGCTCAGGCCCGCGCCGCCGCCGCGACCTCCGGAGGCGCCTCGGCTGCAGCCGCGCCGAGCGCCGCGACCTCGCCGATCACCACGAGCGCCGGCGTGGGCAGCCCTGCGCGACGCACCGCGAGCGTAGGTCGGAAGAGCACACGCCTGAACCCCA
>NZ_JAKJIB010000644.1 GCF_021864505.1 Falsiroseomonas oryziterrae
TGCTGCTCTCGCCCGGCATCCCGCATGTCCTGCCCGCGCCGCATCCGGTCGCCGCGCGCGCGCGCGAGGCCGGCGTGCCGATCCTGGCGGATGTCGAGTTCCTCTTCCGCGCGGTGCGCGCGACCGGCAGCGCGGCGCGCTTCGTCGGCGTCACCGGCACCAACGGGAAGTCCACCACGACGGCGCTGATCCACCACCTGCTGCAGCGCGCGGGCCGCGTCGCGGAGGTCGGCGGCAATCTCGGCCCGGCGGCGCTCGGCCTCAACATCTTGGGGTCCGAGGGCACGTACACCCTCGAAATGAGCTCCTACATGTTGGAGCGACTCGCAACGATCCGCTTCAACTCCGCGGTGATGCTGAATCTCAGCGCGGATCACCTCGACCGGCATGGAAGCATGACCGGCTATGCCGCTGCGAAGGCTGAAATCTTCGCGCGACAGGAGCCGCATGACTTGGCGGTCCTTGGGCAGGACGATGCGTGGTCCGTCGGGATGGCGGATGGCCTGCGCGCGCGGCTGGTTCCCGTCTCCGGCCAGCGACGCGTCGCCGGGGGGGTCTGGGCCGAGGGCGCGTCGCTCCGCGACGAGGCGGGGGAGATCGCCGACCTGCGCGCCGCGCCGGCGCTTCCGGGCAGCCACAACGCGCAGAACGCCGCCGCGGCCGCCGCCGTCGCGCTCGCGGCCGGGCTGACGCGCGCCGAGATCGCCGAGGGGCTCATGAGCTTCCCCGGCCTGCCGCACCGGCAGGAGCGCGTGGGCACGCTCGGCGGCGTCGTCTTCGTCAACGACAGCAAGGCCACGAATGCCGACAGCGCGGCACGTGCTCTCGGCTCCTACGACCGCGTCGTCTGGATCGCCGGCG
>NZ_JAKJIB010000645.1 GCF_021864505.1 Falsiroseomonas oryziterrae
GCCGGCGCTCGAGCGGCGCGTGCTGATCCGCTGGGGCGACCGCGTCGCCTTCGACGCGCCGGAATGGGATCCGCGCGACCCGACGCCGGAGGCCGCCGGGTCGCAGTTCGGCTGGGACGGGCGGCTGGCCGGGATGGTCGCTCCGCCGCTCGCGGGCGACGGCGTGCCGCGGCTGGTCGTCGCGGTCGCGCATCCGCGCGTGGACCCGGCGATCGCCTTCCCGATCGGGCGCGACCGGCCGGCGGTGGCGGCGGCGATGCAGGGCGCCTCGCTGCTGAACCTGCAGCGCGTCAGCGGCGAATGGCTGGTGGTGGATGGCGGCTTCCAGAGCCGACGGCTGGACGCGGCAACGCTCTGCCGCTGGTCGGGGCCGGGGGCCGGAGCCGATGTCGCGCAGGGAATCCTGGGCCCCGAGGGCGGCTGCGCGACGCCCTGGCGCAGCCTGCTGCTGGCCGAAGGCGATCCGGCGCCCTGGCTCGCGCGGCTGCGCGACCTCGATCCGCGCTTCGAGGATGCGGCGCGCTTCGGCTGGGTGGTGGAACTTGACCCGCTCGATCCGCAATCGGTGCCGGTGAAGCGCGCCGCGCTCGGGCGCGTCGGCGCGGCGGCGGTGCTGGCGGCGCTGTCGGGCGACGGGCGCGCGGTGGTCCTGATGGCCGACGGCCGCGCGATGGGCTTCCTCTACCGCTTCGTCTCGTCGCGGCCGGCGATTGAGCCGGATGGGCTGGATGCCGGTGCGCTTGCGGTGGCGCGCGTGGAGGGCGGGGCGATCCGCTGGCTGCCGCTGCCGGCGGGCAGCACGCTCGACCCCGCCGGTGCAGCGGAACGCGCGGGCGGGACGCGCTTCGACACGCCGGC
>NZ_JAKJIB010000646.1 GCF_021864505.1 Falsiroseomonas oryziterrae
GGTAGCGCGCGACCAGGCGGTCGGCGTCCACGGTGACGCCGCCGCGCACCGCGCGCGCATTGCCGCGCGCCACGACGACCTGCTCCTGCTGGCGCCATTCGATGCCGTCGGTGGAGGTTATCTCCACTGGCCCGCCCTGCGAGAGGTCGAGATTCTGCGCCGCTGCCGGCAGCGCGAGCAGCGCCGCACCCAGCAGCGTGGCCAGGCGGGCAGCCCGAAGGCAGGCGGCGGGCGGGCTCATTCCGAGCCCTCCAGCACCGCCCGCGACTGCCCGTTGAAGACCACGCGCTGGCCGCGGTCGTAGAGGCGGAAGCCCTGCGCGGTGAGGGTGCCGAAGGGGCCCTGCGAGGCGACCGGCGCATCGCCCGCGGCATCGCCGGTCGCGATGTCGAGCGAGGCGCTCTCGGTCACGAACTGCGTGCCGTCGTCGTGGTGGATCGTCACCCGCCCGCTGAGGTCGAGCCAGTTGCGCCGGCGGTCGTAGCGGCCCTCTTCGGCTTCCAGATAGACCCAGCCGCCATCGCTGAGCTGCAGGTCGGCGCGCGGCGCCTGGAGGTCGACGATATCGCCGTTGCCGGCCTGGACGGCGACGGAGGCGGTGACCGTGTAGGGGCGATTCTGCTCGTCCACGCCCTGGTAGCGCGGCTCGACGATGTGCAACGCGTCGGCGCGCACCTCGGCCGCCCGCTTGAAGGCGACGCGTCCGCGGTCGGCTGCACTCTCGAATTCCGGCCAGAGGGCGATGGAGGCGAGCAGGGCGACGGCCGCGACCGGCAACAGGCGCTTCGCCACCGCGACTGCGATGCGCCGGCGCGCGAGCTGGCCCTGGCTGGGGGGACGGCGCCGGCGCGAAGGC
>NZ_JAKJIB010000647.1 GCF_021864505.1 Falsiroseomonas oryziterrae
CGGATCGGCTCGAGCGCCAGGGCGACCAGGAAGGCGACCGCCGCCATGGCCAGCACGCCGGCGCGCCAGCCGCCGTAGGTCGCGATGGCCGGCGCGGCGGCGGCGACGAGCATGGCGCCGGCCGGGACGCCGGCCTGCTTGAGGCTGAAGACCAGGGCGCGGCGCCGGGCCGGCGTGCGGGCGGCGATCAGGTGGCTGCCGCCCGGCGTGACCGGGCCATGGCCCATCCCGGCCAGGAAGGCGGAGAGCACCAGCGCCCACGGATGGCCGAGCGCCGCAAGCGCGATGCCGCAGCCGATCAGCACCAGTCCGACCTGCAGCACGCGCACCCCGCCATGCCGCCGGACCAGCGGGCCGGTCAGCGGGCCGGTGAGCAGCGCGCCGGCATAGACGAGGGCGGTGTGCAGCCCGGCCAGGCTCGCCGGCAGGCCGGTCTCGGCCGCGATGGCGGGTGCCAGGACCGGAACGGTCAGGAAGGCCCCCATCCCGGCGAGATGCGCGGCCAGCAGGGCGACCATGAGCGTGGAGAGGGACGGGCCGCCTGGCTGCACCGCCGCATCCTGGGGCGGCGCCTCCTGTGCCGCAACCGGCGGGCGAGTTTTCCGGGTTGACCCTGCCGCCCGGCCGGGTTCAACCCGCGCCATGCATCCGGTCCGCTGGCTTTTCCTGTTCCTGCTGCTGTCCGTGGCACCCGCCCAGGCGCAGGCCCCGACTGCGCCGGCCACCGCCCCGTCCGCTGGGCCGTCCGCTGGGCCGCAAGGTGGTGAGTTGGGACGGCTGATCGAGGTGCTGCGCGACGATGCGCGCCGCGCCGAGTTCCTGCGGGCGCTGGAGGCCGCGCAGCGCAGCCCC
>NZ_JAKJIB010000648.1 GCF_021864505.1 Falsiroseomonas oryziterrae
GCCGGCGCGTCGCTGCGCAGCGGCGGGGTGAATGCCGGCGCTGCCTTCCGCCTGCGCGCCGCGCGCGACGCCGGATCGAGCACCTATGCCGCGATCGTCCGGCTGGCCGAGCAGGCCGCGGCGACGCGCGCGCCGCTGGCGCGTCTCGCCGACCGCTGGGCTGTCGGTTTCGTCGCCTTCACGGCGGTGCTGGCCGGCGGTGCCTGGCTTGCCACCGGCGATCCGCTGCGCGCGCTTGCGGTGCTGGTGGTCGCGACACCCTGTCCGCTGATCCTGGCCGCGCCTGTCGCGCTCGTGGCCGGCATCGGCCGGGCCGCGCGGCGTGGCATCGTGGTGAAGGGCGGCGGCGCGCTGGAGCGGCTCGCCCGGCTGCGCACGGTGGTGTTCGACAAGACCGGCACGCTGACGCCGGGCCACCCCCGCCTTGCGGCGCTCGACGCGGATCCCGCCCTGGGGCGCGAGGCGGCGCTGCGCCTCGCCGCGGCGCTGGCGCAGGGATCGACGCATCCGGTCTCCGTCGCGCTGGTCGCCGCGGCGCGTGCGCGAGGGCTCGACCTCCCGGTGCCGGAGACGGTGGCGGAAGTGCCGGGCGGCGGCGTGACGGGCACGGTGGAGGGCCGCACGCTGCTGCTCGGCGCGGAGGGTTTTCTGCAGTCGGCCGGCGTCCATCCGTCCGAGGGCTTCGCCGTGGCCGCGCAGGTCTCGGCGGCCGCCGGCTCCGTCGCCTGGCTGGCGATGGACGGCAGGGCGGTGGCGGCCTTCGTCATGGCCGACCGGCTGCGGCAGGAGGCGCCGCGGCTGGTGCGCCGCCTGCGCAGCATGGGCGTGCAGCGCCTGGTGCTGCTGACCG
>NZ_JAKJIB010000649.1 GCF_021864505.1 Falsiroseomonas oryziterrae
CGGCTCGGCCCCGGGCGAGTACGCCGGCAGCGCGCGCCGCAGCCTGGAGGAGATGTTCGAGTCCCAGCCGCTGCTCGTCGGCGCGGTCGGGCTGGCCCTGGGTGCGACGCTCGGTGCGATCCTGCCGCCCACCGAGACCGAGAACCGGCTGCTCGGCGAACAGCGCGATCGCGTCGCGGCCCAGCTGCAGGACGCCGCCGCCGAAACCTACGAGCGCGGCAAGGAGCGCCTTGCGGAGAGTGGCCTGACCCCGTCCCAGGGCGCGGCCGCGGTCGGCGAGGTCGCCCGCGACATCCGCGAGGCGGTCGAGCGGAAGGCGAGCGATGTCACCGCCGCCGCGCGATCCTCGACGGAGCGGGATGGCGGCACATCCGGCCAGCGACCCGGCTGACCCGACGCGGCGGTCGCGGCGATCCTCTCCCGGCCCACCGGGGGAGGATCGCCGGTCAGCGCCGCCCGGCGGGCGCCGGAGCGGCCGGCAGGTCCTCCTCCAGCACGGTGATGTGCACCGCGTAGGAGACTTCGCCTTCCTCGTCGTCGCGATGGACGGTGCCGATCACCTCGTCCCCGACGGCGAGTTCGACTGACATCCCTTTGCGCGCGGGCGGCACAAGCTTCACCCGGTCGGAGCCGAGAAGGCGGCGAAGATAGGCCTGCACGCGGGCGATGTCGGTCGGCGTCATCTGATGTCGCTCCGGAAGTTCGGCGTCCTCTTGCACGCTTCGCGCGTCCCGGTCGAGGGAGGGCGCGCGACCGTCCTCGCCCGGCGGGGCGGTCACGCCACCAGCCGGCGCCGCGCCGCGCCGGCCACCACGCGCAGGTCGCGCGCGAGCCGGGCCGGATCAT
>NZ_JAKJIB010000065.1 GCF_021864505.1 Falsiroseomonas oryziterrae
GAGCGTCGCCGCGTCCTCCAGCGTGCCGTCGGCGGGCACCGTCTCGCCGGGGCGCACCAGCAGCAGATCGCCCGGGCGGATGGCGGCGACCTCGATCTCGGCGACGGCGTCGCCTTCGATGCGCGCGGCGCGGCGCGGGGCGCGCGCCATCAACTCGGTCAGGGCGCCGGTCGCACGGCCCTCGGCCCAGGCCTCCAGCGCCTCGCCGCCCGCGACCATGAGCGCGATGACGGCGGCCGCAGCGTGTTCGCCGAGCGCGACGGCGCCGAGAATCGCGACCAGCGCGATGGAATCGACGCCGAGCCGGCCGCCGCGCAGGCTGCGCAGGAAGCCGAGGCCGACATGGGCCGCCACCGGCAGCGCAGCGCCGGCCCAGGCCCAGGCCCAGGCGGCCTCGGGCCGGCCGAGCAGGTGCAGCACGGTGCCGAGCGCCAATCCGGCGAGCACCCAGCCGAGCAGGAGGTAGCGGCGCATCCGTCCCCGTCAGGTCGCAACGACTGCAGTCTGGACCGGCCGGGCGGGGCGCGGCTTGTCCTGCATCAAGAGTGAACGGTCACCAGGCGGACAGCATGGCCTCGACCGCGGCGCGATCGGGCATGCCGTCCCAGCCATTGCCGTTGGCGGCCTTCAGCGCCGCGGCGGCGGCGGCAAAGCGCGCCGCCCGCAGCACCGGCGCCCCTTCCGCGATCGCCAACGCATAGGCGCCGTGGAAGACGTCGCCGCAGCCCGTCGTGTCGCGCGCGGCCACGCGCGGCGTGCCGACCGGGACGACGGTGCCGTCCCGCCACCAGAGGCTGCCCTCGGCGCCGAGCGTGACGCCGAGCGTGCCGCTCAGGAGGGATGCGGCCATGGCGAGGCCGCGTGCGGCATCCGCCTCGCCGCTGAACGCGACCAGGCCGCGCTGCGAGAAGACGACATGATCGGCCAGCGCCGCGAGACGCTGGAGGCTCTCGCGCGGGGCGATGTCGGCGTCCAGCACGCGTGGCAGGCCGCGGGCGGCGGCCAGCGCGAAGAGACGCTCCGCGCCGCCGACCCAGCGCGGATCGGCGAGCACGGCGGCAGCATCGTCGACCAGCGATGCCGGGACGGGCGCGTCATCGGGCAGGCCCTCGCCAGGGAAGACGGCCAGGATGCGCTCGCCCTCCGGATCCACCAGCAGCGCGGAGGTCGGGCTGCGCCCGTCCCGGGCGATCGTGACGCCGGAGAGATCGACGTCGTGCCGCCGCAGGCCCTCGCGGAGCGTGAAGCCGGCCGCATCGGCGCCGAGCCGTCCGCACCAGGCCGAGCGTCCGCCGAGCTTCGCGACCGCGACCGCCGCCGTCGCCGCCATCCCACCGCCGACCACGCGCAGGCCGCCCGCGACATACTTGCCGGGCACCAACGGCAGCGCCGGCAGGTCCCAGGCCTGGTCGAGGACGGCGATGCCGCAGCAGACGATGCGCGGGGCCGTCATGCGTGCCGCCACGCGGATCGCGGCATCGGCTCCATCGCGCCGAAATCGGGCTCGATGCCGGCGCCGAGTCCCGGCGTGTCGAGCGAACCGATCTCGAGCAGTCCTTCCCGCAGCGCGAGCCGCGGCCCATGCGGCGTCGCCTGGTAGAGGTCGGGATGCGCGGCGCGGAAGCGCGCGGCCTCCGCGGCGGGGCGTCCCGCGAAGCCGTCCACGAAATGGTGCCCGTTGCGCTCGACATGCGGCAGGCCGAGCAGCGCGACGAGGGCAAGGTCCTGCTGCAGGCAGATGCCGGGCAGCGTGGTCAAATCCTCGGCCGACATGAAGAAGCGCTCGCCGCCTGCGTTCCAGGCACGGCAGCGCGCCAGGTTGACCAGCGACCGCCAGACGCCCTTGCAGGCCTTGGAGGAGACGCCGGTGTAGCCCCGCGCACGCGCCGTCACGAAGGCGTCGAGCGGCCCGTCGCTCTCGTCCATCAGCACCGGCCGCGCGGCTGCCAAGGCCGCGATGCTTTCCGCCTGCGCACGGTCGCGCCGGACCGGCTGCTCGATGAACAGGACGGAGGCACGCAGGCGTGCAAGCCGGGGCTCGGCCTCGATGGCGCGCCAGAGCGCGAGCGCCCGCTCCGCGCCGCCGAACTGCTCGTTGCCGTCCAGCGTGACGTGGTAGCCGTGCAACCGGTCGAGTACCGCGGCGATGCGGCAGAGCCGGTCGAGATCGGCCTGGATGTCACCGCTCACCTTCAGCTTCCAGTAGCGGTGACGCCGGATCGCCACGACCTCCTCGAGCGTCTCAGGCAGTCCGTCGTCGCAGCGCGTCGCGAGGTCGGCCGCCGTGATCGGGTCGAGCAGCCCGACCGTGTGCCGTGCATGCAGCCGCGTGAGCGGCGCAAGGTCGGCGAGCATCGCGCCGAAATCGAAGCCGCCGAGGTCGCCGATGGCAGGATGCGGAGCCATGCCGCCGATATTGGCGCGCATGCCCTGCCAGAAGGAGAGGCGATGCGCCTTCAGCAGCGCGTCGAGCATGGCGCGGTCGAGCAGCGCGCGGCCGAAGGATGCGACGAGCGGGTTGAGCCCCTCCGACGCGGCCGCGGCGAGCAGCGCAGCTTGGCTGTCCGCGAAATGGCCGAAGGCCGTGTTCGCACCCTCGGTCGCGGCTTCCGCGAGTTCGATCGCGCGACGCAACTGGTCGGCATTCTGCGCGTCGGTCAGCGCCGGGTCCTTGTCGAACCACTTGGCGGCGAGCGTCTCGGCCGCGACGCCCCAATGCTCCGATCCATCTGCCAGGCGGATGCGCGCGCGCAGCACCGCCTGCCGGCCTTCGGTCACGGTGACGGCACCGAAGCGGAAGGGCAGGCGCAGCCGGAACGGCCATTCGAACCGCCCGGTGCCGATCAGCGAGAAGCGCGGCGCCTCCATCCGCGACAGGCAATGCCGGTGGAGGGCGCAGGTCAAGGCGATGGCGCCCGGCCCGGCGTGCAGGCCGGGGGGCCGCCCGTCAGGCGGAGCGGCGCGCCGCCTCGATCCCAGGGAACGGCGCGCGGCCGGGCGCCGAAGGCGGGGGCGCCTCCGGCCCGCCGGTGCCCTTGAAGCCGCCCGCCCGCCTCGGCGGAGACCCCGCCGCGTGGTTTTCGCAACGCAGGGCGTGCCAAATCCGCGCTTTCGCGGAAACATGGGGTTGCGCGGCCGATTCGCATGCTACCGGAAGGCCAGCCGTGCGCGCTGGGTCCGGGCGCGGAAACGGCAGGACCGGACGATCGGACGCAGCTTCTGGCGAGACGAGAAAGGAAGCCGACAATGGCGGAGAAAGCGAAGAAGGCGCCGGCCAAGCCGGCGAAGGCCGCAGCGAAGCCGGCCGCGAAGGCGGCGGCGAAGCCGGCGGCGAAGGCCGCGCCGAAGAAGGCGGCGGCGAAGAGCGACAAGCCGAATGCGCTGCAGCAGCCGCTGAAGCCGACGGCGGAGCTCGCCGCGGTGGTCGGGCAGGGCCCGCTGCCGCGCGGCGAGGTGGTCAGCAAGATGTGGGACTACATCAAGTCCCATAAGCTGCAGAACCCCGCGAACAAGCGCGAGATCCTGGCCGACGACAAGCTCAAGAAGATCTTCGGCAAGGACAAGGTGACCATGTTCGAGATGAGCAAGCACATCGCCGCTCACCTCAAGTGATCACGCAGGCGGCGCGGGATCCGCTCCCGCGCCGCCCTCCATCTCAGAGATAGACGGCCTTCATGTTGGACGCGGGATAGCGCGTCCCGGCCGCCGCGCCCGGCGGCACCGCCGCCGAGATCCGCGCCACATCCGCAGCCGAGAGCTTCACGTCCAGCGCGCCAATGTTCTCGTCGAGCCGCGCCGGGTTGCGCGTGCCGGGAATGGCGACGACGTCCTCGCCCTGCGCCAGCAGCCAGGCGAGGCAGAGCTGCGCCGGCGTGCAGCGCTTCTCCGCCGCGATCGCCTCCACCTTCTCCACCAGGCCGCGGTTGTGGTCGAAATTCTCCGGCAGGAAGCGCGGATGCTGCGCGCGCCGGCCGCCCACGCCCGCAAGGTCGCGGATCGCGCCAGTCAGGAAGCCGCGGCCGAGCGGCGCGTAGGCGACGAAGGCGATGCCGAGCTCGCGCGTCGTCGCGCGCGTCTCCTCGGCTTCCGTCCGGTAGAGCAGCGAGTACTCGGTCTGGACCGCCGCGATCGGATGGGTGGCATGCGCGCGGCGGATGGTCGCGGGATTGGCCTCCGACAGGCCGAGGAAGCGCACCTTCCCCTGCTCGACGAGGCGTTTCATGCCGCCGACCGTCTCCTCGATCGGCACGGAGGGATCCACGCGGTGCTGGTAGTAGAGGTCGATCACGTCGGTGCCGAGGCGCTTCAGGCTCGCCTCGCAGGCCTGCGCCACGTACTCCGGCCGCCCGTCCACGCCGTTCGCGCCGCCCTCGCGCTTCACCTGGCCGAACTTCGTCGCGAGGAAGACCTCGTGCCGGCGGCCCTTCAGCGCGGCGCCGATCACCGTCTCGTTGTGGCCCCAGCCATACATGTCGGAGCTGTCGAGATGGTTGGCGCCGCACGCGATGGCGTGGTGGATCAGCGCGACGGAGGCCGCGTCGTCGGCGTCGCCGTAGACGCCGGAGAGCGACATGCAGCCGAGGCCGATGGCCGGCACCATCGGGCCGTTGGCGCCAAGGCGGCGCTGGGGGAGAGGCGGGGTGGGCATGATCTCTCCTGTCGTGGTCAGGCGGTGAAGCCGATGGCGCGCAGCGCGGCGCGCGTATCGGGGGCGGCAAGGCGATCGAGGATGCCGCGCGCCCGCGCCGTGTCCTCGAGCGGCGCGGCGGCATAGCCGGTCGAGAGCGCGTAAGGCTCCGGCAATTCGCCGAGCAGCGAGACGCCGGGCCGGTTCACGATCTCCGTCACCTGGCTGACGGCGAGTTCGACCTCGCCCCGGCCGCAGGCGGCGACGGCCTCGACGCCGAAGCGGAACAGCGTCGCCTTCGCGCGCACCGCCTCGGCGATGCCGAGCGCCGCGATCACGCCCTCGAAATGCTTGCCCGCCGTGGCGCCGCTACTGGCATCGGCCCAGCCGATGCTCTCCGCGGCGAGCAGCGCGGCCTTCAGCGCCTCCGGCGTCCCGATCGGCCGGCGCGGTGCGCCGTCGCGCAGCGCCAGCCCGGTGCCGGCACGGCCCAAGGGCAGGATCTTCTCACGCCGCAGCAGCCCCTTGGCCGCGAGCGTCTCGAGCGCCGCGTCGCTCAGCACCACCACCGCAGGACGCTCGCCGGCCAGCACGCGGTCGCGCAGCGCACCGACCGTGCCCCAGGCGATCTCCGGCGCATCGGGCCAGTCGAGATGCTCGACTGCCGTCTTGATGGCGCCGCAGAAGAAGGCAGGAGGGGTCATGGGGTCAGCCGGTCCGTTCCAGGATCTCGAGGCCGCGGTTGCGGTCGAGCACGAAAACGAGGCCGTCCTTCGTCGTGTCCACGTCGTTGGCCTGCGGCGAGGTCTGGCCCGGCGGCGGCTCCGCCAGCCAATGCGCGACCTCCTTCGGCTGCGTGGGATCCGCGATGTCCACCACCCGCAGCCCGCCGCCGAACCACGCCGTGTAGAGACAGGTATCGTGCATGCGCTCCTGGAACTGGTGCGCGCCGAAGCGTCCCCCGGCGGCGACATAGGGGTTCTCGCGCTCGGTCAGGTGCCACATCGAGAGCGGCGTGATCCGCGCCGGGTCCTCGACGTCGAAGACCCAAAGCCCGCCATGCAACTGGCCCGGCACATGCTCGTGCTCCTCGTCCACCGCGACGGCCACGGTGCGGCCGCCGATCGGGAAGGGCACGCGCATGAAGGTGTGCGTCGGCTCCGGGAAGGGCGGATGGTAGCGATGCTCGCCGATGGTGCGCGGCCGGGTGATGTCGCTCACGTCGATGATGCGGCAGCCGGCGTACCAGACCGCCGCATAGAGCAGGTTGCCGTGCCGCAGCGTGTGGTGCAGGCGGTGCTGCTGGCCGGGCCATGTCGGCGTCTCGCCGCCCGCCACGTGCTGGCCCGGCATGTGCCAGCGCGAGACCTCGCGCGGGTTGGCAGGATCGGCCATGTCGTAGATGACGAGGATGTTGCCGACATAGCCCTCCATCTCGGTCGAGATGTAGGCGTAGTTCTCGTCGAGATCGAAGCGGTGCACGCCGATCCCGCCGGTGATCTGGTGCTTCAGCAGCTTCGGGTTGGCGCGGTCGCGGATGTCCCAGACGCGGAAGCCGGGCTCGGCATAGGGCGGCGCCGTGAGCGAGGCGCGGGCGCGCGGCAGGAAGTCCGGCTTCACCTTGATCGCGGCCGCGAGCTCGGCGTCGGGGATCGGGCGGCCATGCTGCGCGAGCCAGGCGGCCTCGATCTCCGGGATGCGCTTCGCGCGGCGCAGCGCGTGGCGCTCGTCCTGCTCCACATTGGTGACCATGATGTCGCCCACGACGCGCACCTTGTGGGTGTGCGAAGCGTTCGACGGCGGGTCGAGCCGCGCCACCACCTTCGGGTGCCTGGGATCGGAGATGTCCACGATCGAGGTGCCGTGCGGCGGCTTCATGTGGCCGAGATAGGCGTAGTTGCCCTCCACCACGACCTGGCCGCCGCCCGGCACGTCCAGCCAGGCGACACGCCGCATGTTCTGCGCCGACACCGCGCCTTCGGTCATGGATGTCCCCTTCACGGTGCTGCCGCGCGCGCCAATCGCCTCTCGCGCCACAGCGGATAGACCACGCTGATCACCAGCAAGCCCCACAGCACGTTCGCGATGGGGGAGGAGAACAGCACCATGATGTCTCCCTGCCCGATCCGCAGCGCACGCAGCAGGTAGCGTTCGAAGATCGGGCCGAGCAGCACGCCGATCAGGATTGAGGTGACGTGGTAGTTGGTCTTCACGGCGATGTAGCCGATCACGCCGAAGACCAGCGCCAGCGCCATGTCGAAGATGTATTCGCGGTCCGCGAAGGCGCCGACCACGGTGAGCCCGAGGATCAGCGGCACGATGATGTGCACCGGGACCGTCACCACCTTCGACGCGTAGCGCGCCAGCGGCAGGATCAGCGGGATCATCAGGATGTAGGCGACTGTCATCATCACGAAGACGCCGTAGGCGACGTTCGGATTGTCCTGGAACAGCCGCGGCCCGACCGTGATGCCCTGGTATTGCAGCACGATCAGCATCACCGCCGCGGTGGAGCCGCCCGGGATGCCGATCGCCATCGTCGGCACGAGCGTGCCGGAGGTGACGCCGTTATTCGCGCTCTCAGGCGCGATCACGCCGGGCGGGAAGCCGGTCCCGTACTTCTCCGGCGTCTTGGAGAACAGCCGCGACTGCTGATAGGCGACGAAGCTCGCGATGTAGGCGCCAGCGCCCGGAATCACGCCGATGACGAGCCCGAGGAAGCCGGTCCAAACGATCTGCCACCAGTACTTCAGGCTCATCCGCAGCCCGTCGAGCGTATCGGCCCATTGCGGCCGCTGCGCCTTGGACGGGATCGCCTTGGGGCTGAACTTCTCCTCCAGCATGACAAGACATTCGGAGACGGCGAAGAGTCCGATCAGCACGGGCACCAGCGGAAGCCCGTCGTAGAGCTCGAGAAAGCCGAAGGTCGCACGCGGCGTCGAATAGACCTGGTCAGTCCCGATCGCGCCGAGCATCAGGCCGAAGGCACCGCCGATCAGGCCCTTCAGCATATCCTTAGCCGCCAGCACGGCGATCAGCGTCAGCCCGAACAGGATGATCACCACCATCTCGACCGACCGCAGGATCAGGCCGAGCTGGGCGAGCCAGGGCAGGATCGCCAGCACCGCGACCGACGTGATCAAGCCGCCGACGACCGAGGCGACGAAGGACAGCACCAGCGCCTGCTGCGCCTGGCCGTTCTTCGTCATCTGGTAGCCGTCGATCGTGGTGGCCGCCGCGCCGCCGCTGCCCGGAATGTTGACCAGGATCGCCGGTATGCCGCCGGACAGATGGTTCGCGCAGTAGAGCGCGATCATGAAGGCGAGCGCCGCCTCGATATCCATCGCCAGCGTGACCGGCAGCAGGATGATGAGCGTGTTCTGCGGCGAGAAACCCGGCAGGACGCCGACCGCCAGGCCGAGCGCGATGCCCGGGATGATCACCCACCAGAGAGAGAAGGAGCGCGCGAAGAGATCCGCGAGCGTGCCGAGGTCGAGTTCCATCAGTCGCCCAAGCCCAGCAGCGCGGCCATCGCCTGCTCGAAGGGGCCGACCGGGAAGCGGGTGCCGAGGCCGACGATCAGCGTCGCCCAGACGAAGAGCGGCGTGATGACCGAGACGCCGATCAGCGTCGGCCAATGGCGGCCACCCAGCAGCCACATGCCCGCGAACAGCATCAGCGCGAGGGTGATCGTGGTGCCGAGGAAGGGCAGCGCGACCAGGAACGCCACCATGAGCCCGATCAGCCCCAGCCGGACGCGGTCCGTCTCCCAGTCCCCGCCGAGGGTGACGCGCAGCGACGCCTCGCCCCGCGCGACGCGGACGCCGAGCCGGACAAGCAGGATGGCGACGAGCCCGAACAGCAGGAGGCCGATGACAACGCCATTCGCCTTGGCCTCCCAGGCGAGCTCCTGGACGGTCCAGAAGTAGTAGAGCGTGAAGCCGACCGCGAGCGCCGGGATGATCAGCTCCTGGCCGACCGGCTTGCGCGCCTTACCTGGACCATCCATGCGGCGTTTCCCCCTGTTGCCGCACCCGCGGCCAGCCGGCCGCGGGCAAGTCCCCCGCGTCCTAGCGTTGCGCCGACAGCTCCTGGCGGAAGCGGTTGGCGAGTTCGATCATGTCGAGCGCGTAGCGCGTGCAGAGCTCGCGGTTGCCGAAGCGCACGGTCTGGCGCGGCTGCCCGGCGCGTTCCAGCGCGTTGAGGAAATCCTGGTCCTCGAAGACGCGCTGCGCCGTCTCCTCGAGCCGGCGGAAGCGATCCGGGAAGCGCTCGATCGCACGGGTGTGGATCGCCCAGGAGCGCGAGGAATAGAGATCCGGGATGCGCGTGCCGAACACTTGGTTCACGGTCGGCGCGTTGTTCGTGAGCTCCGCCACGATGTTCTCGCTGGCGAACAGCGACAGGACGCGGAGCCGCCCGGCCTGCGCAGTCAGCCCCGAGACCGGGAGCGCGCCGACCTCCGCCTCGCCGTTCATCACCGCGACCATGGTCGGGCTGCCGCCGCCATACGGGATCAGGTTGAACCGCGCGCCCTGCGCCTGGCCGAGCGCGAGCATGCCGATCGAGGCCGGGTGCGGGATGCGGCTGACCGCGACGTTGACGGGCCGGCGCTTCGCCTCGGCGATGACATCCTCGACGCGGCGCATCGGCGAGTTCTCGCGCACGAAGATCGCGCTGTCGTCGATGTCAATCCGGCAGAAATACGCAAGGTCCTCGGGGAAGCGGAAGCGCGGGCGCTGCAGCGCATACATGATCATCTCCGGCCCCATGTTGCCGAAGAGGAGGTTGTAGGCGTCGGCCTCGCGCCGCTGCACGAAGAGCTCGTAGCCGACCTGGCCGGAGGCGCCGGCGAAGAACTCGTATTCGAACTGGCGGCCGTTCAGGAGCTTTGTCCAGCCATCGTCGAAGCTGCGCGCCAGGCGATCTGCGCCGCCGCCCTGCCCCGTCGGGATCACGACGCGGAAGTTGCGGGAGGGGAAGGCAGCCTGCGCGCCGGCGCCGCGCGCGAGTCCGGCCGTGGCGAGCGCGGCGGCGCCCAGGCCAAGGCCGCGGCGCGTGATGTTGCTGTTCCCGGACGTCATCTTCTTTCTCTCCCTGCCACGCGCCGATGCGCCGGCGCTGGTTCAATGATCGGCTGGCGGTCCCCGATACACAGGCTCCGGCTGGGCGAAGAACGCGGCGAGGATGTGCTGCACCAGCGCGTAGTTCTTCTGCTGGAAGCTGGCATGCGCGATGCCCGGCATGACGGCGAACTGCTTGTCGGGGTTCGGCAGGCGCTTGAAGAACTCGACCAGGTCGTCGAAGCCGGCAATGCCGTCGTACTGGCCGCGCATGACGATGGTCGGGCAGTCGATCTTCGCCGGGTCCACCACCGGCAGGTGGAGGCACATGTCGACATAGGTCCCGATCGGCACGCTGCTGTCGAGCGACAGGATCGCATCCGCGAAGGCGTCCACCACGGCCTCGTCCGCCGTACCGGGATGGTCGCGGGTGAAGATCGAATGGACGAAGGCGCGGTCGATCGGGCGGCGGTTCCCCGCGGCGCGATACTCCGGCAGCTTCTTCCGCCGCTGCTCGAGCGTCGGGCTGCCCTCCCCGGTCCATACGAAGGCGTCGAGCGCGAGGCGCTTCACCCGGCCCGGATTGCGCTGCGCGAAGAGTGCGGCCTTCAAGGCGCCGGAGGAGATGCCATAGACCAGCAGCGGCCCCGCCTTCCGCGTCGCCTCGATATGGGCCGCGGCCGCGGCGATGTCGTCCGCACCGGTCGAGATGTCGCAAAGGATGTCGCGGTGCTTCGACGAACGCCCATAGCCCTCGTTGTCGAGACACCAGCAATCGTAGCCGGCGCGCGCGAAGACATCCATGACGGAGCTGTCGTCACGGCCGGGTACCTGCAGGTCGAAGGTCGGCTGCGAGGCCATGGAGGAGCCATGCACGAACAGGATCGTGCCCTTCTTGCCGGAGGGAGCGCCGACGAACTTCTCCCACATGAAGATCCTGACGTCGCCCTTGGACGTCCAGTGCTCCATTCCCGTGACGGGCTGGCTCATGCGGCCGTGATCCTCCTTATCCGGCGCGCGCCGCCCCGAACTCCGGCCGGCGTCGCCCCGTGCGGCACAATCAGGGCGCGCGCCTCAGTCATGTCAACCGGGAGCGCCCGCGTTCATCGTGCGGTCAGCCGTGCCGAGCCGGTCTCGTCGGCGAGCTTGTCGAGCTGGCGCATCAGCGCATCGGGAATCGGCACGCCCTTGGCCACGCGGTCGCGCCGGCGACTCGCCCGCATCTCGCCCGGGAGCCGGATCCGGTCCACGCCCGGCAGCTTCGTCGAGTTGCGCAGGTCGTCCAGGTGCCGCGCCACCTCGCGCGTGAAGTCGCGCGGATCGAGGAAGCGCGAGACGTCGAGGGCGATCAGCGCATGCCCCGTTTCGGTCACCGTCCGGTCGTCGGCGTTGAAGTCCACCACGTCGCGCCCGAACGCCGCGCGGTTCAGTGGTCCGGCAAGGAGCCCCAGCATCATCGCCAGCCCGGAGCCCTTGTAGCCGCCAATCGGCAGCAGGATGCCCTCCTTGCTCCGGGCCGGGTCGGTCAGCGGCTCGCCGGTGCGGACGTCCACCATCCAGCCTTCCGGCATCGGCGTGCCGAGCAGCGCATGCCCCTTCACCGTGCCGTAGGACACGACGGTGGTCGCCATGTCGAGCACCACCGGGTCGGCATCGACCATCGGGATCGCGATGGCGAGCGGGTTGGTGCCAAGCAGCGAATCGCTGCCGCCCCAGGGCGCCATGTGGTTGGCGCTGGCGACAACGGTGTAGATCCCCACCATGCCGGCCGCGAGCGGGAGGCAGGCATAGACCGCGCCCGATCCGGCGTGGTTGGAACGGCGCGCGCCGACCCAGGCCACGCCCGTCTCGCGCGCGATCTCCACCGCCGCCTCGCCCGCCTTCGACATGACGAGGTGCCCCATCCCGTTGTCGCCCTCGACGATGGCGACGGCGGGGGCGCGGCGGTCCAGGCGAATCTCCGGCGTCGGGTTCATGCCCTTGGCGCGCAGCCGCCGGACATATTGCGGCAGGCGGAAGATGCCGTGGCTGTCGGCGCCGGTCAGATCGGCCTCGACCATCAACTCGCCCACGCGGCGCGCATCGGCCTCGCGCAGGCCGTGCGCGCGCAGCACGTCGGCGATGAAGGCGATCATCGCCGCATGGCGGATTCGCGGCAGGCTCGCCGCGACGCTCTCCTCGATCGCCATGTCAGGCCGGCACCGTCGCGCCGAGAAGGCGCCGGATGTTGCCCGAGAAGATCGCCTGGCGCACCTCTGCGTCGCCGATCGCCGCCTCGATCTCCTCGACGCCCTGCGTGGTGCCCATGTCGAAGGGATAGTCGCTGCCGAAGACGATCCGCTCCGCCCCGACTTCGGAGAGCAGGAAGCGCAGCGGGCCCGGCGCATGGGTGATGCTGTCGAAGTAGAGGCGCGACAGGCTATCCGCCGGATCGCCCTTCAGCCGCTGCTTCGGCTCCTTGCGCACCTTCCAGCCATGCCGGAAGCGGCCCGCCTGGAACGGCACGAACCCGCCGGCGTGCGAGAGGCAGAAGCGGATGTTCGGATGCCGCTCGATCACCCCGCCGAAGATCAGCGACGCCGCGGCGATCGTCGTCTCGAGCGGGTTGCCCACCAGGTTCGTCAGGTAATAGCTGTGCATCCGCTGTGCCGCGACGACCTTGTGCGGATGCACCAGCACGAAGAGCCGATGGCGCTCCGCAACCTCCCACACCGCGTCGAGCGACGGATCGTCCAGGTTCCCGCCGCGGATATTGGAGCCGAGATGCAGCCCGCGCAGCCCGTGGCGCGTCACCGCGCGCTCCAGTGTCGCCGCGGCGCTCGCCGGGTCCTGCATCGCGGCGGTGGCGAGGCCGAGGAAGCGATCGGGGTATTGCCGGCAAAGCGCCCCGATCGCCTCGTTCTGGATCTCGCAGACCGCCGCCGCCGCACCCGGATCGGCCTCGTAGAGGAAGGTGTGCGGGATGTTGCAGACGACGTGCATGTCCACGCGCTGCGCCGCCATGTCGGCGAAGCGCTGCTCCAGGTCCCACGCCGCGCGGGGGAACGGATTCTGCTTCACGTCCAGGATCTCGAGGATCGCGGAGTCGTCGTCCACGCGCGTCAGCTTCGGCGCGCAGGACGGCACCTCCTTCGCGATGGCGGCGATCATCGCCTCGGTCAGGATATGCGTATGTGCGTCGATGACGGTCATGTCTGTGTTCCGGATCAGCCGCGCGGCCGGATGCTGCGGAGCTCGCCGCGGCGCAGCCTGCGCGTGAAGGAGAAGGTATCGGCGCGGTAATAGGTCCGCGTGCACTCCAGCGCGCGCCCTGCCGCGTCGAAGGCGACACGCTCGGTCAGCACCAGCGGCGCGTGCTCCGGCAGGCCGAGCAGCCCGGCGCGCCAGGCATCGGCGCCGATCACCTCGAGCCGTTCCTGCGCCTCCACCGCCTCGAGGCCGAAGACGCTCTCGAGCAGCAGGTGCAGCGGCTCGTCGATCGGGGCCTTCAACAGCTCGGGCACCAGGGCGGCGGCGATGAAGCTGGTGCGGATGGCGACCGGCCCGCCGTCGCGGTGCAGCAGCCGGCGCAGCTTGTGCACCGGCGCATCGGCCGCGATCCCGAGTCGCTCGGCCACCCAGTCCGGGCACGGCACGGTCTCGGCCTCGTGCAGGCGGATGTCGGCCTTGGGGTCGCGGTCGAAGGCGGTCGCGAGGAAATGCCCCGGGTCCGACAGCGGCGCATCCTGCCGCCGCGCGCGCACGAAGGTCCCGCGTCCCTGTTGGCGGTGCAGCAGCCCTTCCTCGACCAGCGAGGTGACGGCCTGGCGCACCGTGATGCGCGACAGGCCGTAATGCGCGCCGAGCTCGGCCTCGGTCGGGATGCGGTCGCCGGGACGGAGATCGAAGCTCACCAGGTCGCGCAGCGCATGCTTCAGCTGCAGCCAGAGCGGCACGGCCGGCCCGCCACGCAGCGGCCGCAACCTGACTTTTCCTCCCTGCTTCGCGATCCGCGCCTCGGCGCGAGCGAGCTTGACTTTCATGCCTTCCGAATATGTCTTATATCGTCATAACGCAAGCCGCGGGCGATGCACGACCCGCTGCCGGAGGAAACAGATGCGTCGCCGCCCCCTGTTGGCGCTGCCGTTCAGCCTGCTCGCCGCGCCCGCGGTCGCGCAGGAGGCGCGCACCATCCGCGTGATCATGCCGCTCGCCGCCGGCAGCGCGGTGGACGTGATGGTGCGGATCGTGGCTGAACGCATGGGCGAGATCCTCGGCCAGCGGCTGGTGGTCGAGAACGTGACCGGGGCCTCCGGCATGATCGGCATGCGCAACGGCGCGCGCGCCCCGGCCGATGGCAGCGTGCTGGTGGCGGTGAACGACGCCGTCATGACCATGCTGCCGAACATGAGCGCCGACGCCGGCTACGATCCGCTGCGCGACTTCGCGCCCATCGGGCAGGTGGCGCGCATCCGCTGGGCGCTGGTCGCGCATGCCGGCTTCGCGGCGCGCGACGTCGCCGGCCTGATCGCCGCCGCGCGGGCGCGCCCGGGCCAGATCGACTACGCCTCCGGCGGTCCCGGCAGCCCGCAGCATGTCGCGATGGAGATGTTCCAGCAGGCCGCCGGCGTGCGGCTGAACCACATCGGCTATCGCGGCGCGACTCCGGCGCTGAACGCCGTCGCCGCCGGCGAATGCCCGGTCGGCTTCTTCGGCTTGCCGACGCCGGTACAATTGGCCGAGGCGGCACGCGTGCGCATCCTCGCCACCGCCGGGCCGCAGCGCGTCGAGACGCTGCGCGACATCCCGACCCTCGCCGAATCCGGCCTGCCCGGTTTCTCCTTCCACACCTGGGGCGCCTTTCTCGCCCCTGCCGGCACCCCGGCGCCGGTGGTCGCGCGGCTCAACGCAGCGCTGCGCGAAAGCCTCGGCACGCCCGCGGTGCGCGACCGGCTGGAGAACCTCGCCTACGAGGTGGTGGGCAACACGCCCGAGGACTTCGCCCAGGCGCTGGCGCGCGATCACGCGGCCATGGGCACGTTGATCCGCACCGCCAACATCCGCGCCGACTAGGCAGAGCAGAAGGAGCCCGCCATGGCCACCTCCGCCGTCCTGCGCCCCGCCGAGCGCCCGATGGCGGATCGCGGCGGGGGCGCGCGCACCATCCCGCTGGTCACGCCAGCCAGCGGCTCCACGCAGCTGCTCAACGGCATCACCATCTTCGAGCCGGGTGCGGCGATAGGCCTGCATTTCCACAACTGCGAAGAGAGCGTGATGGTGCTGGAGGGCGAGGCGATCGCCGTGCTCGACGGCGTCGAGCATCGCCTCGGGCCGGGCGACACCACCTGGATCCAGGCCAACGTCCCGCATTTCTTCCGCAACGCCTCGGCCACGCAGCCGATGCGCATCTTCTGGACCTACGCCTCCATCGAGGCGAATCGCACGCTGGTGGCGACCGGGGAGACGCGACCGGTCGCAGCCGAGCATGCGAAGGACAAGCTGATCCGCGGCAATGCGGGCTGAGGGGGAGGACAGGATGACGGGAATCACCCGACGCGGCGCGCTTGCCGCCGCGGCACTCGTGCTCGGCACGCGCGGCGCGGCCGCGCAGGCCTGGCCATCGCGCGCAGTGCGCATCATCGT
>NZ_JAKJIB010000650.1 GCF_021864505.1 Falsiroseomonas oryziterrae
CGCCCTGGGCGGCGCCCCCGTTGGCGCCATCGCCGCGCCGCGGGAGGGCCGGCGCAAGCGGCTGCTCGTCGCCGACATGGACAGCACCATCGTCACGACGGAGACGCTGGACGAGATCGCCGCCTTCGCGGGGCTGAAGGAGAAGATCGCCGAGATCACCCGCCGCTCGATGAACGGCGAGCTCGACTTCCGCGCCGCGCTGATCGAGCGCGTCGGCATGCTGGAAGGTCTCGCCGCCGACGCGCTGGACGCGGTGTGGCGCGACACGCGGATGATGCCGGGTGCCGCGGAGCTGGTCGGCACGATGCGCGCGCATGGCGCCGTCACCTGCCTTGCCTCGGGCGGCTTCACCTTCTTCACCGGGCGCGTCGCGGAGCGGCTCGGCTTCCACCACCACGTCTCCAACACGCTGGAGATCGCGGCCGGCAAGCTGACGGGCCGCGTCGCGGAGCCGATCTTCGACCGCAACGCCAAGCTCGCGACGCTGACGCGCCTCGCCACCGAGAACGGGCTGGCGATGGAGGCGACGCTGGCCGTGGGGGATGGCGCCAACGACCTCGACATGATCCGCGCGGCGGGGCTCGGCGTGGCCTTCCGCGCCAAGCCCGTGGTCGCCGCGGCCGCGGCGGCACGCGTGGACCACACCGACCTGACCGCGCTGCTCTTCGCCCAGGGCTACCGGCGCAGCGAGTTCCGCCTGGGATGAGCACCGCGGGAGGGGCCTTGCCCCTCCCGGACCTTCCCCACCAAGGGCCAGCCGGCCCTTGGAACCCATGAGTTTATGGCCGGCAGGGAGGGGCCTCGGGCCCTCCCTGCCGGCCATGAAGAACGAGGTCC
>NZ_JAKJIB010000651.1 GCF_021864505.1 Falsiroseomonas oryziterrae
CGCGCAGGACCTGCCGGAGGCACTCGGGCGCATGCGACTGGCCGAGCAGGGCGGGGTCGCCGCCGCGCGCCGCTACCGCCAGGCGCTCGAGGCCCGGGTTCCGGGCAGCCAGGCCGCCACGGCGCTCTCGCGCCTGCGCGGCGAGACGGCGCGTGGGCCGGTCGCGGCGGTGGACCGGCCGCTGGTCCGCTTCGCGCAATCCGGCCTGCTCGCGATCGGCCTCGCGCCGGGTCTCGCGGTCGATGGGCGCGACACGCCTGCAACCCGAGGTGCGCTGGCTGACTTCGCGCGGCGTGAAGGTATCCAGGCGGGGCCCTACGACCCCGTCGTCATCGACCGCCTGCGGGCGCGGCTGCCGCGCACCTAGCCTGCCTCAGCGCGTCACGCCGAGCGTCGGGTCGGACGGTTCGAGGCCAAGCAGGCTGTCCACGCGCTCCACCACGGCCGGGCTGAGGGACCGGTTCGCCGCCGCGGCCAGTTCCTGCGAGCGTGCCTGCGCGATGGCCGAATTGCGCGCAGCGATCTGCGCCTCCGTGAAGGTCGGCATCGCGAGTGCCAAGAGCATCGCGTTCTCATAGGCTGCGATCTGTCCGACGCGCGAATTCGGGGCAGCGTTCTCGCGTGCCTGCGCCGAGGCGCGCGCGGCGTTCAGGCCCCCGAGTGCGCTCGACAACGCGCCGCGGTTGTCGGATCGGCCAGATGCGTCGTCGCCACGGCCGAAGCCGCCGCGCCCGGCCTGCGTGCCGCGCCCATCGGAGCGACCCGGCGCATCGTCACCGCGCCCGAAGCCCGCGGCGTTGCCGCCGCCACGCCCGCCAGCCTGGCCGAAATCCGA
>NZ_JAKJIB010000652.1 GCF_021864505.1 Falsiroseomonas oryziterrae
GCGGGGCAAGCGCCGCGCCACCGATGAGCAGCCAGGGCGCACGGCCCGTCAGCGTCGCCAGCCAGCCCGCGAGGCGCATGCCGCCGCGCACCTCCGCCGCCCAGCGCGCGTGATGCGCGGCGCCGGCTTCGCCACGACGCAGCGCATCTGCCGCCCGCAGCCCCGAGCACAGCGCCATGGCGACGCCGTCGCCGCAGAAGGAGGGGATGACGGAGAGCTGGTCGCCGACACGCAACGGCCCGCCGCCCCGGTGCACATAGCCATAGGGGACGCCGGCCACCGTCATGGGCCGCCCGACCGCGGGCCGCAGGTCGCGCAGCGCCCGCTCGGCGAGCGTCGAACCGGCCGCGACATGGGCGATGAAGCCCGACGCGCAGCGCGCCGCCTCCGCCACGCCAGGTGCGCGCGGGTCGAGCGCGGCGCAGAGATTGGCGCCACCCCCCGGACGCGGCTGCAGCCCGGCATAGCCGCCGGCACAGGCCAGCAGCAGGATCGCGCCTTCGGGCGGCGTGCCGGAAAGCGGCAGCTTCACGCCGATGGCGCCGCCGGACGCCGCGCGACGCATCCCGCGCAGCTCGTGCTTTCCCGTGGCGAGCACGAGCGCGCCGGTGCGCATCGCCTCGCCATCCGCCAGCCGCAGCCGCCAGGTGTCACCCTCGGCGCCGACGTCGCGCACCGCGGTGCCGCAGCGGATCTCCGCGCCGCAGCCCCGCGCGGCCTCCAGCAGCGCCGCATCCAGCGTCGCGCGCGGCAGGCCCCAGGCGGCGAAGGGCAGTAGCAGCGACGCCTCGCGCCGGCCGGCACCGAGCATGGCGCGACGGATCGGCAACGCG
>NZ_JAKJIB010000653.1 GCF_021864505.1 Falsiroseomonas oryziterrae
AGGGCGAGGTCGGCCGGCGCGACGCCGCGCAGCGCCGCCGCCTCCTCCTCCGTGATCAGCGCCGCGTCCTCCGCCGCGATCCGCTCCTCGATCCAGCGGCGGAAGCCCGGGATGGGCGAGAGCGTCGCGAAGGTCTTGAGGTTCGGCAACTCGGCCGAGAGCAGCGAGACCACCCGCTTGATCAGGAAGTTGCCGAAGGAAATGCCGTCGAGGCCGCGCTGGCAGTTGTTGATCGAGTAGAAGATGGCGGTGTCGGCCAGCTTCGGGTCGAGCACCGGCGCCTTCTCGTCGAGCAGCCGCTGCACGCTGTCGGCCATCCCCTGCACCAGCGCGACCTCGACGAAGATCAGCGGCTCGTCCGGCATGCGCGGGTGGAAGAAGGCGTAGCAGCGCCGGTCGGAATCGAGACGGTTCTTGAGGTCGCGCCAGGTGCGGATGCGGTGCACCGCCTCGTACTGCACCAGCTTCTCGAGCAGCGAGGCCGGCGAGGACCAGTCGATCCGGCGCAGCTCGAGGAACCCCACGTCGAACCAGGCTGCGAGCAGGCCCTTCAGGTCCGCCTCCAGCGCCTCCAGCATCGGGTCGTCGGCCATCCCGGCGAGCAGGTCGGCGCGCAGGTCGACGACGAACTTCACCCCGTCGGGGATCGCCGCGAACTGGGTGACGAGGCGCGTGCGCGGCGGCTCCAGCGCGCGGCGCAGGCGCGCCTTGGCCCGCGCCCGCTCCGCCACGCCGTTCGCGCCGGCGACCGTGTCCCACGCCGCGCGCACCGCCTCCGCATCGCTGTCGAAGCCGGCGAGGCTGCGCAGGAATTCGTCAC
>NZ_JAKJIB010000654.1 GCF_021864505.1 Falsiroseomonas oryziterrae
AAGGAACTCCGCCGTGCTGCTGCGCTAGAGCCGGTTCGCGACGGTGTCGCCCATCACCTGCGCCAGCGCGGCGCCGGGCTCCACCCCGACGCGGGGCGCCGCGAAGCTGCCGCCGACCGTGACCGGCGTCCGCATGTTGAGCCCCATCACGCGCAGATCGGGCAGCAGCCGCGCCGCAAGCGTCTCGTCGCGCAGGTTGAGGGCGAGGCTTCCCTCGATGCGGCCGAACTCGCCTTCGATCAGCAGCGCCTCGCTCTGCGCGACGCCGCCATCGGCCGAGAGGCGCAGCGCGAGGCAGCGCAGCCCGAGTCCGCCCGCGGGCATGCCGCGCGGCAGCAGGGCGCGCAGCAGGTCTGGCCCCACCGTCAGCGAGCTCGCGCCGGTGAAGCGGCCGCCGACCATCGCGATCCCGGCCTCGCCCGACACGGTCGCGGCCAGCGCCGGCAAGGTGGCACCCTGCGCGCGCAGGTCCAGCGCAAGTTCCGCCTGGCCGTCGAAGGCCGCCGGGATGCCGAAGCCGCGCCGCAACGCCGCGAGGTCGAGCCCGGGCCCGTCGCTTTCGAGGCGGAGCGTCGCGGCCGGCGGCACCGCGGCGGCGTCGAGCGTGAAGCGGCCACCGAGCATGCCGCCCGGCGACGTCGCGACGAGCGGATCGAGCGCCAGGCGGCCGTTCGCCAGCGCCAGCCTGGCCGAGACGTCGCGCCAATCCGTGCCGCCGACGCGAAGGCTGGCGGCGGAGAGTTCGAGCGCGGCGTCCATCGCGCGCAGCGAGTCCACCGGCAGCGCCGCCGCCGGGATCAGCCGCTGCGCCGGCTGG
>NZ_JAKJIB010000655.1 GCF_021864505.1 Falsiroseomonas oryziterrae
GGCTGATCGCGGCGCAGCGCGCGCAGGTCGAGGCCGGGCTCGCCGCCCGCGCGCCGGCGCGATGAGCAAGGCGCGGCCGCGCCATGCCTGACGGGACCTCTCCGGCCTCGCTGCCCTGCGGCCGCTTCCGGCTCTCGCCGGCGCGCCGGGAGCTGCGCGACACGGAGGGGCGGCTCGTCAGGCTGGGCGGACGCGCCTTCGATGCGCTGCTCGCCCTGCTGGCGCGGCAGGGCGAGTTGGTCCTGCGCGAGGAGCTGCTCGATGCGGTGTGGGGCGAGCTGCACGTCACCGACGACAACGTGACGCAGGCGATGGTGGCGATCCGCCGCGCGCTGCCGGCGGAGGCGGGGCTCAGGCTCCGCACCATCCACGGGCGCGGCTACATCCTGGATGCCGTCGAGCCAGATGCAGTGCCCGCGCCGGCCTGCGCGTCGCTGGCGCTGACGCCCTTCGCCTGCTTCGGCGGTGCTCGTGCCCGCCGCCTTGCGGCCGCGCTGCACGAGGAACTCGCGGTGGAGCTGGCGCGGCGCTGCGAGCTGCATCTCCTCGCCACGGCGAGCCTGGGCGCGGCGCCGGCCCGCTGGCTGCTCGGCGGGAGCGTGCAGGGCGGTGCCTCGCTGCACCTGACCGCGCGGCTCAGCGACGCGGATGGCCGTGTCGTCTGGGCGGATCGCCTGCCGCTCGGCGCGGAGCCCGATACGGAGGCGATCGCGGGACGGATCGTGGCGGAGGTCGGGCGGCGCGTCGGCGCTTGAACGCGGCCTCAGCGAGGCGCGCGGCGCAGCACGATGATCGCGCGTGCCAGCGCGGCGGCCG
>NZ_JAKJIB010000656.1 GCF_021864505.1 Falsiroseomonas oryziterrae
CGGGGCCGCGGATGGCGCCGCCGGTGTCCTTCGCCACCACCAGCCGGCGCAGCGGCCGGTCGGTCAGCGGGTCGCGGCCGGCGACCCAGACCGGCAGGCCGAGCGGCACATGCGCGCGGTCCACCGCCAGCGCGCGCATCGGCGCCAGCGGCACGCCGAGGCTGCCGATCGGCCCGTCCTCCGGCGCCAGCTCGACGCGGCGGAAGAAGACGTAGCTGGGGTTGCGGGCCATCAGGGCGTTGGCCTCGGCCGGGCTCGCCGTGGCGAGCCAGCCGCGGATGGACTGCATCGTCACGCTCTCGCGCGGCATGATCCCGCGCTCCACCAGGCCGCGGCCGATCGCCCAGTAGGGATGGCCGTTCCAGCCGGCATAGCCGAGGCGGATCACCCGCCCGTCCGGCATGCGGATGCGGCCGGAGCCCTGGATCTGCAGGAAGAAGGCGTCCACCGGGTCGTCCACCCAGAGGATCTCGAGACCCCGCCCCGCGAAGGCGCCGGCCATGATGGCGGCGCGGTCGGGCAGCGGGTGCAGCCGGCCGTCCCGCAGCTCGCCCACGATGCGCCGGCCGCGCAAGTCGGCGGCGAAGGCGCCGAGATCCACCTCGACCAGCGGCGGAGGGGCGTGCAGCGGCGTGGTGAAGCGCCCGGTGCGGGTCGGGCTGCCGCGCAGCTCCGGCTCGAAATAGCCGGTCAGCGTGTCCTGGCCGAGCGGCAGCGCGCGGAAGCGGGCCTCGAGGAAGGCGCGGGCGGCGGCGTGGTCGTCGCGCGGCAGGGCGGCGGCCTCGGCGCAGAGGGGCGCGAGCTGCCCGGCGGT
>NZ_JAKJIB010000657.1 GCF_021864505.1 Falsiroseomonas oryziterrae
GGCCGCTGGCGGAGGCGACCGGCGGCGCCGTGCGCTGGCTCGGCGCGGAGGCGCAGCCCGCGGTGCCGGAGATCCGCCGCGTCGCGGCGGGGCGCGACACGCATGGCGCGGGCTGGATCGGCCTGCGCCGCAACCAGGACCACACCGTGACCGGCATCACCGCCCTGCCGCTGCTCCCGCCCTGGCTGGCGCTGCCGCTGGTCCTCGGGCTCGCCATCGGCGCCTGGCGGCGCGAGGGAAAATGATATGACACGCCGCGGCGTGGCGCCCATCTCGACGCCATGCGCCCGCTCGCGCTGACCCTTGCCCTGCTGGTCGCCGCCTGCGCCCAGGGGCCGACCCTCTCCGAACGCCTGTCCACCTTCGTGAATCGGAGCGAGGGAGACCTCGTCGCCGAGCTTGGCGTGCCGGTCCGCATCCATGAGGCGGATGGCCGGCGCTTCCTGCAATACGAGCAGCGGCGGGTCGTCGCGGTGGCCGAGCCCGGCCTCTACCGCCCCTATTTCGGCCCCTGGGGCCCGCGCTGGGGCTATGCGCCGCCGCCGCCGAGCTACGCGATGGTTGGCTGCGACATCACCTTCGCGCTACGCGGCGGGCGGGTGGAGAGCTTCACCTTCCGCGGCCAGGGATGCGGCTGAGCCCCTGCCTTTTTCCGGCCCGCGGTTTCACCTAGGTTGCCGGCCATGCGACACGCCCTCCGCCTCGCCCTTCCGCTGCTGCTCGCCGCCGTGTCGGCCGGGCCGGCCTTCGCGCAGGGCCTTGGAGCGGGGCCCGTGCGGGCGCCGCCGACGCCGGGGCCCCAGGCGGCG
>NZ_JAKJIB010000658.1 GCF_021864505.1 Falsiroseomonas oryziterrae
TGGGTGGTGGCGGAGTGCGAGGCGCGCGGGGCACGCGCGACCGCCGTGGCGCTCGACGTGTCCGACGCGGCGGCACTGGCCTCCGCGCTGGCCGAATTCGAGGCCGAGAGGCCCGTGGACCTCGTCGTCGCGAATGCGGGCACCTCCTTCGGCACCGCGCCGGACGGCACGCCGGAGACAGGCACGGCGGCGGCGCGGCAGGTGGAGGTGAACCTGCTCGGCGCGATCCATCTGGTCGGGCCGCTTCTTCCGGGCATGCTCGCGCGCGGGCGCGGCGCGATCGGCGTCATCGCCTCCGTCGCGGCCTTCCGTGGGCTGCCGGACTGCGCCGGCTATGCGGCGAGCAAGGCCGGGCTGCTGGCCTGGGCCGAGGGGCTGCGCGCCGCGCTCGGACCGCGCGGGATCCGCGTCAGCGTGATCTGCCCCGGCTTCTTCGACAGCGCGATGGGCGATCGCTTCCTCGGGCCGAAGCCGCTCCGCATGACGCTCGAGCGCGCCGCGGCGCGCACCAACCGCGCCCTGCTGCGGGGCGAGGCGCGGGTCGTCTTTCCCGCGCCGCTCGGCTGGCTGCTGCGGCTACTCGCGTTGCTGCCGCCACGCCTTGGCGACAGGGCGATGCGGCTGATGCGGTTCCGCGTGCGGGCGGAGTAGCCCGCGCTCTACTTGCGCTGGCCGACGGGCGCGCCGCTGAAGCCGCCGGCGGGCGCGAAGCCGGCCTGCGGCGCGAAGCCCGGCGCGGGGCCGCCGGCAGCACGCGAAAGGCGCACGCGGTCGCCGCGGCTGACCACCACGCGGTCGCCCACCTGC
>NZ_JAKJIB010000659.1 GCF_021864505.1 Falsiroseomonas oryziterrae
GGCGGCGTCACCGTGGACGCCGACCGCCTGGTGGCGCGCTACCGCCCGCGCGGCGGCGCCCAGGCGCAGGCGCCGCAACCCGCCAGCGGCGCCAGCCCGGCTGCCGGGAGCGAGATCTGGCGGCTCGAGGCAGAGGGGCGCGTGCGGATCGCCTCCGCGACCGAGCGCGCCCAGGGCGAGCGCGCCGTCTACGACATGGACCAGGCGGTGATGGTGCTGTCGGGCGCCGGCCTCTCCCTCGACACGCCCGACCAGCGCATCGTCGCGCGCGACAGCCTCGAATACTGGCCGCAGCGGCGCATGGCGGTGGCGCGCGGCGGCGCGGTGGTGACCACCACCGACAATCGCCGCGTCGCCGCCGACACCCTCGTCGCCTACTTCCTCGAGGAGCCGGCTGCCGGCCAGCCTGGCGCGCCGGCGCAAGCGCCGGCGCAGACCCAGAGCCGTCCCGCGGGCGCCGCGGGCCTGCCTGGACCGGGCGAAGGCAGCCGCATCGACCGCGTCGAGGCCTTCGGCAATGTCGAGATCCGCACCGCCGAGGAAGTGGTGCGCGGCGAGCGCGGCAGCTACTCGCCGCAGACCGGACTCGCACGGCTCGTCGGCGGCGTGCGCATCACCCGTGGCGACAACCAGTTGAACGGCCAGGAGGCGATCGTGGACCTGCGCAGCGGCGTCTCCCGCCTCGTCTCGGCGCCGGGCGAGCGCGTGCAGGGACTCATCGTGCCGCAGCAGAACCAGCCTGCGCAGGCCCAGGTGCCGGCCGCCGGCCAGCCGACGCCGCAGCCGCGCCAGCCCGCGCCGCC
>NZ_JAKJIB010000066.1 GCF_021864505.1 Falsiroseomonas oryziterrae
GCCAGCGCGCCGCCGCCCCCCGTCGTCGTCATCACGCCGACCGCGCGATGCGCGCGCGCCGGCGGGCGGCGCCCGGCGACGAGCGGCGGCAGTTCCAGCAGCGCCTCCAGCATCGTGACGCGCAGGATGCCATGCGCCTGGAAGAAGGCGTCGGCTGCGGCGTCGGTGCCGGCCAGCGCGCCGGTGTGGCTCGCCGCGAGCTCTGCGCCGAAGGGGCTGCGGCCGAGCTTCAGCGCGACGATCGGCTTGCCGAGCGCATGCGCCTTGCGTGCGGCCGCGGCGAGCGCAGCGGCGTCGCGGATCGCCTCGAGGAAGAGGCACACCACCTGGACCTCGGGCTGGTCGAGCAGGAGCGAGACGATCTCGCCGGCCGTCAGATCCGCCTCGTTGCCGGTGCCGACGAGATGCGAGAAGCCGAGGCCGCGAGCCGCGCCGCGCGACAGCAACGCGCCCATCATGGAGCCGGATTGGGAGACGAGAGCGACGCGGCCGGTCGGCAGATCCTCCGCCTCGAAGGCGGCGTTGGTGGTCAGTGCGGTGCGGGCGCCGGTGTTGATGACGCCCATGGAATTGGGCCCGAGCAGGCGGATGCCGCCGGTCCTGGCGGCGTCGAGCACGCGTGCCTGCCGCGCCGCGCCCTCCGGCCCCGCCTCGGCAAAGCCGTCGGCGAGCACGCAGGCGACGGGAATGCTGCGCGCCGCGCAGGCGGCGACCTGCGCCTCAACCTGCTCGGTGCCGAGCATGATGTAGGCGAAGTCGATCGGGCCGGGGATGTCGTCGAGCGACGCATAGGCACGCTCGCCCAGGATTTCGCCGCCGCGCGGATTGACCGGGAAGAGCTCGCCGGTGAAACCGTGCCGGCGCAGGTAGCGTTGCGGGCGCGCCGTGAGCCGCGCCGCGTCGGCCGAGGCGCCGATCAGCGCGACACGGCGGGGATTCAGCAGCGCGTCGGCGAGACTCACTTCGGGTTGCGCTGGGGGAAGGACCGCCCGAACACGCCCTCCGCGATGCGGTTCTTCATCATCTCGAGGCTGCCGCCGGCGATCATCCAGCCGCGCGTCTTTCGCACGCAGTACTCGATCAGCAGGTCCTGGCTGTAGCCGGTGCCGCCCATGACCTGCATCGACTCATTGGCCGCCATCCAGCCAGCCTGGTTGCAGGCGTATTTCGCGATCGCGACCTGCTGCGCGTCCGGCAGCCCATCCTTCGCCCCCACCGCGGCGCGGTAGAGCAGGAGCTGCGCGGCATCGAGCGCGACGCGCATCTCGGCAAACTTCCACTGCAGCCCCTGGAACTCCATCAGCTTCTTGCCGAATTGCGTGCGCGTCTCGGCATGCGCCTTCGCCTGCCGGAAGCAGTATTCGCCGAGCGCGAGCGCGCGCGTGGTGTTGCCGACGCGCTCCACGTTGAAGCCGGCGATCTGCTTGCGGAAGCCGCCCTCGCCGAGCAGTACGTTCTCCGGTGGGATGAACACGTCGTCGAAATAGAGCGCGCACCAGGTCTCGCCGTTCATGTAGTGCGACGGCTGGCCGAGCCGGAACCCCTCCATCCCGCGCTCGACGATGACGCTGCCGATGCCGTTCACGCCGGGTCCGAAGCGGCAATAGACGACGAAGACGCCGGCATCCTCGGTGTTGGAGGTGAAGACCTTGCCGCCGTTCAGGCGATACCCGTTGCCGTCTTTCGTCGCGGTGGTCTTGAGGTCGGTGAGCGCGCTGCCCGCATCCGGCTCCGTCATCGCGACGGCCGCGATGGTCTCGCCGCGCAGCAGCGGGCCGAAGAAGCGCTCCTTCTGCGCGGGCGTGGCGTATTCGGCGAAGGTGCGGAAGGCGCCGAAATTGCCGGCCTGCAGCACGTCGGCGCTGCGCGGGCAGACGAGCGCGATCTGCTCCATCGCCAGCACGGCGTCGAACAGCGTTCCGCCCTGCCCGCCATCGGCCTCGGGCAGCATGATGCCGAAGAGGCCGTTCTCCGCCATCAGCTTGGCGACATCCCAGGGGAAGCGCTCGTCATGCGCGCGCTCCAGGGCGCCCTTGGCGAGATGCGTCTCGGCGAAGCGGCGGACGCTCTCCTGGAAGGCCAGCTGTTCTTCCGACAGAAGGAAATCCATCAGACCGGATCCCAGGAGAAGACGTCGCCGCTGCGCTCCAGCGGCACGAAGGCGCTGCGCAGCGCGGGCATCGCAACTTCCGCGATCGCCTCCGGCGTCCAGCCCTCGCCGCGATGCGTGCTGCGTATCGGGCGAGGCTGGGAGAAGACGAAGATCTCGTTGTGGCGGGCGGCGAAGATCTGCCCAGTGACGCCCTTCGCGGCGTCGGAGGCCAGGAAGACGGCCAGCGGCGCGTTCTTGTCCGGCGTCATCTGCTGCAGCCGCGCGACGCGCGCCTTCTCGGCCTCGGTCTCGGCGGGGATGGAGCTCGTCATGCGCGACCAGGCGAAGGGCGCGATGCAGTTCGACCGCACCCCGAAGCGCTGCATGTCGAGCGCGATGGATTTCGACAGCGCGGCGATGCCGAGCTTGGCGGCGGCGTAGTTCGCCTGGCCGAAATTGCCGATCAGGCCTGAGGTGGAGGTCATGTGGACGAAGGCGCCCGAGCCTGCCTTGCGGAAATGCTCGGCGGCGGCGCGGGAGACGTAGAAGGTCCCGTTGAGGTGCACGTCGATGACGGCCTTCCAGTCCTCGACCGACATCTTGTGGAAGATTTGGTCTCGGAGAATGCCGGCGTTGTTGACCACGATGTCGATGCGGCCGAAGGCGTCCATCGCCGCCTGGACGATGCGCTGCGCGCTGGTCCAGTCGGCGACGCTGTCGGTGTTCAGCACGGCCTCGCCGCCGCGCTGGGCGATGATGGCCACCGTCTGCTCGCCGGGCGTCGCGCTGGTCGGGCCCTGGCCGGTCAGGCTCGCGCCGATGTCGTTCACCACCACCTTCGCGCCGGCCAGCGCCATCGCCAGCGCGATCTCGCGCCCGATGCCGCCACCCGCGCCGGTGACGACCGCCACCTTGCCCGCGAGCATCATGCCTTTCGCCTCCCTCGACCTCGCGCGGTTCTAGTCCGCGCAGGAGAGCGGGTGAAGCCGGGTTGCCGCCGAGACCGCGCGTCGTAAGATGTCCGGACAAGGGTTGCGGGAGACCGGCATGGCGTTCGTCGCCCTCGAAGGGGTCGGCAAGGTCTTCCGCGGCCGCACCGGCACGTGGGAGGCGGTGCGGGACTTCAGCCTCACCCTCGAGGAGGGCGAGTTCTTCTGCCTGCTCGGCACATCGGGCTGCGGCAAGACGACGGTGCTGAACATGTTGGCGGGCTTCGAGGCGCCGACCAGCGGCCGAATCCTGCTCGATGGCAAGCCGGTCACGACCCCGGGTGCCGATCGCGGCGTGGTGTTCCAGGGACATGACAGCCTCTACGATTGGCTGACCGCGCTCGACAACATCGGCTTCGGGCTGCGGCTCCGCGGCACGCCAAAGGCCGAGCGGCGCGCCACGGCGGAGCGTTTCCTGCATATGGTCGGCCTCACCGGCCAAGGCGCGAAGCACCCTTCGGAGCTCTCCGGCGGGATGAAGCAGCGCATCCAGATCGCCCGCGCGCTGGCCAACGATCCGCGCATCCTGCTGATGGACGAGCCCTTCGGTGCGCTGGATGCAATGACGCGCGCGGTGCTCCAGGGAGAACTGTCGCGTATTTGGGCGGAGACTCGGAAGACCGTGCTGTTCATCACCCACGACATCGAGGAGGCGGTGGCGCTGGCCACGCGCGTCGGCGTGATGAAGCGCGGGCCGGGCGGCACGCTGAAGGCCGTGGTGCCGGTGGACCTGCCCTTTCCGCGCGACCGCACCTCCGACGGTTTCATGCGGGCCTTCCGCGAGGTGCACGCCTTGATCCACGAGGAGATTCATGGTGGCCACTAGCCGCGCCGCCACCGTCGCCGGCTATCTTGCCGGCTTCGCGCTGCTGTTCCTGATCTGGCACCTGGCCTCGGTCTTCCTGGTGCGCTCGGTCCTGTTCCCCTCGCCCTGGCCCGTCTTCGAACGCGCCTTCGTGCTGATCGAGGACCGCATCCTGCAGGAGCAGATCGTCGCCTCGATGCGGCGCATCCTGCAGGGCTTCCTGCTCGGCAGCGCGATCGGCGTGCCCATCGGCCTCGCAATCGGCAGCTTCCGCCCGGTGCGCCTGCTGCTGGAGCCCTGGACGGAGTTCTTCCGCTTCATCCCCGCGGTGGCGATGATCACGGTGGCGGTGATCTGGTTCGGCATCGGCGAGGAAAGCAAGGTCTTCCTGATCGCCTACACGACCATCTTCGTGGTGATCATCTCGACGGCGGCGGGCGTCGGCGCGGTCGGGCGCGACAAGATCCGTGCGGCGCAATGCCTCGGCGCCTCGCGCATGCAGATCTTCGCCCTCGTCGCGCTGCCCGCGACCGTGCCCTACATCCTGACCGGCATGCGCGTCGCGATGGCCAACGCCTTCGTCACCATCGTGGCGGCAGAGCTGGTCGCGTCCAATGACGGGCTCGGCAAGATGCTGTGGGATGCGCGGCTCTTCATGCAGGTCGAGGACATTTTCGTTGCGCTGATCTCGCTAGGCCTGCTCGGCTTCCTCACAGACCGGATCTTCCGCCTGTTGATCCGCGCCTTCGCGGGGCGCTTCAACCCGACCATGTGACCAGGAAGGAGACCACCATGCTGCGTCGCCACCTCCTCGCCGCCGCAGGTGCGGCCGCGCTCCCGCTGCCGGCCTTCGCGCAGGGCGCGCCGATCCGAATTACCATCGCGACCGGCGTCGATCCATCCTTCGCGCCCTACTACGTCGCGCGCGAGGGCGGCTTCTTCCAGCGCAACGGCCTCGACGTCACGGTGAACACCGGGCCGTCCGGCTCCGCCATGATCGCCTTCCTCGTCGGCAACCAGATCAACTCGGCCTATGGCGCCGAGCAGGCCGGCGTCTCCGCCCATCTCGTGGACCCCAATGTCGTCGCGGTGGCCGAGGGCACGGCGCTGCTGCGCTGGATCAGCGTGGTCGGGCGCAACGTCGCCAGCATGGACGACCTCAAGGGGAAGCGCGTCGGCGTGGCGCGCGGCACGGGCAGCGAGACCTTCTGGCTGTCGGTCGTCTCGCGCCTCAACCTCAACCCGGCCGACTACACCATCGTGAACGTCGAGGCGCCGGAGATGGTCGCCGCCCTCGAACGCGGCAACATCGATGCCTTCGCGGTGTGGGAGCCCTGGCCGACCCGCGCGCAGCGAGCCATCCAGGGCACGCGCATCCTGCTGTCCAACGAGCAGATCCAGATCGTGCGCAACTTCGTCTACATGAACCGCGGCTGGGCGGAGCAGAACCAGGAGGCGACGCAGCGCCTGATGCGGTCGCTGATCCAGGCGCAGGAATTCTGCGACAGCAACCAGGCCGAAGCGGCCGCGCAGGTGGCGCGCTTCCTCCGCCAGGATCGTGCGTTCGTGCAGGAGCTGATGGGCAAGGTCGCCTACCGGATGAACCTGACGTCCGACAGCGTCGCGAACATCCAGCTTGCCATCGACCAGCTGCGCGGCATGAACCGCCTGTCGCGCGACGTCACGCCGCAGCAGGTGATCTGGACCGGCCCGCTGCAGCAGGTCGCGCCGGATCGCGTGCGCATCTGACGCGGGCGCGGGGAGGGCGCACCGCCCCTCCCCGCGCACCGGGCGCTAGTTCTCCTTCGCCGCGATGATCCCGCCCGACAGGCTCGCCGGGATGCGGTTGCGCCAGCTGCCGCCATCCACCTGCGTCACGAAGTCGAGCACCGCGCGGTTGAAGGCGTCCGGATCCTCGAGGTTCATGGTGTGCCCGCATTTCGGCATCACCAGCAGCGCCGAGCTCATGATGGTGCGCTTGAGGTAGACGGACGCCTCCAGCGTCGGGTCGTCCTCGTCGCCGGCGATGATCAGCGTCGGCACCGTCATCTTCGAGAAGCCGTCCTTCAGGTCGAACAGGCTCGGCCGACGGCGCTGCACGCCGTTCATGGTCAGCGCGGAGCCTTCCGTGCTGTGCTCGCAGAGCTGCTGCACGAATTCGGCATAGCCGCGCGGGTCCTTCTCCTCGAAGACGAGGCGCGTCGGGCCGCGGCCATAGGTCTTGCCGAAGACCGCCATCGTCTCGGACCGGATACGGGCGATGGCGGCATCGGTCTCGGCGTGGAACTGCGCGGCCTTGCCGGGGGCGGCGCCATAGCCGACGCCGGCCGCCACCAGGCTGCGGGCGAGCCCGGCGTGCCGCAGGCCGAGATGCAGGGTGGCGAAGCCCCCCATCGACAGCCCCACCACATGCGCCTTCCCGAGGTTCAGCCCCTTGATCACCGCCGCGATGTCGTCGGTGGCGCGGTCCTGGCTGTACTTTTCCGGATCGGTCGGCACTTCGGAGGGCGGGTAGCCCCGCGCGGCGAAGGCGATGCAGCGGTAGCGGCGCGAGAAGAACCGCAGCTGCATCTCCCAGCTGCGATGGTCGCCGGCATATTCGTGCACGAAGACCATCGGCGTGCCGGAGCCCGCCTCCTCGTAGTGCAGGTTCACTCCGTCATCGGTGCGGACCGTCGGCATGCTCAACCCTCGGACTTGCAGAGGCGCGCACGATGGGACGGGCATGACATGGGGGCAAGACAGCTCCCTGCCGCTTGACTTGGGAGGGCGCCGGGCGCATCTGCCAATCCGTACCGGAAAAGTCCGGTTTCCCAGGATCGGAGGGGCTCCGCGTGTTGCGGGTCTCGAAACTCACCGACTACGCCGTCGTCGTCCTCAGCCGCCTGGAGGCGGAGGGGGGCGTGCAGACCGCGCCTGGCCTCGCCGCCGCCACCGGCCTCGGCGAGCCGACGGTCGCCAAGGTGCTCAAGATGCTGTCCCAGGCCGGGCTGGTCGAGGGGCAGCGGGGCGCCCGCGGCGGTTACAGGCTGCTCCGGCCGCTCGCCGAGCTGCCGCTGTCGGAGGTGATCGTGGCAATCGACGGCCCGATCGCGCTGACCGCCTGCGTGGATGGCGGCATGGGCCTTTGCGAGGCCGAGCATGTCTGCCCCGTGCGCGGCCGCTGGGACCCGGTGAACGCCGCGATCCGCGACGCGCTGTCCGGCATCACCGTCGCACGGATCGCCACGCCGAAGCCGGCCCTCCTTCCCGCTCTCGTCGCCGAATAGGACCGCAATGCCAGCCGTCACCGAGACGCTCGAGACCGTCCAGTCCGTCACCGACTCCGGCTACAAGTGGGGGTTCGAGACGGACATCGAGATGGAATTCGCCCCCAAGGGGCTGAACGAGGACATCGTCCGCTTCATCAGCCGCAAGAAGAACGAGCCGGCTTGGCTGCTGGAATGGCGGCTGAAGGCCTTCGCCATTTGGCAGAAGATGGAGGAGCCGCGCTGGGCCGCGGTGAGCTTCCCGCCGATCGACTACCAAGACAGCCACTACTACGCGGCGCCGGTGCAGAAGGCGAAGCCGAAGTCGCTGGACGAGGTCGATCCGGAACTGCTGAAGACCTACGCCAAGCTCGGCATCCCGCTGAAGGAGCAGGCGATCCTGGCCGGCGTCGAAGGCGCGGGCGAGACGCCGGCCGAAGGCCGCATGCCGGTCGCGGTGGATGCGGTGTTCGACAGCGTCTCCGTCGCCACCTCCTACAAGGAGCGGCTGGCGAAGGAAGGCATCATCTTCTGCTCGATCAGCGAGGCGGTGCAGGAGCACCCCGAGCTGGTGCGGCAGTATCTCGGCTCGGTCGTCCCGCAAGGCGACAATTTCTACGCGGCGCTGAACAGCGCGGTCTTCACGGATGGCAGCTTCGTCTACATCCCGAAGGGCGTGCGCTGCCCGATGGAGCTGTCCACCTATTTCCGCATCAATGCGAAGAGCACCGGCCAGTTCGAGCGCACGCTGATCATCGCCGACGAGAAGAGCTACGTCAGCTACCTCGAAGGCTGCACGGCGCCGATGCGCGACGAGAACCAGCTGCATGCGGCGGTGGTCGAGCTGGTCGCGCTGGATGACGCGACCATCAAGTACTCCACGGTGCAGAACTGGTACCCGGGCGACAGCGAGGGCCGCGGCGGCATCTACAACTTCGTCACCAAGCGCGGCGCCTGCCGCGGCGCGCGGTCGAAGATCAGCTGGACGCAGGTCGAGACGGGCAGCGCCATCACCTGGAAGTACCCGTCCTGCATCCTGCAGGGCGACGACAGCGTGGGCGAGTTCTACTCGGTCGCCATCACCAACAACCGCCAGCAGGCCGACACCGGCACCAAGATGTTCCACATCGGGCGCAACACGCGCTCGACCATCGTCTCGAAGGGCATCAGCGCCGGCAAGGGCCAGAACACCTACCGGGGCCTGGTGAAGATCAGCCCGAAGGCGCATGGCGCACGCAACTTCACGCAGTGCGACAGCCTGCTGATCGGCGACCAGTGTGGCGCGCACACCGTGCCCTACATCGAGAACCGCTGCATGACGGCGAAGGTGGAGCACGAGGCGACCACCAGCCGCATCGCGGAGGACCAGCTCTTCTACTGCCGCCAGCGCGGCCTGAACGAGGAGGAGGCCGTGGGCATGATCGTCAACGGCTTCGCCCGCGAGGTGCTGAAGGAGCTCCCGATGGAGTTCGCGGTGGAAGCGCAGAAGCTGCTGCAGATCAGCCTTGAAGGCTCGGTCGGCTGAGCCCGGACATACGGAAAAGACGATGCTGAAGATCGAGAACCTGCACGCCACCGTCGAAGGCAAGCAGATCCTGAACGGGCTGAGCCTCGAGATCCCGGCTGGCGAGGTGCACGCCATCATGGGCCCGAACGGCTCGGGCAAGTCCACGCTGAGCTACGTCCTCGCCGGCCGCGAGGGCTACGAGGTGACCGAGGGCTCGGTCAGCTTCAACGGCCAGGACCTGCTGGCGATGGAGCCGGAGGAGCGCGCGGTGGCGGGGATGTTCCTCGCCTTCCAGGCGCCGGTCGAGCTGCCGGGCGTGGGCAACGCCAATTTCCTGCGCACCGCGCTGAACGCCATCCGCCGCGCGCGCGGCGAGGCGGAGATCGACGCGATGCAGTTCCTGAAGCTCGCCCGCGCCCGCATGAAGGTGCTGAACATGCCGGAGGACATGCTGAAGCGCCCGGTGAATGTCGGCTTCTCCGGCGGCGAGAAGAAGCGGAACGAGATGCTGCAGCTGGCGCTGCTGGCGCCGGGCTTCGCGGTGCTGGACGAGACCGATTCCGGCCTCGACATCGACGCGCTGAAGATGGTGGCGGACACGGTGAACAGCCTGCGCGGCCCGGCCTTCTCGGCGCTCGTCATCACCCACTACCAGCGCCTGCTGAACCACATCGTGCCCGACCGCGTGCATGTCCTCTCGGCCGGTCGCATCGTGAAGAGCGGCGGGCCGGAACTCGCGCAGGAGCTGGAGGCGGCGGGTTACGCCGGCGTCCAGGCCGCGGCATGACGGCGGTGGCAGCCACGGGTTCCGCGGCCTTCCTCGGCCGCTACGAAGGCCTGCGCACGCGCCTGCCCGGCGCGCGCGTCGCTTGGGTGGAGGCGCTGCGCGAGCGCGCGGCAGAGGCCTTCCGGCAGTCGGGCTTCCCGACGCGCCGCGTCGAGGCCTGGAAGTACACCGACCTCGCCGGCGTGGCCGGTGCGGTGTTCGGCGAGCCGCTGACGAGCGTGGAGGACAGGCTGGAGATCCCGGCGGCGATGCATCCGCGCGCCGTCTTCGTGGACGGCCGCTTCCGCCCCGACCTGTCGACGCTCGCCGGCCTCGGCTTCACGGCCGAGAGCCTGGCCGACGCCCTGCCGCGCCTCGAAGGCTGGCTGGGATCGCTGGCACGCCCTGCGAGCGAGCCGATGGCCGCGCTGAACGGCATGCTGTTCGAGGATGGGCTGGTGGTGCACGTGCCCGCCGGCGTCGCGGGCGGCGTGCTCGAACTGCTCTCCATCGCGACCGAGAGCGAGCGCGCGCCGGCCTATCATCCGCGCCATCTCGTCCGACTCGGCGCGGGCGCGAGCCTCACCATCGTGGAGAGCGCCACCGGCCCGTCCGGCGCACGCTACCTGCACAACCCGGTCTTCGAGATCGAGGTGGCCGAGGGCGCACGGCTCAACCACGGGCGGCTGCAGCTGGAAGGGCACGAAGGCGTGTTCCTCTCGACCGTCTATGCCCGCGTCGGCGCCGGCGCGGCCTACGACAACTTCACGCTCAACGCCGGCGCGCGGCTGGCGCGCAACGAGATCCATGTCGCGCTCACCGGCCTGAAGGCCGAAGCGCACATGAACGGCGTGCAGCTGGTCGGCGACGGGCAGCATGCGGACACCACCACGTCGCTCGATCACGCCGCGCCGGATTGCGCGAGCCGCCAGACCTACAAGACGGTGCTGGCCGGCCGCTCGCGCGGCGTCTTCCAGGGCAAGATCCACGTCCATCAGGTCGCCCAGAAGACCGACGGCTACCAGATGAACCAGGCGCTGCTGCTGAGCCCGGAGGCCGAGATCGACAGCAAGCCGCAGCTCGAGATCTACGCCGACGACGTGAAGTGCAGCCACGGCGCGACGGTGGGCGAGCTGGATGCGGACCACCTGTTCTTCCTCCGCGCGCGCGGCATCCCCGAGGCGCAGGCCAAGGCCATCCTGGTCGAGGCCTTCCTGACCGAGGCCGTGGAGGCCGTGGCCGACGAGACCATCCGCACCGCGCTGACCCGCGGCGTCGCCGGCTGGTGGGGCCGCCAGGGCGTGGCGGGCGGCCTCGAGGAGGCATGATGGACGGGCAGGCCGTCTCCCGCGCGCCGGGCAGCACGACGAACCGGGCGTTCGACGTCCGGCGCATCCGCGCCGACTTCCCGATCCTGTCCGAGACGGTGCGGGGCAAGCCCTTCACCTTCCTCGACAGCGGAGCCTCGGCGCAGAAGCCGCGCCAGGTGATCGGCGCGATGGTGCGGATGATGGAGACGGCCTACGCCAACGTCCATCGCGGCGCCTACCGCATGAGCGAGCAGGCGACCGAGGCCTACGAGGCCGCGCGCGGCGCGGTCGCGCGCTTCCTCAACGCCGCCGACGAGCGCGAGATCGTCTTCACCAAGTCCAGCACCGAGGCGATCAACCTCGTCGCCCACAGCTATGGCCGCGGCGTGCTGAAGCCGGGCCAGGCCGTGGTGATCTCCGAGATGGAGCACCATGCGAACCTGGTGCCCTGGCAGATGCTGCGCGACGCGCATGGCATCGAGCTGCGCGTGGCGCGCGTGACGGACGCCGGCGAGCTCGACATGGACGACCTCGCCGCGAAGCTCGCCGACGGCAAGGTCGGCCTCGTCGCGGTGACCCAGATGTCCAACGTGCTCGGCACCGTCACGCCGGCCGAGCGCATCGCGCGGATGGCACACGAGGCGGGTGCCAAGGTGCTGTTCGACGGCAGCCAGGCCGCTGTGCACCGGCGCGTGGACGTGCAGGCCATCGACGCGGATTTCTACTGCTTCACCGGCCACAAGCTCTACGGGCCCACGGGCATCGGCGTGCTCTACGCCAAGGCCGATCTGCTGAACGCCATGCCGCCCTTCCTCGGCGGCGGCGACATGATCTCCGAGGTCAGCCTGGAGCGTTCCGTCTGGGCGCCCATCCCGGCGAAGTTCGAGGCCGGCACGCCGCCCATCGTGGAGGCCATCGGCCTGCATGCCGCGATCGACTACGTGACGGCGATCGGCTGGGAGGCGGTGGAGGCGCATGAGCGTGCGCTGGTGGACCGCGCCATGGCGAAGCTGCCGCATATCGAAGGGCTGACGCTGCTCGGCCGCGCGCAGGACCGCGGCGGCGTCTTCGCCTTCGCGCTCGACACCGCGCATGCGCATGACATCGCGACGCTGCTCGACCGCGCCGGCATCGCCGTGCGTTCGGGCCGGCATTGCGCCGAGCCACTGCATGCGCGCTTTGGCGTCGAGAGCACCTGCCGCGCCTCCTTCGGCCTCTACACGACGCCCGAGGAGGTGGACCTGCTGGCCGATGCGCTGACGCAGGCGCGGGAGTTCTTTCGATGACCGACCTGTTCGGGGATCTACGCGATCTCTACCAGGACGTGATCCTCGACCACGGCCGAAAGCCTCGGAACTTCCGCCGGCTGGACGACGCCACGCTGACCGCGCGCGGCGACAACCCCATGTGCGGCGACCGGATGGAGCTGTTCCTGAAGACCGCGCCCGACGGCGCGATCGAGGACGCCGCCTTCCAGGGCCGCGGCTGCGCCATCTCCATGGCCAGCGCGTCGCTGATGACCGAGACGGTGAAGGGCAAGACTCCCGCCCAGGCCCGGCAGATGGGCGAGGCCTTCCGCGAGCTCGCCATGACGGGCACCTGCCCGGAATGCGGCGCGGATCTCGCGGACGAGATGGAACGCCTGACGCCCCTCTCCGGCGTGCACGAATTCCCGAGCCGGGTGAAGTGCGCGACGCTGGCCTGGCACACGCTGAATGCCGCGCTCGACGGCGCGAAGGAGGCGAGCAGTGAATGACATGCCGAGCGCGCCGGACCAGCCGGTGCACGGCGCCTGGACGCCCGACGGCGCGACCGAGCCGCCCGTCCGCGTGAGCGAGGACGCCGTCATCTCCGTCATCAAGACGGTCTTCGACCCGGAGATCCCGGTCGACATCTACGAGCTCGGCCTGGTCTACGCGATCGAGATCGAGGATGACGGCAAGGTGAAGGTCGAGATGACCCTCACCACCCCCTCCTGCCCCTCGGCGCAGGAGCTGCCGGCCCAGGTCGAGGAAGCGGTGCGCGCCGTCCCCGGCGTCACCGACGTGCTCGTCGAGGTCGTCTGGGACCCGCCCTGGGACCAGAGCCGGATGAGCGAGGACGCCCGCCTCGCCCTCAACATGTACTGACCCGCCTGCCCCCGTTTTCCCTGGCACCGATCACGCGGAGCTGCGCTAAGGTTCCCATCATGAGCATCACCACCGACGCTCCTCCCCGCCCGAAGCGGGCCCTGCCCCCCCTGATGCAGCTGTCCGACGCGGCGGCCGAGCGCCTGCGCGCCCTCTACGAGAAGGGCGAGCAGGGCAAGCTGCTGCGCATCGCCGTCAAGACGAAGGGCTGCTCCGGCATGTCCTACGACCTGTCCTGGGTCGATGCGGCGGGCCCGGGCGACGAGACGGTGACGGACAAGGGCGTGACGGTCCTGGTGGACCGCAAGGCGACGCTGTTCCTGATCGGGACCGTGATGGACTACGAGGTGAAGCAGATGTCGGCCGGCTTCACCTTCACCAATCCGAACGAAAAGGGCCGCTGCGGCTGCGGCGAGTCCTTCCACGTTTGATACTCCCTGTCCGACCGCAAACTGCTCGACATGCAGCAGTCCGGCCACATGCGCCTCGTGTCCTCCGAAGAGGCCGACAGGCTCGAGGCCGCAGACCAGCCGCCCCGGGCCAGCCTGGACACGGTCGATCCCGAGCAGGCGAAGGAGGCGATGCGCCGCCTGTCCTACGTGCGCGCCTGGAACGCCGCCGGGCGGCCGAGCAGGACGGTTCACGCCATCGCCGACCTCGTCGCTGAGGAGGCGCGCCGTCGCAAAGAGGTGGCGCCGTCGGCGCGGAGTGTCCTCCGCTGGATCCGCGACTGGCTGCTGCATGGGGAGGACCCGGAGATGCTGGTGCCGCAGATCTCCCGCCGCGGCTATCGCCGGGACGCCCTGGCGCCCAAGGTGCGCGAGATCCTGAAGAAGACCGTCGTGACGCACTGGCTGACCGAGCAGAACCTGCCCGTCACGGCGGTCCACGCCCTCGTCGTCAAGGCGTTCGAGGACCACAACGAGGGACTTCCCGCGGAGGATCACCTCGTCGCGCCGAGCCTCGATTCCGTCTACCGCGAGTGCCGCCGGATCGACGCCTTCACGCGCGACTTCTGTCGCGAGGGCAAGCACGCGGCACGCCAGCGCTGGCGCCCGGTCGGCTCCGGCCCGGTCGTCACGCGGCACAACGAGGTCTGGGAGATCGACCACAGCTGGGTGGACGCCATCGTCGTGGACGAGGACAGCGGCCTGCCGATCGGCCGACCTCTGGTGACCAGCGTCATCGACCGGGGCACCCGCGCGGTGATGTTCGTGTGCATCGGCTTCGACCATCCGAGCACCGAGGTCGTCTTCGATGCCATGACGGGCGCCATCCTCCCCAAGGACGACCTCCTGGCGTCCGTCCCCGGGATCGCGGGCAAGTGGCCGTGCTTCGGCGTTCCCGCGGTCCTGGTCCCGGACCAGGGCCGGGAGTTCAAGTCGCGCGCCTTCCGCGAGGCGTGCCACCTGCTGAACATCGACGTCCAATACACCCCGGTCCTCAAGGCTTGGTACAAGGGCATCGTCGAGCGCTTCCTCGGCACGCTCGCACGCCAGGTCTTCCATCGCGTTCCCGGGACGGTCTTCAACGACTTCTACTTGCGCCGGGACAAGACGCCGCCGGAGAAGGTGGCCGTCGTCACCCTCGACGAGCTGCGTGACCACGTCGTCCGCTGGATCGTGGACATCTACATGCCGCGGAAGCACCGGACCCTGGGCATCTCGCCCCTGGAAGCCTGGAACGCGAGCGTCGCGGAGCACGGCGGCGTCCCGCTGCCGCCCGCCCCGGCCGAGCTCGCGCGCATCCTGACGCCCGTCGCGTGGCCGACGCCGCAGCGCTACGGCGTCGAGTTCGAGGGGCTGATCTTCAACAGCCCCGACCTCGCCGACCTGCGGGTCCGCCTCGGCAAGCCGACCCCGGTCAAGGTCGTCATCAATCGCTTCGACCTGTCGCGCGTCGCCGTCGTGGACCCGGACACGGGTCGTCCGATCGAGGCGACGATCCAGGGCGCGATGAACGGCAAGGCCGCGGGGCTGACGCTGCGCAAGCACCGGAAAGCCCGCGCGCTGCAGCGCGAGAATCCGGGGAAGTTCGGCGGCGACAAGGGCGTCCTTCTGGCGCACGCGGCGATCGACGAGGCGATGCAGAAGAAGTCGGCCGGGAACGGCCTCGACAACCTCCGCAAGGCCGCCGCCTACCGCGAGGAGATGCTGCGGGCCGCCCCGGCGGCGGAGGACCCCGAGTTCGACGTCGAGGCGAGCGCGGCCTCGCTGGCGACGGACGAGACCGGGGCCGCGGGTCCGCCCGCGAACGAGATCGCGGAGGCCGAGGCGGCGTGGGCGGAGGCGCGCCGCGCCAAGGATGAT